>JBJKRP010000102.1:0-2882 GCA_046704565.1 Ignavibacteriaceae bacterium | reverse complement strand
GGCTGAAAGTCCCGATCATTGTAACAATTATCGGCGAAGGCGCAAGCGGCGGTGCGTTGGGAATTGGAGTCGGCGACAGAATCTTAATGCTGGAGAACTGCTGGTATTCTGTTATCAGCCCTGAATCATGTTCAAGTATTTTATGGCGAAGCTGGGATTATAAGGAACAGGCAGCGGAAGCTTTGAAGCTGACTGCGCCTGATTTGCTTGAACAGAAACTGATCGATAGAATTATTCCGGAGCCTCTCGGCGGCGCGCACAAAGATCACCAGGAAGCTGCAAAGATTTTGAAAGATGTTTTAAAAGATGAGCTTACTCACTTATCCAACATAAAAACGGACAAGTTAGTTGAAACCCGTCTCGAGAAGTTTGGCAAGATGGGCGCATATGTAGAGTAGGAGTAATCATGCTTACGAAATACATAAATAAGGCAATGGAACACACACACTATGAGATTTTAAATGACGACAAATCTTACTACGGTGAAATTCGTGAATGCCAGGGAGTATACGCCAATGCCGATACTTTGGAGGAATGCAGGAAAGAATTGGAAGAAGTTTTAGAAGAGTGGATATTATTTCGTATTTATAAAAACCTTAATATACCAACCGTCGATGGTATAGAAATAAAAATTAAAAAAGAAGCCGCTGCTTAATGCCACCATTTGTCCAATCAAATATAAAGATTTGATCAGCACTCTTATATTATTTGGATTTGTGGACCATATTCGGGAGGCAAACATCCATTCATGATTAAAGAAACCTTGACTATTACTATTCCAAACCCTCATAAACGTGATATTGGTAAAGAATTATTATCAAGAATTCTTAAACAAGCGAATATTTCAAAAGAAGATTGGGAAAAGATTTAATCTCTATAATATCTTATCCTTCCTTTTAATAAATTTGAACAGTCATAATATTTTTATAATCAGGATGTTAATTCATAAAACGGAAATAAGAGTCAGGTATGCCGATACCGACCAGATGAAGTTTGTTTATAACGGGAAATATTTCGAGTACTTTGAAGTCGGCAGGACCGAGATGCTTCGCGAAAACGGGTTGCCGTACCATTTCATTGAAAGCAAGGGATACCTGCTGCCGGTGGTGGAGACTTATGCTAAGTTTATTATCCCGGCAAGGTACGATGATATTCTAATTATAGAATCAAAAGTAAAAGACTATCCGGCATTCAGAATTCATATCGATTATACAATTAATAGGAAAGAGACGAGTGAGCTGCTTGTTGAAGGCTTTACGGAACATGTTTTTATTAAAGCAGAAACGAGGAAGCCTGTAAGACCGCCGGAGTTTTTCGTCGAGGCAATGAAGCCGTTCTTCGAAAATTAAAAATTTGTAATTAACAATGAATAATTTAAGATGAATAAGGATAACATAGAAAAAATAATTAAAGATGCTTTAGCTGAGGACATCGGCGAGGGTGATATAACAACTAAGGCGATTGTTCAGGATAATCTGATGGGGACCGGAGAGTTTCTTGTAAAGCAAGAAGGAGTTATTGCAGGTCTGGAAGTAGTTGATATGCTTCTGAAAATTGTTGACCCGAAGCTTTCATTTGAGCGGAAAGTCTCTGACGGAGAAAAGGTAAGTGCCGGTAAGATTATTGCAAAAATCAAAGGCAGTGCGGCATCAATGCTGACTGCAGAGCGAACCGCATTAAATTTTCTCCAGAGGATGAGCGGTATTGCTACGATGACAAACTTATTCATAGAAAAGATAAAGCATACCAAAGCTAAAATTTTAGACACAAGAAAGACCGTTCCCGGATTGCGCGAACTCGACAAGCTTGCGGTAAAGAGCGGCGGAGGAACAAACCACCGCATTGGATTGTACGATATGTTTTTAATAAAGGATAATCATATTGCCGCTGCCGGCTCAATTACAAAAGCAGTAGAAGCGTGTAAAGAGTTTAGAAAGAAAAATAATTCCGGATATAAAATCGAGGTTGAGACCGAAAGCCTCCAACAGGTAAGCGAAGCTTTAAGCTGCGGTGTCGATTTCATTATGCTTGACAACTTTGAATTAGATGAAATGAAGAAAGCAGTCGATTTAATTGGAGGCGAATGCATGACCGAAGCCTCCGGCGGGATAGACCTAAATACAATTAAAGCTATCGCCGGGACAGGCGTTGATTATATTTCAGTTGGCGCGCTTACTCACAGCGTTAAGGCGCTGGATATTTCTTTAGAGATAAATGTTCGATAAACTAAAACAGCTAACAAAAGATACCGGCATATACGGCATCAGTACAATAGTAGGAAGATTCCTTACTTTTCTTCTTACGCCGTTTTATACCAATGTCTTTAGTACAAGAGACTTCGGAATATTTACTAACTTCTACGTGTTCATTGCGCTCTTAAATATTATTTTTATGTACGGAATGGATGCCGCCTTTCTGAAGTATGCTTCCAACCCGGAAGTCGGAGATAAGAAAGACAACTTCTCAACGCCGTACATTTCCGTATTTGTTACCGGGATTGTAATCGGCGGAATTATTTACTTATTCAGGCAGCCGATATTTTCCGTGCTCGATATTCCGCATGGAAATTTTTATTTGATGAATTATGTCGTCGGCATTTTATTTATAGATGCGCTGAATGTAATTCCATTCTTAACTCTCCGGCTTGAGAACAAGGCAAAAAAATTCTCTACGTTTAAGCTGATAAACATTTCGGTAAATGTTATTCTAAATCTTTTTCTGATTTTAAAATTGAAGATGGGAATTGAGGCAGTTTTCCTGAGCAATTTGATTGCCTCGCTCGCATCATTTGCTTTGCTCATTCCTACGGTTGCGGATAATTTGAAAATTAAAATCCGCTTTGATCTGTTGAAAAGACTGTTAAAGTTTGGCTTGCCTTATTT
>JBJKRP010000101.1:0-3750 GCA_046704565.1 Ignavibacteriaceae bacterium | reverse complement strand
GTATGTCAGGTATGCATCCTGAAGATGAAACTGGAAACCCTGTTTATTGTGGAATATCGTCTGAACTTTGTAGCCCCATTCTTGAGAGTCTAATGGATATGTTCCGACCGCCCATAGCTTAGCTCTTCTAATTGAAAAGTTGGTCTGATCCAGATAGTTATCGGTGAACCGGTATTGAAGATAGCCGTTAATGTCGGTTTTTATCTGAGGAAAAGCAGCCTTAGTTTGAAGTATTAAAATAAGCAAGAGAAAAGCAGGAAATATTTTAACTATCTTCATCGAGCTTTATATTCCAATTGACTTGCAATAAATTTGAATAACGAGGTTTCCAAAAGGCAGGAGAAGATATTTAATTTATCCTCGTTCAATATTTTATGCCTAAAGGCGTTACGTTGCTTTATTTGTCTTGACCTGTTAAGAATATTTCAGCCTATCGCGTTTTATTATTATTCTTTTTTTCACTTCTATTCTGCAGATTGCTGTGCCGGTAGCACATGAAGAGTGTCAGCACGAAGCATCACAAGATATGCAGGTTCATTATCCCATTTTATTTCCGTCATTGACATCTCTGCTTTACCTGAAATGCCACTGCTAAGATTTATTCGACATTCAGTCTTTTTAGAAAGTTCAAGATTGCAGTTAAGCTTTGTACCGATTATTTCCTCATGCTCTGCAGTCAGCCACACCTTTGCTTTTTTATTCGCAAAAAGTACTACGAAGTTACTATCAAGTATTAATATTCCGTCGGGAATTGCTTCAACTATAGTTTGCAGATGCTGCTCATTCATAAGTAATTCTTTTTCCGCCTCGAGCTTTGCCAGCAAATTTTGCTTATTGAGCATAGCATTTTGCAGTACCGGCGCAAGCTGTCTTATATGCTCTTTAATAACGTAGTCTTCGGCGCCGGCTTTAATACATGCAACCGCAGTCTCTTCATTAATAGAGCCTGTAACAATAATGAAGGGAATAAGCGGGTCAAATTCCTTTGCAATCTTTAATGCTTCCATGCCGTTAAACTGGGGCAATGAATAATCGGAAAGTATAAACTCCGGCTTAAAATTATTTAAAGCATTAATAAAGTCTTCTTTTGTATCGACGCATGTAAAAATGCAGTTGATGTCTGCCGTTCTAATTTCTCTCTTTATGATTTCAAAATCAGACGGCAGATCTTCAACAACTAAGACCCTCAACGGATCTTCCATAACTATTCCTTTTTCTTATTTAATTATTTCGGCGGTTGATTTAGAATGAGCCAGTAAAATCCAAGTTCCTTAATCGCTTCTATAAAATTATCCGAGTTGACGGGCTTTACTATATAGCTGTTTACTCCAAGCTTGTAACTTTTAACAACATCTCTTTCTTCCTTTGATGATGTTACAATTACAACAGGGATGGTTTTAGTACGCTCATCGGACTTTAATCGTTTTAGAATCTCAAGACCATCAACCTTCGGTAATTTTAAATCCAGAAATATTACCTTAGGATTCAGATTTAGGTCTCTTCCCTCATATTCGCCTAAGCCAAATAAATAATTTAAAGCCTCTTCGCCATCCGTAAGGACCTGAACGTGGTTCAGTATCTTTATAGCCTTAAGAGCGCGGAGTGTCAGCTCTGCGTCAAAAGGATTATCCTCCACCAGCAGAATGTCAATTACGTTGTTTTCCATTTTATTTCCTTTTAGGTAATGTAAAATAAATAACGGGTCCTTCATTAAGCTTGCCTTCAGCCCAGACGCGTCCGTTGTGCCTGTGGATAATGCGCTGTACTATAGCGAGCCCGACTCCGGTACCTTCAAACTCTGTTGCCTTATGCAGCCTTTGAAATACTCCAAATAATTTATTCGAATATTTCATATCGAAGCCGACGCCGTTGTCTTTTACAAAATAGACATTTTCGTTTGATTCTATGCGGCTGCCGACCTCTATAACCCGTGCATTTTTGTTATGCGATGTAAATTTCAAAGCGTTCCCGATCAAATTACTCCATACCTGCCGTATCATAGAACTGTCTCCGGCAGCATCCGGTAAATTATGTACTTTAAAATCGATTTTATCTTTTTCATTTTCCGGCACTAATTCAAGGTAAGTGGATTTTGCCATTGTGTCCATGGTGATTCTTGAAACATTTACTTCCTTCTGGTTCAATCGGGAAAATTCAAGAAGGTCGTCAATCAGTATCCCCATCTTCTTTGCATTTGTCATAATTATGTTCAAAAATCTCTTGCCTTCATCGTCAAGGTTTGACGAATAATCTTCAAGAAGAATCCTGGCAAATCCGTCAAGCGCTCTTAACGGCGCACGCAAGTCATGAGATACGGAATAAGAAAACGCTTCAAGCTCTTTAACTGCCGATTCGAGCTGTGAGGTGCGCTGTAAGACTTTATACTCGAGGTCTTCGTTCAGTTTTTTTATTTCTTCTTCCGCTTTTTTTTGCGCGGAAATATTTCTGGCTGCGGCAAAAACGCCGGAAACATTTCCGTTTTTATCTTTAAATATAGAAGCATTATATAAGACCGGCGTTTTGTGTCCGTCTATATGCATTATTTCCAGGGGATAATCTTGAACGTATCCCGTTTGAAATGCCTGTTGGTAGCCCATCTGCGCTTTATCCGGTTCAGAAAAGTAATTTGAAAAATTGCTGCCGATTAAATCTTTTTTGGAAACCCCGGTAAACAGTTCCGCAGCATTGTTAGCATCGGTAATTTTTCCATCGGCGCTGATTGTAACAAGCGGATCGATGCTTACTTCCAATAAATTCCGGTTATAAGCATTCGCGGTCTTAACTGCTTCTTCTGCTTTTTTCCGCTCGGTTATATCAATCCCCATTTCAAGAATCAGTTTTGAACCATCGGTATCTGTAAAGGGGAAATCATAAATGTCGTAATTTCTATTATCGGGACCTGTCCATTCCCATCTATTCGGTGCATTAGTTTTAAAGACTTTAAAGGTCTCGCAGTTATTGCACGGCTTATCAAAGCCGAAAAGATATTCATAGCACCTTTTGCCATTCGATTTTCCAAACCGTGTTTCAAAAAACTGATTTGCATAAGGGACATGATAATCCCGGTTTAAAAGCACCAGGTATGCCGGAAGGATTTCCATCAAGTCATTCATTCTTTTTCGCTCTGCTTTAACAGCTTCTTCAGCCTTCTTACGCTGGGTAATATCTCTTGCAGCGGCAAAAACTCCCTGGATTTCCCCTTCTTCGTTTTTATAAACCGCTGCATTATAAAGTACGTCTATATTTTTCCCGGAGATATTTCTGATTGTTAATGGATAATCCCTTACATAGCCATCTTTAATTACCTGTTTATATCCTTCGTTTGCCTTTTCGGGCTCGGTAAAATAATTCGAGAAGCTGCTTCCGATTAATTGCTCACGCTTTATGCCGGCGGCAGCAACTGTGGCTTCGTTTACATCCGTAATTTTTCCTTACCGGCTTATTGTAACTAAAGGATCAAGGCTTGCCTCAAGTAAACCGCGCGCATACAGCGAGGCTTTACGCAAATCAGACAAAGCCTGCTGTTTCTTCTTCTCAATATCAATTGTTTCAAGTGCGAACGAAATGTCAGTACAAACTTCGCTGAATAATTTGATTTCTGTTTCCCGGAAAAAATTTTTTTCTTCCGAATAAACGTTTAAAGAAGCGGTAACCCTGTTATCAAAAAAAATTGGAAATGCTGCCGAAGATTTATAACCGAGTTTAACCGCCTTTTCGCGCCACGGTTCCATTCTCTTATCGCTATCAATA
>JBJKRP010000100.1:0-3165 GCA_046704565.1 Ignavibacteriaceae bacterium | reverse complement strand
GCATGGGCAGTGTAATCGGCGGGCTTTACTCCTCGGGTTACAACCTGGATCAACTCGATTCTATCGTTTTGAATACGGACTGGTCTAATCTTCTGGCTTCGGACAGGGAAACCAACAGGAGAGACTTGTTTGTTGATCAAAAGATAAGTGAAGACAAGGCGATTATTGCCTTAAGATTAAAAGGCTTTAGCTTCGTACTTCCTACCTCATTGAACAGCGGACAGAAGATTTCAAGTTTCTTAAATCTATTAACTTTTCAGGCACCAATACATGTCGATTCAAGCTTTAATGAGCTGCGTACCAAGTTTCGCGCAGTTTGTACTAACCTAGTTACCGGTCAGCCGGTTATTCTGGACAGCGGTCCGTTAAGCGAAGCCATGAGAGCAAGTTCAAGTGTTTCGTTTTTCCTGGCGCCTGTAAAGATGGACTCACTTACTTTAGTTGACGGCGGTCTGGTTGCAAATATTCCCGTAAAGATTGCTTCCGAGCTGGGAGGAGATTATGTTATCGCCGTAAACACAACAAGCGACCTGCATCCGGAAAGAGAGTTGTCTCTTCCCTGGAATGTTGCCGACCAGGTAGTCAGCATACCAATGCAGCGCCTGAATGAGGATCAATTAAAATATGCCAATGCCGTTATTACTCCCCAGCTTGATGATATTCAGCTTAATGATTTTTCGGAGCCTGATTCGTTAATAATAAAGGGCTACGAATCTGTAATTCCTGAGATAGGAGAAATCAAACTTCAGCTTGATTCGGTCTTCCAAAAGAATTTGAATACAAAGCCGTTCTATATAAAAAACGTTTTGGTTAATGCCGGTGCGTCTTCGCTTGAGATGCCTTACCTTCAAAAATATGCCACACAGGATTCCGTTTCCAATTATGAAATCTTAAAAGATTTAAGCACCATTTATTCCGGGGGATCGCTTGAAGATATTAAATCGGAGGTGAAAGTATACCCGAATTATTCTACTGTAAAGTTTATTCCGGTTTATAACCCCACGGTAAAAAGTATTGGCGTAGTAGGGGTAACGGTAATAGATAAAAAATCGGTTCTTGCCTGCTTTAACAACCTTTTGGAACAACCGTATAATGCGAGGTTAATTTGTTCGGATGCAATAAATGCCGTTGATTTATTCCGCCAAAAAGGATATTCACTAGCAGAGATTACAAAGATAAGTTTCAATAAGGAATCCGGCGGGCTTAAAATATTTTTTGATGAAGGAAGAATAGATAAGATTTCGATTTTAGGAAACCGCTACACAAACCCTTCAATAATAACAAGAGAAGTCCCGGTTAGGGTAGGAAGCTATTTTGATTATGATCAGATTAAGCAGGGATTAATAAACCTTAGGAGTACAAACCTATTTAATGAAGTATATCTAAATGAAAAAGATGAAGACGGAAAAAACGTGCTCGATATTGAGGTGCAGGAAAAAGAATCGAGCCTGATAAGGTTAGGCTTTAGGGACGATAATGAATATAATGCCCAGCTTAGCCTTGATTTTATAGATGATAACTTATTTGGCAGCGGCACCGAGCTTGGCTTGTTGATGCTTGTTGGCGGCAGAAATAGAGCCTTTGAAATTGAGCACAAGTCCAACCGGATTTTTGATACCTATCTTACGTACAAGATAAATGCTTTTTATCGCTTTAACGATGTTTATACTTACGAAAAAGCTCCGTCGACTTCAGTCCATAAATTTTCTTATTTGCAGAACGGAGAGTACAGGCAGATATTTTACGGGGGATCGTTGTCAATAGGCACCCAGGTAAAAAAATTCGGCAACCTCATCTTTGAAGGTTTATACCAGACCGAACAGATTAGGAATCTTCATAATTCGATTGTTAATCCGTACACGACAAAGATAGTAAGCCTAAAAGTAAGCTCGACAATAGATACGCAGGATAGATATCCCTATCCGTTAAAAGGAATGTATTTCAAGGGAGAATATCAATCGGCGCAAACATTCTGGGGCGGCGACGTCGGTTTTACCGACATTAATTTCAATTATAAAAGTTATTTTACCATATCAAATTCTTATACAATTTCGCCCCGCTTTACTATAGGATTCGGAGATAAGACAATGCCTCTAAGCGAACGGTATTCACTTGGCGGGCAAAATTCTTTTTTCGGGATGAGAGACAATCAATTTAGGGGAACGCAGATTTTCCTTGCATCGCTTGAATACAGGTATCTTTTACCGTTTAAGATTTTTTTCAATACATATTTTAAGGCGAGATATGATTTGGGCTCGGTTTGGCCCGGACCCGAAGCAATAAGATTTAAGGATTTACAGCACGGCATCGGTCTCTCGCTTTCATTCGATACGCCGATAGGTCCCGCCGATTTTTCGGTTGGGAAAAGTTTTATGTTTGTAAAAGATCTCCCCGGAAATCCGCTAAGCTGGGGCGATACCGAATTTTATTTTTCGATAGGATACAACTATTTAGATTACTTCCCTTCCCTTTGATAAATTTCACCGAGCTTTTGGCAGCTTAATGCTTTTTCATCCTCTCCCCGGTTTAGGTAAAGATTGGACAGGGCAAAGCAGAGAGGACTTTTAACATCAACTTTAGAAATTCCCTCTTCCAGCTTTTCGACTACAACTTCAAACCTTGGTACGTTCAACTCATTGTTATACATTTTAGCAATTGCAAGATAAGGCTCGTTCGAAGACGGGATCAAAGCAGAGGCTTTTATATAATAATCGAGTGCTCTTTCATTATGTTTGCCGTATGAAGAGATGGACTCGAGCAGTTGCGCGACACAATAGTAAATGCTGTATGATAAGTCGGGAAACACTTTGCAGATCTTTTCGGTGTACATTAAAATTTCATCAATTGACAGCGCCTTGTTGCGCAGCAGTATCTTGTAAAGCTCTTCGTCTTTAATCCGGTTTTCAATCGACAGCCTAAAGGTATCAAAAAGTTCTTCCTGTGAGCCGGAAGTTCTGAATACATTTTCCAGGTTCTCTATAAATTTTTTATTCTTTTGCATATTGAAAAAGATACTTTAATACACCCGCTTTCGTAAATTCGGGTAAATCATTTTCAAATTCAACAACCTCATTTGCACCCCGTGCTTTATTTTTACAAAGCGCATAGTTGTGAACACCTGCAACTGCAAACCGGAAATCCTGGAAGTAGTCGTTCCTATCAAAA
>JBJKRP010000099.1:0-3587 GCA_046704565.1 Ignavibacteriaceae bacterium | reverse complement strand
ACAATATCGAGCTCCGTGAAGACGGCGGAACGCCGGCGTTCCTCCAAACAATTAAGGCTGCTCTTTGTGTTGAATTAAAGGAAAAAATGGGCGTTGATAAAATTGAAGAAAGGGAATCCCTGCTGGTGAAGAAAGCTTTAAGTGAACTTAAAAAAATATCGGGACTGCATATTCTTGCCGGTAACATCGAAGATCGTCTCGGTGCAATTTCATTTTATATAGATAACATTCATTATAACCTGGTTGTAAAGCTGCTGAATGATCGTTTTGGCGTTCAGGTTAGAGGAGGATGTTCCTGTGCCGGCACTTACGGTCATTATCTTCTTCATGTAAGTCCCGCTCAATCTCATCATATAACAGAAAAAATCGATCACGGCGATTATTCCGAAAAGCCGGGATGGGTAAGACTTTCACTGCATCCGACAATGACGGACGATGAATTATTACTGATTGTTGATGCCTTGAAGGACATAGTTAAAAATATCTCTTCATGGGAAAAAGACTATAAATATGACTCATCCGTAAATGAATTCAGAAATATTATTTCACCGGAAGCCGAGTACGATTTATCCCGGCATTGGTTTGAATTAATTTTTTGATTTTTTATTAAGGCTGCTGAATTAATTGAGCGGCGGCATTAATTTATGACTCTTTTTTTTAGTGGAAATAGAATTTACCTCCGGCTTCAGCACCGGAGGTTAAATGAGAAATAAACAACTTCGACATTAACAGTGTACGGAAAGCAAATACGGCTTTCCGATATTCCTAAATAAAAAGCCAACAACCTTCTTTAACTTTTAGAAAGGCGCAGATGCGGATTGGAGTAAAGCAAGCCGTCTTTATTTTAAGGCTCAGGTATATTTAACTCTCTTCAAGTTTCTTAATAATAACTTCTACTTGCTTTGCCGTTCCTTCACATTACTTTACTAAATCTTCCTATTTAAATACTTAATCTTCCTATTTAAATACTTTATCTTCCAGTTGAAATGCTATATCTCCCAATTGAAATGTTTCATCTTCCAATTTACCTGCTGCATCTTCAAGTTAAATTGCTTTAACTTCAGGTTATTTTGTTACATCTTCATCATATAACAGCAATAGGAGAGCAATGTAATTTTTAAACCGTTGCCATTGTCAACAAAGCGAAAAAAATAATCCCAAAATTGAGAAGCCTGTTTATTCCTTATTCTCAATTGTGGTTTTCTTCAACAATTTCAGGCGTGGTAACATGCTTTTTTATAAAAAGTTTTACGGCATATTCTTTGTCCTTAATAAACAGATTTGATCAGGATAGGTTAGAGAATGATAAAGATAGAAAAGATATTATTTCCGACTGATTTAACAAGTTATTCATTGACTGGACTGGAATATGCAGTATCAATGTCTAAGCTTTACAACGCACGGCTTATTATTCTATATGTTATTGACATGGAAGCATACGAGAGCATTCCTGCCGCTATTCCTGAAATGAACGAGCTTCAACTTAGCCTTGAAGAGAACGGCAGAATAGAAATGAACCGTTACATAAGAGAAAACATTAAGGATAATTTGAATATTTCTCAAGTTGTAATGTTCGGGTGCACTGATGAGGTTATTGCCGGATATGCAGAAAGTGAGAAGGTCGACTTAATAGTTATGGAAGAAACTAATCTGCATTCAAATTTAACTGCATCTAATGCGAGTACAATTGAGATGGTGCTGAAGAAAACAAATATTCCGGTTATAAAAATTAATAGCCGGTCTGCAGAAACCAACTTGCAGTTTCAAAGCCTTGCAGATAAAAATTATATGTTGAATACTTTCGGTAATTCATTTTTGAATTGAAAGGACTAAACAGGTTGCGGGAAAAATTATTATACGAAAAAGGAAATTAAAATGAAGAACGTTATTTATTATTTGCTTTTTGTTTTTCTGGTTGTCGCGCTGTTTGGAGTTGCGTTTACAATTGGTTGAAAAGAATTTAGTCTGAAGCATTGAACAGCGGAAGTTTGGAATTCTTTAAGCACGAAAAATAAGAATGTAAAAATTGATACGACGTGCATATTTAGAATGCAGATTAAACAAGAGGCATTAATAAATTTTTTTACAATAAAAACATAGATGTTTCATTTGACAATTCGGGAGAAGGATTAAGTTCTTTGGCATTTTTAAGATTAGGTCAAACGAATAATTCAATAAAGACCGAAGGTGAGTGGGACTATAAAGGAATTATTTAATTTATGGAATTATTCGATTTTGCAGGTAGGCAGTCATGTTAGTTACTTGTTCGCAAATGGTAAGCAAAAAAAACAAATCCAATCCACGCATAATGCATCTTCCCAATTATGTACTTTTCATCTAAGTACACTCCTTTCTTGTATTAGTAACTACAGGTAAACTTGGTGCTCAAACTAACGATGACTGCCTTACTTGCCATTCAGACTGCACTCTTACAATGACCAAGGACAAGAAGACAATTTCACTTTATGTTGATTCAAACGTTCTTGCCCATTCTGCCCATGCAAAGGTTCAGTGTATTGCCTGCCATACCGGCTTCGATATTAATAATATACCGCACAAGAAAAACATACAGCCCATCGACTGTCAGTCATGTCATAAGGGTATAGCCTTAAAGCATCCGTTCCATCCGCAAATGTTAAATGCCAATACCGTTAGCGGCGGACCGGACGTGAACTGCGTAGGCTGCCACGGCACCCATGATGTTATTTCCCCCAAAGTGCCGGGCTCAAAGTTTAATAATTCGAATATTGTTGAAGCCTGCGGAAGCTGCCATAAACCGGAGAAGGCGCAATTTGTAACTTCCGCCCACGCAAATGGATTAAGAGAAGGCGTTAAAGGCTCGCCGAATTGCTTTACATGTCATCAACACCAGATTACCTCAATTACAATTAAAGATACTGCAGTGGTTAAATTAGCTCAGGAAAAATTATGCCTCTCCTGTCATCTTGATAACCCGCAGATAAAAGCAAGGACCTCTCCTTCGGCAGGTTTTATTGCTTCTTACGAAAACAGCATCCATGGAAAGCTTTTAAGCGAAGGGAACGGCAAAGTTGCAAACTGCGTTAACTGCCATACAGCCCATAAAATGAAACCGGCAAGCGATCCGACTTCAACAGTTAACAAACTTAATATACCGAATACTTGCGGACAATGTCATAAAGAGATTGCTGCCAAATATAAGGAAAGCGTTCACGGAGTTGCCGTGCTTAAAGAAGGGCATTTAGATGCGCCTGTTTGTACGGACTGCCACGGCGAGCATAATATTATGAAGCCTACCAATCCGAAAGCGCCTACCTCTTATGCAAACCTGTCGCAGCAGATTTGTTCAAAGTGCCACAGCTCGATGGGTATTTCTGCAAAGTACGGCTTAAACCCTAACAGATGGAGTACTTTTAAAAACAGTTATCACGGCTTAGCTTTGCAGGGAGGTGCTACTACCGTAGCTAACTGCGCAAGCTGTCATGGTGCGCACGATATTTTACCTCCCACCGATCCGAGGTCGAGCGTTTATAAAGGCAATCTTGCAAAGACATGCGGCAAGTGCCATCCGGGCGCAAACGAGAAGTTTGCCATCGGTAAAATCCATT
>JBJKRP010000098.1:0-8621 GCA_046704565.1 Ignavibacteriaceae bacterium | reverse complement strand
TCAAAAAAATATTTTGCAAAAATAAAAATTTTTACCGGAAGTAAGTAGAGAAAAATGAGATATTTCTTTTGCGCTTTGTTCGCATTGTTGTTCATTTCACAGGTGAATGTAAATTCCCAGTATGTTTATCCTAAGAGAGAAGTGCGGGGCGCCTGGATTGCAACGGTTGCCGACATTGACTGGCCGAATAAAAATGACTCATCTCAGCAGCAGATAGCCTCGCTAAAGAAAATGTTTGATAAACTGAAAGCTGCAGGAATTAATACTGTGTTCTTCCAGGTAAGAACAGAATGCGATGCTTTATACAATTCAAAATATGAGCCCTGGTCGTACTGGCTGACGGGAAAGCAGGGCAGGGCTCCCAATCCTTATTACGACCCGCTGCAGCTTGCAATTAAGGAAGCTCACCTTAGAGGAATGGAACTGCATGCGTGGCTTAATCCTTATAGGGCGGTGAAGACTATAGGCGAGTACAAGATTTCGCCGCAACATATTTCGGTCATTCATCCGGATTGGATTTTAAAATTTAAGACGCTGAAGATTCTAAACCCCGGATTACCTGCCGTGAGAAACTATATTGCAGATATTGTTGCCGACATAGTCAGAAGATATAATGTGGATGGGATTCATTTCGATGATTATTTCTATCCGTATTCCCCCAAGGTAACAAATGAGGATGCAGCAACCTTTAAAAAATACAAAGGCGCATTCAGGAATATAAATAACTGGCGGAGGAATAATATTAACATGATGGTTGCGGAAGTCTATGATACTATCCAGGCAATAAATCCCCGCGTCAAGTTTGGTATCAGTCCCTTTGGAATTGTGGAAAATAAATTTGCATACACAAAAGGCTTTGAGTCATATAATACTTTGTACTGCGATCCTGTAACGTGGCTTAAAGATAAGACGGTTGATTATATCCTTCCGCAGCTTTATTGGGCAATCGGAAATAAAGCGGCAGATTACGGAAGCCTGCTTCCATGGTGGGCTACCGTTGCCGGTGCGCGGCAGGTTTATGTCGGGATTTTTTCAACTAAGATGGCTGCACCTGATTATAAGGGCTCACCCGATGAGCTTGAAAAAGAAATTAGGCTAAGCAGGCAGATGATTAGAACCTACGGCACAGTATTCTACAGCGCTAAATCTATCGCCGATAACTATTCTCACTTTGCCGATTCGCTAAAAGCTTATTATAAATATCCCGCTTTAATACCCGCAATGACCTGGAAAGATTCGATCCCGCCTCTGCCGCCGGATGATTTGAATGCCTCTATGAAAGGAACTTCTATTGTCCTTAAATGGAATAAGCCCGTTAGAGCTTCCGATGGAGACACTGCCAATAAGTATGTTATCTACCGGTTTAATAATCCTTCGCAGATAAACACTGAAGATGCATGGCACATTTTAAAAATTCAAAACGCCGATAAAACTGAATTTGTTGACACAACTGCTAATGATAAAAGTGCTGAGTATGCGTATGTTGTTACCGCACTTGATAGAATGAATAACGAAAGCAAACCTGTTTTGGTTGTTAGAAGACTGAAGCATAATTAATGTGCATCCAGCCAGTTATCCCCGGTTCCTATTTCAACAACGATCGGAACTTTCATCGGGATGGTATTCTCCATTAATTTTTTGATGATAGGCTTCAACTCTTCAATTTCATCCTTATGGATATCAAAAAGAAGCTCGTCGTGAACCTGGAGAACCATTTTAGATAGTGTTTTCCTTTTTGCAAATTCGTTATGGATGTTAATCATAGCGATCTTTATCATGTCGGCGGCTGATCCCTGGATGGGCATATTGATCGCTACCCGTTCTTCAAACTGGCGGACAACCCTGTTGCTGCTGTTAATATTTCTTAAGAATCTTCTTCTGCCGAGAAGTGTTTCGGCAAATCCTTTTTCTCTTGCCTTAAGAACGCACTCATCCATATAGTTTTTTACACGCTTGAACGTATTGAAGTACGTTTCAATAATTTCCTTGGCGTGCGCCTGGGTTACTCCAAGCCTCGTCTTCAAGCCGAACGGACCAATGCCGTAAAGTATTCCGAAGTTTACTTCCTTAGCCTTACGCCGCATGTCCGGGGTAACATCTTCGGGCTTAACGATAACTACCAGCCCAGCCGGGCTCCGGGGAATATCTTGACCTTCGTTAAAGGCTTTTGTTAATCCTTCGTCTCGCGTATTGCTTGGTAGGATGCGCAGCTCTATCTGGCTGTAGTCTGCGCTAAGTAAAACATAATTTTTATCTCTCGGTACGAATGCCTTCCTGATTTCTTTCCCAAGCTCGGTGCGGATAGGAATATTTTGAAGATTAGGATCGATGCTGGAAAGCCTGCCGGTTGAAGCCACTGTTTGATTAAAGTTTGTATGAATTCTTCCCGTATTAGGGTGGATAAGATTCGGAAGCGAATCGGCATACGTCGATTTCAATTTTGTCACCTGCCGGTAGTCAAGGATTAAGTCGATGATTTCATGTTCGCCTCTAAGCGATTCAAGCGAGCGGGCATCCGTTGAAAACCCCGTCTTGGTTTTCTTACCGGTCCTTAGCTGGAGCTTATCAAATAAAATTTTCTGAAGCTGGATAGGGGAGTTAATATTGAATTCTTCGCCGGCGGCTTTGTATATCTCTTTAGTATAGTTGTCAATAAGTATCTGCAGGTCTTTGCTTAAAGATTTTAAAGATTCCTTGTCAACCCTTACGCCTTCTCTTTCCATATCTTCAAGAACCGGTGCAAGAGGGAATTCAACATCAAAGGCAACCTTGGTAAGTTTATTTTTCTCCAGTTCTTTATTTAAGATGTCGAAAAGACGGTAGGTAATATCTGCGTCCTCGGCGGCATAATCTGAAAGACCGGTTAAATCGACGTCGAAGATTTTGGACGGATCTTTCTTTGTTCCGATTAAGTCTGAAAGCGGGATCGGTTTGTAGCCTAAATATTTCTCCGACAGCTCATCCATTCCATGCTTCTGATCAGGATCGATAATGTAGCTGGCAAGCATTGTGTCAAAGTAAAAATTATTTACAGTAATTCCCTGGCTTCGAAGTACGGCAATGTCGAACTTACCGTTCTGACAAACCTTCTTTATCTTTTTATTTTCAAATACTGGCTTAAAGAGTTTTATGAAGTCTTTTAATTTAAGTCTTTCACCGGCAGTTTTCGCAAATAGACCTTCATCCTCATCAAAAGGATTTATGGCAACAAAATAGCCTTCCTTAGGCTTCAAGGCGAAAGAAGCGCCGGCTATTTTCAAGGTGAACGGGTCGAGACTGTCCGTCTCGGTATCGAATACGAAAAGGGTTTGACTGCTCAGCTTTTCAGCTAAAGATTTGGCTTTCTTTACGTCGGTGATTAATTGGTAACTGACTTTGCTTTTATCAAAGACCGATAGATTTTCATCTTTAATTTCCTCAATCGCTTGCTCAGCAACAGCTCCATCGTAAACGTTTAGCAGACGGCTGTAGAGGTTCTTAAATTCAAGCTCAACAAAAATAGGACGCAGCTTGTCAAAATCAGGCTTCTCAAATTTTGTAGATTCAAAGTTCATTTCGAAAGGGACGCGGCAATCAATTGTTGCAAGCTCTTTGGAAATAAATGCGTTATCCTTGCCCTCAAGAAGCTTTTTCTTTGTCCCTTCCTTCGAAATCTTGTCGATGTTTTCATATATCTTTTCGACAGACCCGAACTGCTGGATAAGAGGGATTGCAGTCTTTGGACCGATGCCTGCAACACCGGGGATGTCGTCGGAGCTGTCTCCGATTAAAGCAAGGTAATCAATCATCTGCTTAGGCTCAAAGCCGAACTCGTCTTTTACTTTTTTTACATCATAAATTACAATCTCATCCGTAGACTTGCCGGGCTTTACAACTTTTACTTTGTCGCTTACAACCTGGTTAAAATCCTTGTCAGGCGTAAATACGTAGGACTCGAATCCTCTCTCGGAAGCTTCTCTGACAGCGGTTCCTATTAAATCGTCTGCTTCGTATTTGGGAAGAATATAGATCGGAATTTTAAGCATTTCGATTATCTGTTTAATCCTGGCTATCTGCGGAACCATGTCATCAGGCATTGCTGCCCGCGAGGACTTGTAGCTCTCGAACTTTTCATGCCGGAAAGTTTTTTCCTTGGAATCAAAAGCAACGGCGATATAATCCGGTTTGTGTTCTTCAAGTATTTTTAGAAGCTGGTTAACAAAACCGAAAACAGCGGATGTCGGCTCACCCTTCGAGGTAACTAAAGGACGGTTAATAAATGCAAAGTAGGCTTTATAAGTCAAAGCCATTGCATCAATGATTACAAATTTTTTGTTTTTCATCTTGAAATCCTTTAAACTGGTCTACAGGTTGCTTTTGAAACGACATGCAAAAGATAGAAAAAAAATCTGATAATCTCTCCTTTAAAACTTATTCTAAATCATCATATCCTTTGATAAGAACAAGATAAGCATTACTTTTAAAATTATCTTAAAACTAATCAAGGTACCGGGAATAAAATTGGCTTCAGATAAAAAATTTTCATCAGTAAAAGAGATAGTTCAGGCTATGGGGTTAGTGTTCGGGGATATAGGCACAAGCCCTATTTATACTCTTACAATTATTTTTACTCTTTTACCGGCGACAAAAGAAAACCTGATGGGAGTTTTATCCCTTATTTTTTGGACGTTGGTTATAGTTGTTACTTTAGGGTATGCAGCCCTTGCAATGAGCCTTAGTCTAAAAGGTGAAGGCGGAATTATAGTGCTAAAAGAAATTTTAGCAAGAAACGTTAAGACCGGCAGACGGGCAGCCTTTGCCGCATTCTTAGGCTTTGTTGGGGTTTCACTTATAATGGGCGACGGCGTTATAACTCCTGCTATAAGTATTTTATCCGCTGTTGAAGGGCTCCAGTTGATACCTTCTATCGGCAGTATCAGCACAGGGACTATAATATTAATAACAATCATTATTACCGTACTTCTATTTGCATTTCAATATAGAGGAACCGATAAAGTGTCCTCCTCATTCGGTCCTATTATGGTTATATGGTTCGCCAGCTTATTTTTGTCGGGAATGTTTTATGTGGTTAAAGTCCCCGGCGTATTTTTAGCTTTGAACCCGATGTATGCAATTTCGTTCATGCTGCATCATGGATTTACAAGCTTCTTTGTTTTAAGCGATGTAATTCTCTGCGCAACGGGAGGAGAGGCTTTATATGCGGACATGGGACACCTCGGAAGCCAGCCAATACGCCATGCGTGGTATTTTGTTTTTTTTGCTCTTTTAATAAATTACTTTGGTCAGGGCGCATACGTGCAGATAAGTCATAATACTAGTTATGTCCTTTTCAACATGGTGAGATCAATCTCAGATATATTATATGCCCCTTTTCTTATTTTGACTTTGTTTGCAACCATAATAGCATCGCAGGCTATGATAAGTGCGCTTATGTCCCTTGTTTATCAGGGGATAACTACGCGCGTTTTTCCTTTAATGAAGATAAAATATACTTCTACTCACTTGAAATCTCAAATTTACATTAGCAGCGTGAACTGGACTTTGCTGGTTGCGGTAGTCTTCATGATTTTACTGTTTAGAAAATCGGATAACTTAGCCGATGCATACGGTTTGGCAGTAACCACAACAATGGTCATAAGCGCATTTTTTATGATCTGGATTTTCAAACTGGAAAAGAGTGTATTCAAGATGTCCGCGGCGGTGATTGTACTTTTGGTTGAAATTATGTTTTTAATCGGAGTATTTCACAAGCTGCCTACGGGAGGGTACTGGTCTTACCTGATTGCACTTATTCCTTTTTCGGTAATACAGCTCTGGTCTAACGGAGGAAAGGCAGTGCATAAATCATTTCGACCTTTGGCTCTTGATGTATTTAAGGAAAGTTACAGCCAGATTTATAAAGCAGGCTCGGTTATTAAAGGGACTGCCTTATTCTTTACAAGAAACTTTGAAGAAATTCCGCCGTATATGGTGCACTGTATTGTCCGGGGAAATATCATCTATGAAAAAAATATTTTAGTTTCTATCGTGACGACCGATTTCCCATACGGAATAGAAATAAAAGAAGTTGAAAGCCTGGCTGAGGGTTTGTCCGGTATTCAAATTTCTACAGGCTATTTAGAGGTTTTGAACATAACAGATATTTTAAAAGAAAGGGGAATAAGCGAGAAGGTTATTTTTTACGGCGTTGATGATATATCGACAAAGAATATCTTATTGCGGATTTACGCATTCTTCAAAAAGATTTCGCCGTCATTTGTCAGGTTCTACGAGCTGCCGTATAACAAGCTCCACGGTGTTGTTACCAGGTTGGAATTTTAGTCAGCTATTACGAAGGATAAAAGATGAAAAAAGAATTATTGATTTTCGGTGCGTACGGCGCTCTCGGCTACGGCGTTTCCAGGTTCTTAACTTCAAAACAATTTGAGAAGATTTATCTCTTCGGCTCGCATATGGATGAAAAGCAAAAGATAACCGGACTGAATATAGAAAATATTGTCAACAACGACCTCGCAATCGAAGAGAACGTTGTTTCGGTATTTAAAAATATCAGACCTGAAAAAGAAAAAGTCTTTTTCCTTTTCAGTACGGTCGGCGGATTTACCGGCGGGAAAACTATCCGGGAAACGTCTCTTGATGACTTTACAAAGATGCTGAATATAAATCTTCAGACTAATTTCCTGCTTGCAAAACATTTCTCTTCGCTTGTTAAAGAATCAGGCGGAGGCTCAATTTGCTTTACTGCGGCTTATACCGGCTTGCATGAGGAAGCGAAGAAGGGCGCTTACGGAATCTCGAAAAGCGCATTGATTCACATGGTAAAAACTTTAGCCCGGGAGGGAGCAGAGATTAATCTTTCTGCTAATGCCGTAGCACCTTACATTATCGATACCCCGGCAAACAGGGAATGGATTTCCAAAGGAGATTATTCCAAATGGATTAAGCCTGAAGAGATTGGTGAACTAGTTTGGAATGTGTTCAACAACTTCAATTTCATTTCAGGAAACATCTTCGAGTTAAAGGAAAGGTTTTTGCCGGGCAAATAAACCATAACAACTACATTGCATACCAGGATTTTTGCACTTCAATTAGCGGCTCGCCTGCAATCTTAAAAAAGAACAAAGAGTAATCGTTTTCTTATGTTGGGACAATTGCTAACCTGACAGTCTACCTAAATCATTTGATTACAAGAAAATTTAAGCACATGATGTGGCATATTAGTTGAAAAACTGCTTGAGATTTCTTGGAAGGATTCAAATGAAAAAAATTCTAATGTCGTTTTTAATTGTTATGCTTGGCTTCGGTATTTCTAATGCACAAATAACTGTCAGCATACCCGATACAACATTACCTCAGAACGCTGCTTCGGTTTCGGTTCCGGTAAATGTTACTAATTTTCACGGTATCGGAGCTGTAAGCCTTGTTATAAATTATGACCCTAACGTATTGACATTTACGGGTGCTTCAAACGGACCAAGCCATGGAACGTTTCTTCCGCCAAACGCAACTAACGGACAAATATTAATAAGCTGGTTCGATGTCAACCCTTTAAACATCGGCAATGGAGTTTTACTTGATCTTAATTTTAATTATAAGCAGGGCAGCAGCAGCTTAGGCTTTGCAACAGGAAGCTGCGAAATTGCTGATACCGGCGCAACTGTACAAAACATAATTTATAATGGCGGAAAAGTTAACGCTCCTTCAGGTTCTAATGTTCATTCGACTCTTTCGGGAAAAGTTTGGTTCGATCAAAACGATGACGGTTTAATTACCAAAGGCGAAAAAGGAGTTCAGTGGGTAACGGTTAACCTTTATAACTGCAGCGGGATCTGGCAGAAATGGACGTTGACAGATTCTACAGGCACTTACAAATTCGACAGCTTGAACCCGGGAAGTTATTACGTAACATTTCAACTGATAGACGGAAACAAAGTTTATAAATTTACAACACAGGATGCGGGCAGCGATTCGTCTTTAAATTCTCACGCCGCACAGCTAAATGATACTACAGGTCAGACAGATTGCGTTACTCTTTCATCCGGTGAAGCTTATTCCTGTTTAAACGCAGGGGTGGTTTATAAGAGCGGTTCCGGTTCAATCGGCGATTTTGTTTGGAAGGATACCGATCCCAACGACGGTGTTCAAAGGTTTGGTGATCCAGGGATTCCCGGGGTTACAGTTAAACTATTTACCGGCAGCGATTCGCTTCTTAAAATAACAACTACCGATACTACCGGTCATTATTTGTTTAATGATCTGATTTCAGGAACCTATAGAGTACAGTTTGTTCTTCCTACAGGCTATATATTTGTTCTTGAGCATAATACTCCCGATACTACATTAGATTCTGACGCGAATCCTTCAAACGGTTTTACACAAAGCTTTTATTTAGCTCAAGGTGAAAATTTACTTACTATTGATGCAGGAATGTCCGTATCTGCAAGTTCAGCGAAACCAGGCTTGTGGATTACAAATAGCGATAATACCAATTTAGCTCCGGACTCCGGGCAGACTACAACTTATAAAATTAATTTTGGGAATTCCGGTACGGGAATTCTTTACAATGCCGTTGTTGTTGATACGCTTCCCTCAGGCATGTCTTATCTTTCAAGTTCGGAAGG
>JBJKRP010000097.1:0-9727 GCA_046704565.1 Ignavibacteriaceae bacterium | reverse complement strand
GACATATAGTACGCAGTAAAAATCTTTTTGTCTGCAAAGTGTCTTTTCAGGTCTCCCGGAATTTCTTCACGTTCTGAAAATTTCCTGTTGGTGATTACCGCATCCGCCCGTTTAATTGAACCAAAAGGCTCACGCATAGTCCCGCTCGGCAGAAGCATCTTGTTCAGCACAGAGCCGTTAAGCAGAAACCGCTGCTCACAGATGAGTAAGTTTATGTCTCTTGCTATCCATCTGTGTTGAAATGCGTCGTCAAGAACAACAGTATCAATACCGGTTTCTTTAATTAACTTTTCTGCACCGGCTACCCTGTTTTCGCAAACCGCCGCGGGAGTACTGCATTCAAGAGCCGTCTGATAAATTTCATCGCCACATATATCAACCGAAGTAAGAATTTCTCTGCCTTTCGAAACCAATACAAAGCCCTTGGATTTTCTTCCGTAGCCCCGGCTTAATACGCCGACATTTCTACCTTCGCTCTTCAGAAGATTAGACAAGTAGATTACCATCGGTGTTTTCCCGGAGCCGCCGACAGTGATATTCCCAACCGAAATTACAGCAGCATTCACCTTATGCGATTTGAAAATCATTTTGTCAAAGAACCAATTCCTAATCCAGATTATGCAGGCATATACCGGAACAAAAGGAAGTAATATTATTCTTAAAATATTCACTTGGAGTTTACATCCAGTCTGAATTTTATTAATTCATAAAATAACCAAAAGCATGAGCGTATGCTTGCATGCAAACATGCATCCTAAAACTTTCCTGCACGGCTCTGCAAGTCGTTCAGCTTCGCTTCGCATTCCAAAATTATTTTGGAAGTTCCTTCGTAATCAAGCGTCCCATCCGTATAGACAGGATCAGAAAAAATTACATTCACTTTGGTAAACGGAACCGGCACTTCAAAGCTGTCCCAGCTTTTTAGATTTTTTTTCTTTTTGATTCCGATGCCGCAAAGAACCAGCGGCAGTCCGCTCTTCTTAGCGGTAATAACCGCGCCTGCCTTCATTTTATGCACCGGTCCGCGTGGTCCGTCCGGTGTAATTGCAATCGAAGAATTATTCTTCGCATAGTCTATCATTATTCCCAGCGCAACATTCCCGCCGGTGCTGCTGGAGCCTCTAACGACTTCGTACTTCCAGTGCTTCAGAATTTTTGCAAGCAGATCGCCGTCCTTGCTTTTACTGGTCAGCGCAGCAAAGTTTTTCTTCCTGTTCAGATACCACGGCAAAAGCATTGTACCATGCCAGAAAGCCAGAACGTAATTCTTGCCTTCATTTTCCAGGTCCTCGGCTGCTTTCCTGTTTACGAAAGTAATCCGCAAAGTTTTACAAAGAACATTAACAAGACCGAGAAGGAAAACATTTCCTAAAACTCTTAAAGTATCCTGTCTGAGCTTCCTAAGTTTCATTTACAATTGCATAGACTGCCCGGGCTGCTCTTAACGAAGCTCCTTCGGTCTTAAGCTTCTCCTTAATACAGCCAAGCTTTTCTTTAATTGAATTATACAACCGGCTATCCGAAAGTATTTTTCTGCACTCGGAATATATCATCTCGCTGTTTGCTGCATTTTGAATTAACTCCGGCACCACCTTCTCGCCGGCAACTATGTTTGCCATACCGATATTATCGAGCTTGACAAGATTTTTCCCGATCAGATATGTCAGATAATTAGTTTTATAAACAATCAACATAGGAAGCGCAAACAACCCCGCTTCCAAGGTTGAAGTTCCCGACTTCACAATACCAAGCTTCGCGTATTTCATCAGGTCGTAAGTATGGTCTTTTATAACTTTAAACTTTCCTGCACCAGCGATGCTTCTAAAAATATTTTCGTCGATGTTGGAAGAGCAAGCCGTTACAATTTGCAAGTTGAACTCATCCGCAATTCTTTCAGCAGCCTTGATGCACGCCGGGAAAATCTTTTCAACCTCATGGCTGCGGCTTCCCGGAAGTATCAGTAAAATCTCTTTCGACCCGTCCAGACCGAACTTCTTGCAAAGCTCATCCCTGGACAAAAAATTATACCCGTCTATTCTTTCCGGAAGCGGATGACCGACGAACTTGACATCTATACCGGCTTTCCTGTACATCTCTTCTTCGAAAGGAAAAACAACAAGCATCTTATTAACAAGACTCTTAATCTTCTTTATTCTTCCGCTGCCCCACGCCCAAACCTGGGGCGAGATGTAATAAATTATCTTTACGCCGAGCCGCTTTAATTTTTTCGCAATACTCAGGTTAAAGCCCGGATAATCAATCAATACAACACTTTCAATATTTTTTTCTTTTACTATCTTCAACAAATCACGCTGCACCTTTTTTATGAACGGAATATGCCTCACCACTTCAACAAAGCCGAGGAAAGCCATCCTGTTGATGTGGTACATAATCTTCATACCGGCAGCCTGCATCTTGTCTCCGCCGATTCCAAAGATCTCCAAGCCGGCGTCGAGCCTCTTTAACTCCGTAATCAAAGCGGCACCGTGAAGGTCGCCGGAAACTTCTCCTGCTATCATCAAAATACTTTTACTCACAAAGGATACCTTCTAAAAATCCAAATGAGAAGAATTGTAAGAGTTACAAACGAAAACGCCTGCAAGGTTCTCTTCTCGGATTTCAATCCGTCCTTCCAATCAAACGGCGGCTGCACGACTTCCTTCGACTTGTAAGGAGCCAGCCTCGGAAAAAATCTTGGAACCCGCTTACAGTACTCTTCATAGCTGCTGCCGTAAGTCTTAGCAAGATATCCTTCTTCTTCCTTCACGATAAAATGATATTGAATGAAGAAGAATAACAAGGCAACTATCTGCAGGTAAGGAAAAATTGCAAACGACATAATGCCGAGACCGAGATACATCAGAATATTTCCGGCATACAGCGGATTGCGTATGTAGGCAAAAGGTCCGCTGATAATTAAAAATGTTCCGCCGACGCTTCCGGTCGTACGTGTCTCACTTCCCGCCCAGCTTACGCCCCAGAATCTTATCAGCTCTCCCGTAAGTGCAATTGCAAAGCCTAAGATCAAACTCCAAACATTCGCATCCTCATACATAAACATAAGGATGAGAAACGGTACCGGCGTATAGCTTCGGTATTTAAAAAATTTATTTGCTATGTTCGACATATATTTGGTTGTTGGTTGTGGGTGGCAGGTTGTTGGTTGTAATCCAACCTCCAACTACAAACCTCTCACCACCAATTTATTCTAAAGTGTATACTTCTTTTCTCTTTAATTCTGCTTGATGCCGCTTTTTCAATCTTTTTTTTGATTGAAGCTCCTCAAGTCTTTTAACAACATCATTAAAATTTTTGAACGGGAAATAGGTTATTCTTTCTTTTTCGCAGAACTTCAACAGGTCGTCTTTGGCAAAGATAAAATCGCAGAACTGCGCAGTGTATTTATCGGAATCACCGTTGCCGACGTAGACCGTAAAATCGTCATCGCCGCTGAGGCTTATTATATGGTTCCGCTTGCAGTTTGCTGAGTCCGTACATTCCTCATCAAAATAAGGGAAAGCCGGGCTTATCCTGCCATCGCCTGCAAAAATTAATTTATTCGAATAAACTTTTATCGCATTCAAATTTTCTTTCTTTAAAATCCTATCAATGTAATAATCAAATCCGTCGCTGAGAATAAAAAAATCTATCCTATTCCTAAGGCAGTAATCAACCAGTTCATGGAACGTCTGATCTATTTCAATCGAATCGATAAACCGGTCAAGCTTCAACTTATCTACAACACCGACGGTTTCACACTGGAGCTTCCATGATTCTCTGGCTGTAATTTCATTACGCATCTGCTTAGAGATTATTTCATCAATTATCTCCCGGTCGGCAACTTCTTTAAAGATTGAATCGCCGACGTCAAGCTTTGTTATCGTACCGTCAAAGTCTAAAAATATTTTGAAAACCTTTTCCATCAGTTCGTAATAATCATTTTCTTTACATCAACAAAGTCGCCCGCCTTGAAGCGGTAAAAATAAATTCCCTGTTTTTGTCCCCTGGCAGAGAAGGTAATTTTATTTTCACCTGCGGGGAAAGATTTATCGATCTCGCTGATCTTAACAACATGCTCGTCAAAGAATTCGATTGTTACTTCAGCCGGGTCAGGCAGGTAAAAACTAATTGTAGTCGAATCTGAAAATGGGTTCGGATAGTTCTGGGCAACAACAATGCCCGAAGCTGCACCGTAATAATTTATACTGCTTATTTCCGAGTTCTGTTTATTCCCGGCAGAGTCGGTTTGTACAATACGGTAATAAAGCGTACCGCTTGTATCTGGTTCATCGTAATATTCATAATGAACTTCGGCGCCTTTGCCTGACGAATGTACCGCGCCAACGTCTTCCCATCCAATGCTGCCGTCTTCATCTTTAGCTGCTCTTTCAATGCTGTAGTCTGTTGAGCCCTTTTCGTTTGCGGCTATCCAGGAAATTTTTATTGAATCACCGGCAACTGCCGTAGTGAAACTTACAATCTGGGACGAATAAGTTCCCGTACTGAAAATCTTTTGTCCGCAGATTTCATTCTTTGATTTTACGGAGTTTTTAAAAATTGTAATTACACCGTTGTTCCCGTCGGGTACAAGCGAAAGGTAACTTTTCAGTGTATTCTTACTTGAAGCAGTCTGTACGCCGAACGAGTTCCATAAATCCTTGCCTGCGTTATTAATTCTCTGGCTGTAGATATCCGCAAGTAAAGTATCTACGCGCCGGTCAACCCATGCAATAATAACCCCGCTCTTGCCGTCATCAATCATTCGCTGCCCGAACTGACTGCCGTGAAGCTTGATTACCGGCTTGCCGTATTTACTCCAGAGCGGTTTTCCTTTTTCATTAAACTTTTCTATATAAACGTCTTTATCGTTACCGTACTCGTTCGTCCAGCTTAGTATTATTGTAGAATCCGTGCAAACTGCCTGCGGGTCTAGCTGGTCTCCCTTTAACTGAGTTACTAATTTCCCGCCGCGCTCCCACTGTACTTTGCCTTTATAGCTTATCAACTGATGATATAAATCCTTGCCTCTTCTTTGAGATTGCCAGGCTAAATAAATAGACTGACCGAATGCCTTTCTTGCAACATAAGAAATCACGTTGTGTGCGGAACTTGATATATCAAGAGGCTTTTCCATGGAAGCAGCGCCTTCAATTCCCCAGACTTTTACTCCTGCGCTATCAACATGCTGCCCGAAAATCATGCTTCTTCCGTTCTGCATCTCGATCCAAAAAATGAAAACGCCGCCGCTGTCATCCGGTACGCTTGATGTCATCATCTTTCTATCTCTGGATTTATAAACCAAACTCTGGCTCTGATTGAAAAGCATCTTGCCGGAGGCGGAAACCTTTTGCGTTTCGACCTTATAATCGCCGTTTAATTCCGGTTCTTTTGCAATGTAAGAGATAAAAGCAGAGCCTGATTTATCAACGCAAACAGAGTACTCGCTTATTGCGTCTTCCGAATTTGTAACCTGTAATCCTTTTTCGCCCCACACGTCGTCCCCGTTGCTTAATACGCGCTGCGCAAAAAGGCTGCCCGTGTTCGAATAAGAAAAATCATTCCAAACAACAACAGCAGAGTTCGAGGAAGCCGGGGCGCAGACAGGATTGTCTTCCGGACCGGTTAGCGAGGACACTCTTTTCCCATCTGCCCTAAAGCTTACCTTACCTTTGTTATCAACATGAATAAAATAAACTTCACTTTGATACCCGAACTTGTTATCCTGCCAGAAGACGAACGCTCCTCCGCTCAAATCGGTAACAGCAGAGATGTCTATCGGGTTGTGTGTCTCTGTTACAAGCTTTGTATTAGCCGATGGGTCGCTTGCCCATTGTGCAAAGCTGCTGCTGAAGAACAACAGGAACATTCCTGCAACCAGAGCTAATGACATCATCAGGTTTATGTTATTTACTCTCATTAAAAGTTCAATATCTGCAATATCACGATACAAGCTTAAAGTCCTCATTGAATCTAACACTAACGAGCTTCGATATTCCTTCCTCCTGCATTGTAACCCCGTAAAGAGTATCGGCGGCTTCCATTGTTCTCTTATTATGCGTAACAACTATGAACTGCGTATCAGTACTAAAGTCCCGGATAATTTTTGTGTATCTGTCAACGTTCGCATCATCCAGCGGAGCGTCCACTTCATCAAGGATACAGAATGGGCTCGGCTTTACAAGATAAATTGAGAACAACAGCGCAATAGCCGTTAAGGTTTTTTCTCCTCCAGAAAGAAGCTCGATTGAAGTCGGTCGCTTTCCTTTCGGCTTGGCTATGATTTCAATCTTTCCTTCAAGCGGGTCAACGTTCTCTTCCAGCTTCAGGTCGGCTTCGTCTCCCGGGTTGAACAAGCCGCGGAATATGTTGATGAAGTTGTTGCGTATCTTATCAAACGTTTCCATGAACTGCGTCTGTGCAGTTGTATTTATCTCTTCAATTGTTTTGACGACATCCTTCTCCGAATCAAGCAGATCATTCCTCTGCTTTGTTAAGAATTCCAAACGCTCCTTCTCTTCCTCAAATTCGGAATAGGCAAGTAGGTTAATAGGACCGAGATTTTTTATCTGCTGCTTTAGTGAATGAACTTCTTCAGCGCGCCCGCCAAAATCAAATGTATCCAAATCTTCAAAGGATTTAAGCTCAACCGTAATCGAATAATTCTCGCGGATGTTCTCCTGCAGGTTCGCCGTCTTCATGTTTATTTCGCTCAGCTTCATATCGCTGGCGTGAATCTCATCCGAAATGACTTCTCTTTCTTTACGGAGCGAGCCTTGCCGTTCTTCCTTTTCGGAATTCTGTCTTCGAACTTCCTGGTAACGGGAGTCAATTTCTTTTTCTTCTTTTAAAAGATTCTCTTTGCCCAAGGTCAGTTCATCAAGCTCAAGTCTGTTCTCGTCGATTACATTTTCAAGAGAGCCTAATTCCTCACCGGATGACGAAATATCAAACTCCCTCTTTGCAATTGATTTCTGAATTGTCTCGATAGAATCCTGCGCACGCTTAACCACGTTCTCCGTATTCTTCTTTTCACCAAGCAGACGCTCAAGCTCAAGATTAATTTTATTCTGATTTTCAACAACCTCGTTAAATTCACTTTCAAATTTGCCGAACTCATCTTCCAGAGCCTTCTGTTCCTGTTCCGCCTTTGCTCTTTCTTCTTTTTGATTTTCAAGCTGCGAGGCTAACGTTTGTCTTTCGTTATCAAGCCGGTTCGATTCCGAAGCGAGGTCGTTTATCTCATGCCTTGTTTTCTCAATCTCGTCCTTAGCCTTGTTCTTTTCGTACTCGAACTGCGCAATCTGCTTGTCAACGTTTGCAAGGTCGTTTACAAGAAGCTTGCCTCTGTCGGAAAGCACCTTTAGGTCAATTTCATTTATCTTGTTCTCAAAATCTTCAATTTCTTTACGGATTTTTTCAAGCTCTTTTTCCCTTTTAGGAAATTCATCTTTAAGCTTTTCAAGAAACTGTTTTCTACCGAAGAGAGAATCATCGGGACGCGGAGTCGAGCCTGCCTCGACGCTGCCGGACCGGCTTACAAAATCGCCTGTTAAAGTTGTAAAATTAAATTCGCCGTACTTATGAGAAAGACCGAAGGCTGTTTCAAGCGTGTCAACCACAACTGTTTTATCAAGCAGCCTCTTGAAGAACGGCTTCCACCGGTCTTCTGTCTGTACAAAGTCAACTGCCCAGCCCACAAATCCGTTCTCTTTGCCCAGGCGCTTTGATTTTTTATTGGAAGACCAGGTCTGAATTTTTTCAAGAAGAGATTTCTGCCTGCGGTCGTCAAATCCGAAAACATAGAACGAAGCCTTACCGACCTGGCTGTTCTTCAAATATTCAATCCCGTTCTTCAGGTCGTCAAGAGTCTCGACAAGTATGTCATTTAAATTATTTTTAAGAGAAGCCTCAACTGCGAAACGGTATTCATCAGAAGAGTTGCCGATATGTGCAAGAAGAGTTTTGTTTCCTTTTGCCCAATCGCCGTTCTCAAGCAGAGCCTTAGCTCCCTTTGAAACGCCTTCAAGGTTGTCAATCAAGTTTTGAATCAAGCTGATTTTGTCCTTCAACCCGTTTATTACGCTCTTAAACTCAAGCTCTTTTTCCTTAAGAGAATTTAATTCCTTCTCAAGGTTTTCCTTTTCCTTCTGCTTCTGAAGATAAATCGATTCGGCTTCGGCAATCCTTTTTTCTATGTCGGACTTCTCCTCCTCAAGTTCCGAAAGATAGCCGACTGTCTTAGCAATGTTGTTTGTAAGCGACTGTATTCGCTGGTTAAGCTTGCTGATTGAAAGATTCTTATCTTCAAGCGACCTTTCAATATTAGAAAGCTCGTTTTCTTTATTTGTAATCTCTTTGAACTTTTCGAGAATGACTTCCGATTGAGCCTTAAGCGAGTTCCTTTTTTCTTCTAAATGAATCTTGAACTGTTCAACCTTTTCCGAAGTATTTTTCTTATCATCCTGCTTGGAGTCAATTCTATCAGAAAGGTCCCGGATATTTTCCGTGCCGTCGGCAATCATCTCCTCAGATTCTTTAAGCTGATAATTTAGCTCATCAAGCTCCTGCTTGTAGCGCTCGATGTTTCTTCCAAGCGAAGCCTTTCTTTCCTCGGCAACCGAAATATGCTTTTGAACGTTGTAAATCTTTTCCGTCTGCGCGGTAACCTCAGCACGCTTGTCCTTTAACTGGGACTCAATCTCGGTAAGAGACTGCTTAATTTCCTTTATCTCGTCATCAAGCTTTGCAAGGTCGGATTCAATTGCAATCTTCTTTGAAAAGTTTGTTTCTTTATTTTCTTTTAACTCGGACTTCTGTATGCTGAACAAAGCAAGCTCTCTCTCAGCCAGGTCAAGTTCAAGCTCGCGCAAGGTGGAAGAAATTTTATTATACTTGTCTGCACGCTTCGCCTGGCGCTCAAGCGAGTTGACTTTCTTTTCTACTTCGGCAACGATATCATTAACGCGTACCAAATCTGCTTTTACTTCGTCGAGTTTTCTAAGAGCAAGCCGCCTTCTAAGTTTATATTTATTTACACCGGCAGCCTCTTCAAAAAGTACGCGGCGCTCTTCGGTCTTGCTGCTTAGAATGTTTTCAACCATCTTAAGCTCTATTACTGAATAGGCATTAGAGCCCATGCCGGTATCCATAAAAAGATTTGTAATATCTTTTAAACGGCATACGTTTTTATTAAGAAGATACTCGCTTTCGCCCGATCTGAATATTCGCCGCGTGATTGTTACTTCGGTATAATCGGTCGGCAGGATTCCCTTGTTGTTCTGAATTGTCAGCGATACTTCCGCCATTCCCATCGGCTTCTTGTTTGTTGTGCCGTTAAAGATAACGTTCTCCATCTTATCGCTTCTTAAGGCGCTGCTGCGCTGTTCGCCGAGACACCAGCGGATCGCATCAACAATGTTTGTCTTGCCGCAGCCGTTCGGTCCCACGATAGAAGTAACGCCCTGGTTGAAATTAACCTGCGTCTTTAAAGCAAATGATTTGAAGCCTAATATTTCAAGTCTTGATAAATACAATTGGTGCCTTACCTTAAAATATTATACTGTTTAAAAGTAAGCTGAAGATAATCAACCACAGAATTTTTCATCTGATAGTAAATCAGAAATCCGCCGAGGCAAACAAGAATAATGATAATGCTGTAGAAGTAAACGCTTCCGGCATTCACATCAAATATAACATAAATTCCCTTCATAAGCCTGTAGAATACCCA
>JBJKRP010000096.1:0-3298 GCA_046704565.1 Ignavibacteriaceae bacterium | reverse complement strand
GGATTCTCCTTCGAGCACAATCCCGCCGGAAGGATTGATGAAGCTGTTCCGCGTATCGTAACTTAAATTTATCAGCATCGAGGTATAAGTGACCTTTGATGTGCTTAGCTGTGAAGACAATTTCCGGACAGCGCTTGTGTCTGCAATGTTGAAGTTGCGAATGTACTTATATATTATTCCGAACCGACCGATAAAGTAATTTGAAAACCCTCTGCTGAATTGAAAATCAACTTCAAGCGGTTATTTGGTAAAATATTCCCTGTTAGAATATTTCGAACCGCTGCCTGTTCCAAAAAAATTATTTTTTATGTACTTATCGTAATCGACTATTAAGTCAAATGCCGCCGGATAGTTTTTCCCCTGCCGCAGTTCAAAATCCGGCATCGAAAAAACAAACCTGTACCACCTCTCGCCTTTTGTGCTGTTAAAGAAAGTCAGATCGAAAGATTCATTCAAGCCCAACAGGTTCAGGAAAAAACCTTTTGCGCCGTAACCGAGTCCGGCGTCTGTATCGTAAGATAAGATCGGGAACGGTTCGATTGACTTATCATCTTTAGTAGCCGCATTCATAACTTTTTCAGTTTTTAAGGAATCATCTGTCCTCGCTTTAATTACCAATTCAACTTCAGAGAATTGATTTAAAGTAACTAACTCAGAATAGTTCTTTTGAACAAATACAAAAAATGAAATTGATATTATTAGAATAATAGTTTTCATTTATCAATATGCTTCTAAATCTTTAACTTAATACAATTTTAATTTTATAAGTTCTTCAAAGTAACAATGCATCTTAAGATTAAAATGAGCTAAATACTATCGATGCCTTCCTTCAATAGGAATTCAGCTTCAACTTTATAACGAGCAAATTCAAATAATGATGAAAAATCTTTTGACATCGGTTCATAAGTCTTATCACTTGTCGAGCTTATTATCCCCGATACTAATCCGGTAATCAAGCCAAGTGTACCCAAAATTATCCCAAAGCCTAAAGCTTTTTCCAAAGCACTAAACCTTATAAAGCCATGTGTGTCGTCTCCGCTTGCAATACCTATAAGGGCTCCAGTCCCTACTCCGATAAGCGTATATATTCCCATATTAATAAGAATTTTAGACTTTCCAAATACGGTAATAGCTTTTATACTATCAATGGCATACACTCTGTAATTTGTATTTCCATTATTTATCACATTATCGTTATCGTCAAATTTCTGACTTATAATTACTTTTTGATAGTTGACGAATAGAAGTTCACCTTTATATTTCTCGTCATTTATTAATTGAATTTCTACATCCGAACCTTGCGCAAATAATAATCCCGGGAATAAAACGCAGAAGAAAAATTCAACTGCAATGATTTGTTTTTTCATTTTATTAGCCTCCAATTAAAAGTTATTCAAATTTTTTACTTATAAGTTAGAGTATTGACAGTTTTGTTCTGTCAAAGAATTGTAAAAGAAAAGTAATTCTTTTATTTCACGAATTTATAACCTCCCTTATGTACCGTAATCAAATGTTTTGGGTTGGAATAATCATCTTCTATTTTTTTCCTGAGTGAAAGAATATAATTGTCAACTGTTCTTGTTGTCGGAAAGGCTTCATATCCCCATACGTTATCAAGAAATCTATCGCGAGATATTACCTCGCCTTCATGCTGAACGAAGAACTTTAAAATGCTTAACTCCATTTCGGAAAGTCTGAATTGCTTACCTTTTTTATCGGCCTCATGTCTAATAAAATCAATATGAACATCCCCGAAGGAATACTCGGCAAATTCATTTAGTATCTCTGCCTTCCGGCGGAGAATCGCTTTTATTCTTGCATGAAGCTCACGTAAGCTGAACGGTTTTGTAACGTAGTCGTCGGCGCCTATTTCTAAGCCGAGTACTTTGTCGATTTCCTCCTTCTTGCTTGTCAGCATTAAAACCGGAGTATTGATTCTGTCTTTCCGGAGGTCGCGGCAGATATCCAAACCGTTTTTGCTTGGAAGCATAATGTCTAAAATTATTAAGTCGAAGTACTCTGTCCTTGCAGTCTGGTACGCCATCTCGCCGTCTGATTGTGATTTAACTTTATAATTCTCCGATTCCAGGCTTGCCGTTAAGCCTTTTAATATTGCGGGGTCGTCTTCAATTATAAAAATTTGCTTCATTGTTTTTCTCCTTTGGAAATTTTAAGACAAAGAGATTACCTTTTTCTGGCAGTCTTTAAATTTCAAGCATGCCGCCGTGCGCCTTCATAATCTGGTCAACAAGGCTTAGTCCGATTCCGCTGCCAGGAATGTTTTTGTTCTGCACTTCTCCCGTACGAAAGTAGGGCTCGGTTATAAATTTGATTTCATCTTCGGAAAGCGGATATCCATTGTTTTCAAAGCAGATGACAATATGATTTTTGAAAGCCTCGACGGATATTTTTATTTTTTTCGGCTTAGCCGAATATTTTATTCCGTTTGAGATGATATTTATAACTGCGCTCATCACCGCATCGCCGTCTGCAGAGACCGAACATTTATCTTCGCAGAAATATTGCTCTACAACACACCTTTCAATTTTTAACTGATAAGACATTAAGTCAAGAGAACGGCATAGCAAAGCTTTAACATCAACTTCCGAAAAGTGATATTCTTTTACGCCGCGCTCTATCTTGGATAGATCAAGAACATTTTCGATGAGCCTGGTAAGGCGGCTGCATTCGCCCGATATAATCTCAAGATATTCGCCCGTTCGGGCATCGGGATAATTCCCGTTAACCTGCAGCATCTCGGAAAACATTTTTATCGAAGTAAGCGGCGTCTTTAGCTCATGAGAAACAGATGAAATAAAAAAAGATTTTAGCTTGCTAAGCTCTTCAAGCTTTTCTTTTAGAAACTGCTCGCGGATCAATTCCTCCTGTGCAATTATTCTCTCAAGCGATAAGCCTGCCTGGAAGGCAACATCAAAAAGCAGGTCAACATCTTCGATAGTAAATTTCAATCCCGATTTTTTTTCTCCCAAAACCAGAAATCCCAGTATGTCACCGCTTACGGATTTCATCGGCAGAACTAAGGCTATTCCCCACCTGCGAAAAACCCGGTTATCAGCCGTCTCCATCGTTACGGAGCTTTCAACTTTTTCAGGCAGAGCAACCGGAAGACTTAAATCCGTTTTCAACTCCGGCTGGTTCAGGTAAACACTTCGACCTTCAAGCAGCTCAAAATTCCTATGGGCTGTTAAAAAAATCCTGCTTCGCTTAGCATCAAAAAGGAAAAAGCCCGTCTTTGTTACCGGCAGCAGTTCATTGCTTTCTTCTACAATCTTTGCTG
>JBJKRP010000095.1:0-12571 GCA_046704565.1 Ignavibacteriaceae bacterium | reverse complement strand
TCTGGCTTTTTTCATCAACTGCTGCTGCCGCCAAGCAGCTTAGCTATTTTGTTTCTAACCTGCCGAGTGAGTTTCTGGCAAGCCTGTTCATTTGTCTTGTGGGTTTAATTTATTCATTCAAAACAGCGAGAAAATTTTTCAACTTCTCAGTAATACTTTTCTTATTTACGGTACTTTATTCAATCAACTACGATATACACGACATCGATTCATACTTTCTCCTTGCTTATGTTGCGCTTTCATTTCTGGCTGTGTTCGGCTCAATACAGCTCTTATCTTTACTGAAACATTCAAAGCATCCGTACACAACTCCCGTGGTACTGATCTCTGCATTCATTCTTGTTCAGGTTTATTTCAACTACAGAGAGGACAACCAGAGTGATGTTTTCACATTTGAAGACTATACTAAGACGGTACTTCATTATTGTAATAAGAATTCGATCCTTTTCAGCTACGAATGGGACTACCTGGTCTCTCCATCGCTTTATTTTCAATATGTAGAAAAGTACAGACCGGACGTTACGGTGGTTGATAAGGAACTTCTCCGGAGATCATGGTATTATCACCAGTTGAAAAACGACCATCCTTTTCTTTTAGCCGGGATTCAACCCGATGTAAGCGGCTTTTTAAAAGCATTGGCGCCATTTGAAAGCGGCGGCAAGTTCGACTCAGGCACATTGGAATATTTTTACAGGCGAATTATGACCGGATTGGTTGCGGCAAATATTTCCAGGCGGGATTTTTATATCGCGCCCGAACTCTTTGAAAATGAAATGCAGCACGGCGAATTCTCACTTCCGCCCGGCTATACTTTAGTGCCCGACGTCTTGATGTTTAAAGTCATCAAAGGAAATCAATACGTTCCGGCAGGCGATCCTAACTTTACTATTCGCTTTCCCGAGGTTCAAACTCATTATACCGAATTCATAGAACAAACCGTAGGATCTATGCTGGCACGGAGAGCTTTATACGAAATGCAATTTGACAGAATAGACCGCGCAAAGCTGTACATTAAGAAAATAAAAAAAGATTTTCCCGACTATATACTTCCTCAAGGTTTGGCAGAAGTCCTGGAGAAATAAATTTTATTTACCGCGGAACATTCGAGAGGTATAGACTTAATCCCGGAAGCATTAAAAGATATAACGCCCACATTGTTAGGCAAATAGAAATAGGGATTGATAAATTATCATCGGCAAAGCCGAAGGAAACGTTTTCTACAATTGCACCGACTGCGGCGGCGATAATTCCAATTATATATTCCGTTAACAAATTATCTATCTTAGGTGTAAATAAGACAACGATGCTTGCGCTTACAAAAAACGCCATTGTGCCTTCCAAACTTTTAGCAAGGAACCTGTGTTTCCCGAATTTCCTCCCGATAAGCGCTGCAGAGGAATCGCTGATGATCAAAATTGCAAAGCCGGTTATGAAAAAGATTTTCGGGAAAAGGATCACGCATATCAGCGCCGAGATCAAAACATAGGTTGCCCCATTCAGGTTTTTCTTTTTCGCATCAACTTCATGCCGGCGCAAAAGAAAACCAAAAACAGAATAAAAAACCTTGCCGACCTGCGGGTAAAAGTACCTTGATAAATCTAATATTATTGCGACGCCGGAAAGAACGCTTAGTATTAATATTCCCGCCGACCTCGGTATAAAATAGTAAACGATAGGTATTGAGAGAGAGCAGAGATGAATTAGCTTCCTGACCAATTCATCTCTATAGTTAATAGTACCTTGATCAATTGGAGCCATCGGTAGGGGTAAGCTTGTTTCCTTCTACATTTTCAGTCTTAGACGGCTCAACAGAGGGCTGCTTTCTTTGTTCCATAAGTTTCTTAACATGCTCGGGAATTTCTTCCGGCTTACCCGATCCGTTGTTACCCTCTTTTTTCAGCGGCGGGAGGGTTTCGCCCCGGATTAACTTATCAATTTCATCCGAATCAAGAATTTCTCTTTCCAGCAGCTCTTTAGAAAGCCTATGAAGCAAATCGATATTGTCCGTAAGAATTTTTTCAGCTCCAGCCATTGCCACATTAACTATACTTCTTACTTCATCATCAATCTCGATTGCCGTACGCTCGCTGTAATCCCGGTGTCTTTGAATTTCTCTTCCGAGAAATATTTCTTCTTCTTTTGCGCCGTAGCTAAGCGGACCAAGCTTGTCGCTCATACCCCACTCGCACACCATCTTGCGGGCAATGTTTGTCGCTTTCTCAATGTCGTTTCCTGCACCGGTTGTATAGTGGCTGAAGATAATTTTCTCTGCAGCCCTTCCGCCTAAAGCATACGTAATTATGGCTTCAAGGTATTCCTTAGAATAAGTATGCTTCTCATCTATCGGCAAGTAGCTTGTAACACCAAGCGCCCTGCCGCGCGGGATTATCGTTACCTTATGTACCGGGTCAGCCTCAGGAAGCATTCGCGCAACAAGAACATGACCGATTTCATGATATGCCGTAGTCTTCTTTTCTTCTTCCGAAATAATCATGCTCTTGCGTTCCATGCCCATCATGACCTTGTCCTTGGCTTCCTCAAAGTCAACCATCTCAACTTTTTTCTTGTTCTTCCTTGCTGCAAGAAGAGCGGCTTCGTTCGCCAGGTTTGCAAGCTCGGCTCCAGCCAGCCCGGGAGTTCCTTTCGCAAGGACCTCCAGGTTAACGTTTGTATCAAGCGGAATATTTCTTGTATGAACTTTTAAGATGCCTTCACGACCTTTAACGTCAGGACGATCGACTACTACCTGCCTGTCGAATCTCCCCGGTCTCAATAAGGCAGGGTCAAGAACGTCCGGTCGGTTTGTTGCAGCAATTATTATTACGCCGCTATTCTGCTCAAATCCGTCCATTTCAACTAAAAGCTGGTTAAGAGTCTGTTCACGTTCATCATGACCGCCGCCTAAACCGGCACCGCGGTGTCTGCCTACCGCATCAATCTCATCTATAAAAATAATGCACGGTGCATTTTTCTTACCTTGTTCAAAAAGATCTCTGACACGGCTTGCGCCGACGCCAACAAACATTTCAACAAAGTCGGCGCCGCTTATGGAAAAGAATGGGACGCCCGCCTCGCCGGCAACCGCACGGGCTAAAAGGGTTTTGCCTGTTCCCGGAGGTCCAAGTAGCAAAACACCGCGAGGTATTTTGCCGCCGAGTTTCTGAAACTTGGTGGGCTCTTTTAAGAACTCAATAATCTCGTTCAGTTCAAGCTTGGCTTCGTCCGCTCCGGCAACATCTCTAAAAGTAATCCTCTGCGCTGACTGAGTAATAAGCTTTGCCTTACTCTTGCCGAATGAAAAGATGCCTCGCGTACCGCCGCCGGTGCCCTGCATCCTTCTCATAATAACAATCCATACTGCTATAATTAGAATCCACGGAAGTAAGCCCAGTAATATCTGCATCCACTCATTTGATTCTTTATCAAAAGTATAGTTAATATTTTTCTGCTGCCATAATGTTTCCTGCTCTTTGATAATCGGCTCAGGCATATAAACGGAAATATATTTAACAGATACATCCTTGCCGTCCACGCTTAATGTCTCCTGGGCTTTCAGTGTGCCCTTAAACGTGTAATCATTTACATCGGATTTGGTTATGGTAGCTTTAAGAATGTCATCATCATTCAACAGCTTTTCATACTGCTGGTAATGTATGTCCACATAATTTACAGAGCTTGTCTTGAACAACTGCATTATAATTACCGCGGCAACAATTACCGCACCCCATCCAAAAACCATCCTTATAATGCGCGACCAATCGAAGTTGTCATCAGGTCTGTTAGGTCCCCCGCCTTTAGGACCTTTCGAAGAAGGCTTGTTTTCGCTGTTATCAGCCATAAATAAGTTATTAAATTTATTTTCCATTTTTACTTGATTCTCCGTCATTCGCTAAGAACATAAATATTTCTTAAGTTACGGTATTTCTGTACGTAATCCAATCCATATCCTATTACAAATTTACTCGGAATATTGAAGCCAATATAATCAATTTTTACATTATATCTAAGACTATTCGGCTTTACAAGCAGCGACGCCAGACTCATACTTGATGGGTTGCGCGGCGCTATCAAATCCTCTATGAATTTCATTGAAAGCCCTGAATCGACTATATCCTCAACAATAATTATATCTCTTCCGGTAATGTTACAGTTTAGTTCTTTGATTAATTTCACCTTTCCCGATGAAATTTTTTCATCTCCATAACTAGATAATTTTAAAAAATCTACTTCACAATCAACTGTGATATTCCTAATTAAATCCGAAAGGAATAAAAATGCACCATTCAAAACTCCAATAAAAACAGGCACCTTGCCGCGGTAATTTTCCGAGATTTCTTTGCCAAGTTCCTTTATTCTTTCCTTCAGTTCAGTCTCTTTTATTAAAGGTACAAAGACTTCTGCGCCAATAACTACTCTGTTCTTTATCGATGCATCTTTTTTTATTTCAGACATAATTCCAAAGCTTTCTTAGTATTATTAGTAATCTTAAACCTGTCGTCAAGTCTTAGCCCGAGAACCCATACGATCTTACCGCGGTAGGTTAACACCAACTGCTCTTTTTTTTTCGACAACGGTATTTTCTGCTCATTTAAAAAATCAGAAACTTTTTTGGAACCGTTGAATCCGATCGGCATAAACCTGTCCCCGGCTTTCCATCTTCTTAGTACAAAATTTCCGTTTAGTTTATCAGCAGAAATATATTCCTTTAATTTATTTCCAGTAAAATTTCCCGGGATGCGGCTGCTTTTCTTTATTGTAAGAGTCAAACCCGCCGCTTTTGCTTCCTCACCGCTTGAAAGGACTACCGGTGAAAATTCTTCATTACTTTTTTTTCTGCCGATAATAATACCTTCCCTTTCCCTGCAGGCGCTATAATTATTTGACAGGCTGATTTTTTTGCCGGGTTCTTTCTCCAGAAGCTGCATTATGCCTTTATAGTCCTTAAACTCAAACTGAACCTTAAGCTTTTCCTCAACGGCAGATTTAAGGAAGTAGCTTTTTAATTCATCTTCAACTTTATCGAACCGGGCAGAATTTATTTTCAACTCGCCGTTACTTAATTCGAATATACCCTCCGATTCATCATTCATTCTCTTTCCAATAAAAGATGAAATGCTTCTAAAGTTTACGGAAGAATTTAAAAGCGCGGTTTCGAATTCCGGGTTCAGTCTTTTTTTAATCAACGGAATAACACTAAGCCTTAAAAAGTTCCTTTCATAACTTCCGCTTAAGTTTGATTCATCAGTCCTAAATTCGATTCTGTGTTTTTTAAGGTAATAAAGAATATCATCCTTTTTTAAATTCAAAACCGGTCGGATAATGTATCCTCGCTTAACCGGTATCCCTGAAATTCCCTTCAAACCTGTTCCTTTAATTATATTTAAAAGCACCGTTTCCGCATTATCGCTGCAATTATGCGCTGTCGCAAGTTTATCGGCACCGAACTTCTTAACTGCCTTTTCAAATTCGGCGTATCTGATAATTCTACCGGCTTCCTCGATAGAGATTTTCTTCTTCCTGGAAAATTCTTTAACGTTTCTCCGCAATGAAAATAATTGGACATGCAAATTTAACGAAAGTTTTTTGCAAAATTCCTCATCTGCCCTGGCTGCTTTGCCCCTTATCATATGATTTATATGGACTGTCCCAAGTTCAATACCGTATCTCTTTTCATATTTTTTAAGAAGATGCAGCAGAAAAACTGAATCAGGTCCTCCGCTTAAAGCTACAAGTACCCTGTCGCCATTTGCTATCAGGTTATTCTCATCAATAAATCTTAACGCCTTTTGCTCAAGCTTTTCCATCAGATTTCATAATTATTTCAACATATTTTCCGAGCACATCGAACTCAAGGTTTACGGTACTGCCGGCAGTTTTGGAAGAAAATACGGTCTCTTTCCACGTATGAGGGATTATCCCTACGGAAAATGTTCTCTCTCCAAGCTCTGCAACCGTCATACTAACGCCGTCAATGGCAACAGAGCCAACATAAATCAGGTACTTCTTGAATCTTTTAGGAAATGATATTGTAACAAAATGACTGCTGGACAGTTCCTGTACCTTTATTATTTTTCCTGTAGTATCTACATGACCGAGTACAAAATGCCCGCCGAGTCGTTCGTCTGCCTTAAGCGGTCTCTCAAGGTTTACTCTGTCTTGAATATCCAGCGAGCCAAGATTAGTCTTCTTCAGCGTCTCTTCTATTGCATCAACGGAGAAAGAATTTCCTTTCTTCTTTACGACAGTAAGACAAACTCCGTTTACGCTTATGCTGCTGCCTATAGTAAGACCGCTCATTACCTTTTTTGCAGTGAAGGTAAATTGATAACCTTCGCCGTTTTTCTTTTTGTCAATCAGCCTTCCGGTTTCCTCAACCAAGCCTGTAAACATCTTATTCCCTCTTGGAACTTGTTAAATGAAATTTAATTAAATACAAAGATAAGAACCAAAGCCGCAAAATGGAATAACCGGCAGCGATTGCTTTTTATTAATTGACGTCCTTATTAACAAATAAACTATAAAACTAATTCAGCAGTATAAAACAGGTTTCAGAGTCAGGACGCCGTTATTTAACCAGCTCAACCATCAGGTCGTCCCCGTTCTGTTCTATCCTTTTAATCTCAACTTTTAGCGCCTGCTTTACTGTCTTGTTTCCTATATTATCTACAGCCGGAAGCCCGGCGCCTAATATTTTAGGAGCAATAAACAGTAAAATATTATCATATAAGCCGTCTTTTATTAAGGAAGTAAACATCTTACCGCCGCCTTCTACAAGAAGAGAATTTATCTTCTGTTTACCGAGTTCCTTTAATGCAGCCTTAAGATCAATCAGACCGTTTTCATTTTCTTTAATAAAAAGTATTTTTGCGCCGATGTTCTGAAGCCTCTTAATTTTTCTTTCTTTTGAAATGCTCTTCTCTGATGTTAATACTATCAGGTTCCTATCCGCATTCCCGCTGAAAATCTTATAATCGAGCTTTAAGCTAAGCCTTGTATCCGCAATTATCCTTTTCGGGTTTCTCCCTTCTACAAGCCTTACGGTTAAATTCGGATTATCCTTTTCCACAGTCTTCGATCCTATCAGTACAGCATCATATTTTGATCTCAAGGTATGAACATAGCGGCGCGAGCTAAGCGAGGTTATCCATTTGGAATCCCTGTTCTGATCTGCAATCTTACCGTCGAGAGTCTGTGCTATCTTCAAGGTAACATAAGGCGTCTTTTTTGTAATGTACTTAAAAAAGAATTTGTTAAGATCAACGCATTCCTTTTCAAGGATGCCCACCTTAACCTCAATGCCTGCCTTTTTAAGCGCCTTTATGCCGTTGCCGCTTACGAGGGGATTCATATCGCGAGTGCCTATTACTACTCGCTTAACCTTTCTCTCTATTATTCTTTGAACGCACGGCGGTGTCTTTCCATAGTGGCTGCACGGCTCAAGGTTAACATATAATGTAGAGCCTTCTATATTTTCTATGGAAGAATTTATAGCGTTTATTTCAGCATGATTCTTTCCGTACTGCTCATGGTAGCCTGCGCCTATTATCTTATTGTTCTTAACAATAACACAGCCTACCAGCGGGTTGGGGCTAACATTACCCATCCCCTTCTTTGCAATTTCTATCGCCAGTTGAATGTAAGATTCATCGGTTAGCGGCATAGCCCTATTAACACCTTATAATTATTTTATCGAAAGGATTTCAAACTCCAGCATTCCTGCCGGAGCCTTAACGTTTACTTTTTGTCCTGCCTTACTTCCCATCAATCCCTGTCCCACAGGCGAGGTAACGGAAATCTTGCCCGCTTGAAAATCTGCTTCCTCCGGCGAGACAAGAGTGTTCTCAAACAACTTTTGTGTCTTCAAGTTCTTAATTGTTACAACAGATAAGATATGCGCCTCGCCGTCTGGAAACTGCGAGGGATCAATTACCCTTGCGCGCGAAAGAATATTCTCCAGTTTGCTTATCCTAAGCTCAAACAAGCCCTGCTCTTCCTTTGCGGCATCATACTCCGCATTCTCCGATAGATCACCGTGAGCGCGAGCCTCGGCAATCTTGGCTGCTATTTCCTTCCTGCCGTTTGTTTTCATTTCCTGCAGCTCTTTCTCAAGCTCCACCAATCTTTCCTTTGTAAGGTAAACAAAATTTGCGTCTGACATAACCTATAACTCTTATTTTGTTGTTAGAGATTTTAAAAAAAATTGCCACCGTCCCGGTTCCGGCACAGTGGCATTTGAAAATTAAATAAATTACCGAAAGATGTCAAGAAGATATTATATAATTTGTTGTCCTTCTCCTATTTATGCTTATTTTTTCTTGAATATCCCGTCTTTAAATAACTCGGAAATAAATCTAAAATATCGAATTTGCAGGATAATTAATCCGGACAAAACCGGACGTGTTCTGCAAAATAAAATCCTCCGCTTCATAAAAGTTTTCGAACTTAAGGAACTCCTTCTTATAGCAGAATTTTAAAATGTAATATTTACGGACAACAATGAATTCCTCTTCCGGCGTTTTATACATCTTAAAAGATGAAGCCCTCTCACGGACAGAAAAAATCTGCTTTGTATCTGCCAGTATGTCCGCTTGCATCTTCCTCACCATAGTGTTCCTCTTAACTATTACGAAAACTGTATCTTTATATTTTTACTTGTCATCAGTATAGTTTCCTTAAACTCATTTATCCGTTTCAGGAGGAGCAGGGAGCTCTTTGACTTTAGAGGCTCTGCCAAGCATAGACTCGTCAAAATACATCTCTACATTCCCCGGCTTTTCAAGATGTATTAAAAGAAGCACTAATAAATTTTTGAATAACTGTATATTCAACAGTCTACGCTTCTCTTCGGCTGCGCTTATCTTCTCGTTTACCTTGCTCTTGGAGCTTGTTTGTTCTTCCTTTGCAGTAATAAAAGTATTAAGCTTATCCCCGGTCTCCTTAATCATATCGGCATCGAAGATATCATTATGAAGCTTAAGCACCGTTAAGAACCTATTAAATAGATTAACAGCATCCTCTTTGTTGGCACGCTGGTATTCGCTTACCCCACCGGGGAAAAGCTCTTCATATACCGGCGAGCCGGCAGGAAATTTATCCGCAATAACTCCTTCTTTACGCGAAATCAATTCCTTAAAATCAGACATGGCAGTATCTGCGCTTATAGTCTTGCCTTCCTTTATTGATTTGTCTGCTGCCTTTTCAGTCAGCAGTATGGTCCATTCATTGTAGCGGGTTTCTGTATCCTCGCTAAGCATATTTACTATATCCTGTACAGACATACCGAAAAGGACCGACCCTGGCGCCGGTACGAACGTCTTTAAGTTTGAAATATGCTTTTCAGAAAAATTCCCATACCTTCCTGCACCGTACTTGGCGTTTTCAAACGGATTCCTATAAAAGCTATTCAGCATATCATCCCTCCTTATTTTTTTATGAATATTTAATCTGAATTCTCATCTAACCACAAACAAATTATATGGACCGAAACCTCTACCGGCTCAAGGCAGGATTTTTTACATTGACCGGAATTAATGCCGGGTTTAGCTCTATTTTCTTTTATCACACGAAATTAATCCTGCGTTACATTTAGAAATTCTTATATGATAAGAAAGAATTTTTGCTGACATCCAAAAATTTTATATCAACAGGACTTGAACTTTATTGACTTCTCAGATTTTTATGTCAATTGACATCGATTCCGGTTAATATCTACAATTCTTATATCAGCATGAATTATTACCAGCCTTATCTCCATAATTTTATATGATTTAAACACAATTCTTGTTCAATTATAAGATATTCTCTTCTCCTTCACCCTAAAACCGATTTCCTTTAGAGGCTTTGCAGGCGGAGTTAGCATCTGATTTATAATCTCCATAATATTTGCAATCTCATTATCATGCTCATCCAACCTGGTAACAATTTTATTAAGCTTCCCTTGTATTTTCTTATTGGAAGAAATCAGTTCCCGCAGCTTTACAAAAGCGCGCATGATGATAATATTTATTTCTATAGCCTCGTCCGAATTCAAGACGGAAGACAGCATTGCAACACCCAGCTCCGTAAAGGCATAAGGCAAATATTTGGAATGTTGCCCTCTCTTTAAGGTGCCAAATTGGTACCTCAAAGCATTGTATTCTTCTTTAGAAAGCTGAAACATAAAGTCACCGGGAAAACGTTTTATATTCCTGCTTACCTGTTCATTTAATCTTTTTGTAGACACACCATAGAGCTTTGCTAAATAAGAGTTCAGCAATACTTTCTGACTTCTTATATAAAGGATATTACTGACTACAGACTCAACTGGTAATAAATTATTTTTCATATAGTTTATCTCTTTCTTTAAGGTCGCAAATTGCGACCTTAAAGGTAAATTTGTTCATATCATTACTTTTTTAAGGTTATAATTTGTGACCTTAAACGGAAACTCATTCCCCTAATAATTTCTTTGGAGCTACCAATTTGGCACGTCAAAGATTATGATTTCCCATTTGTTACTTAAGGACCATCATCTTCTTAACATCCGAAAAACTTCCGGCAGTAAGCTTGTACACATACATGCCGCTGCTTAAGCCGCTTGCATCAAAGACCGCTGAATATGAGCCTGCTTTCTTATCATCATTCACCAACGTCCTTACCTCTTCACCAAGGATATTATAAACCTTCAACAGTACACGGCTGTCTGCTGGCAGCCTATAACTAATCATGGTCACCGGATTAAAAGGGTTAGGGTAGTTCTGATAAAGGGCAAACCGCAACGGGACATCTAAGTTAATCTCAATACTTTTGGAAAAACTAAATGACCCGTCGTTGTCGATTTGCTTTAGCCTGTAATAATGCACCCCAGGCTTCAGAGTGTTCTCACCTATCCCGGGGGAGGGATCCACAAAGGAATATGTTTTTGTAGAGTTACAGTTCCCATGCCCAAAGACAAACCCAATCTTTTCCCATTTATTATTTATGATTGATGATTGAGTTAACCCCGCTTTTCTATGTATCTCGAAGCCGTAGTTATTAACTTCAATAGCTGTAGACCAGTCTAAATATATTTTATCAGAAATCAACTTAGCCGAAAAGGATTTAAGCTCAACAGGAACAGGGTTGTTATTATCACTTACAGTCCAGTCTGAAAAGGAACTTGTATTTACCGTAATTGACCTTGTTGAGCTTGCATCCTGAGGATCTGCAATTTTAGTCCAGGTAGTACCTCCGTCTTCGCTCTTCCATGGTTGCGCTGTAATTAAGTCCTTAGAATTATCATCCGAAGAAATCCATGAAAGGGTTAAATCTCTTCCTGAAGCAGGAGGATTTGTGGAAGTAATTGTCCACTTCCTTGCTATGCTTGTTTTAGAATTGTCATTGGGATTACAAACAACACCCGAAAGACCGGAAACTCTCGTTACGCTAACGTCGCCAATGTCATCGGCACCTGCGGCGATAATAACACCGATACCTCCAAAGCTTGAAGAGCCTGTTCCAAGACTTCTGCTTGTAGAAAGGCTCCCCACTATATAATTCCCTTCTATTTCTCCCGTAACATTACCGGATGAGCCGAGTCTTAGAGCGTAAACGTCTGTATTTAAGCAGCCGCTGGATATTTCGAGGCTTCCGTTAACATTTATATCCTGAGTTAGAGTGATATTTTTAGAATTGTTTATAACCAGGTTATTATAAGTATCAGGATTTGCGCCGGAATTTGTTGCAGCTAAACATTTTTGCGCTTTGCTTCCGCAGTACTCTACGGTTCCGTTTAACAAAACTGTTGACATAGCGACCGTTGGAGAGCCGCCTTTTAATAATAATGATCCGTTAACTGTTAACGTTCCTGCACTGCCGGATACTGTACGTGTAAAAACAGCGCCGCCGCCTATACCGCTGGCAGATGAAATAACAGCCGCACCTGAAGAGATGTTTACATCCCCGGTTCCAGGGCTGCCCTTATCAACTGAGATTCTATTAGTCTGCGCATCAAGGGTACCGGATACAAAAGTAATCGTGCCGGCTTTTATGTTTGTATTTAGACTAACAGTTTGTGCGGGGTTTAAGTTTATCTCCAGATTAAAATCTTGATATGATGCGCCGAACGATCCGGAATTAGTAAGATTTCTTGAATTGCCAACCACGCTTAATTTTCCCTCGCCGGCGGTTGCAATGTCGCTGTTGCTCAAACCGCTGACTAAATCGTTAGAGCCTAAGTCATAAACACTTCCTAACACGCCCCAATAATTCCTTAAGTAGCCATTTAATTGTAATATAAATGTTCCGATTGAAATAACACCGTCGTCTCCTGCACCAGTGCTGGTATTTCCACCTGAAATGTGGAGATTATTGCAGGCTTCATTTTGAGTAAGTGTAATTGTATGCCCGGTCTGGATCCATATGGAATTTGATGAGCCCGGGGTTAAGCCGGTATTCTCGCCAACGCTGTTCCCCTCCCAAGTGCCGGTAGAACTGTAACGTTCCCATGTACCGGAATTATTCCAGTCTCCTGTTTGAAATGAACGAAAGTCTCCCTCTAACTGTCCAAAAGTTAAATCCCCCAAGAAAAAAGAAAAAAATAAACCACAGGCAA
>JBJKRP010000094.1:0-20561 GCA_046704565.1 Ignavibacteriaceae bacterium | reverse complement strand
TAGTCTTCGACCTCGACAAAGATTAAGTTGTCTTTATAGTACGACCGGATTATTATAGTTGCATCGCTCTTTGCTTCGGCAGAGTTATTAAATAAATGGACCAGCAGGTGCTGGATTTGTTCGGAGTCGTAATTGCAGAGCGGTATAGCATTGAACTCGGTCTTGAAATAAATTTTATAGAACTTCTTCATAGGCGACAGATACTTTATTACCGACTGGATGGTACGGTTCAAATCTCCCGTATCTTTGTTCAGGTTCATAATCGAAGTTTCTATCAGCACCTGCGCGTATTTCTGTATGTTGCGGATGCTGTCTATAGTAACTCTTGATTTCAGTTTCAGCCTGTCGAAGAGAATTGAGTCCGGGCTCTGCTCGCCGATATCCTTTTGGGTTTTCTCAATTGATCTCATCAGGCTTTCTGTTTCGAGCAGGGCAAGATGTACCAGTCCCTGCAGCGACTGACCGATCTCGGAATCAATGCTTGATTTCAGCGCCTTTCTTTCGGATTGAATGAGCTGGATGTTTGCTTCGTTAAGAGCATTGTATGCATTGATCTGTCCGTTGTAAAGCTGCGCGTTCCTGATTGCTGTTGCTGCCTGCCCGGCAAGTATTTCAAAGGTGTCTGTAATCTCACGTGCTTTTATCTTATGGAGATGCTTGCTGTCTACATAAATTACGCCTATCTTTTTCTCTTCCGTTACGAGGGGTGAGCATAGTATTGTTTGAAGCTCCAGCTTAAGAATGCTTTTGCTTGAATCATACTCGGTATCGCTCTGGGCGCCTTCAATAAACTTCGACTGCCCCGTATTGAAGACATCCTTAACCACGGTTGTACTTACGTTGAACATTTCCTCGGACAGCCGGTTGTCTTCCGAATCCAGACCCAGCTTATATTCGAGTATATCTCCGGCAGAGCGCAGCACAATAAACCCTCTATCGGAATCTGTAAGCGAGATTGCATTTCTAAGTACAAGCTCCAGAACATCATCAAGTATAAGTGTGCTGTTTATGCTTTTAACAATATCAAGAATAACCTCAAGGTTCTTAGCCTTTTCAGAAACTTCCCCGGCACCCGGCTTTATCCTGTCAAGGTTATCAATATTCTTCTTGAACTCAACAAACTTCATTCAGTGTTCTATAAATCGTTTTTAGTTAGCTTGCTTAATATAAGATATTGCTTATAAAATATAAACTATCTTCATCAAAAAGAGAGGGAAAAACAGCAGATTTTTCTTCGGTGGGCTGGCTTAGGGTTAGTTTATCGTTAAAAGAAGGTCGTTAATCTTTTTTACCATGAAAGCGGTTTCCATTTTCTTGAACAAAGTCAATGCTGACTTTAACTGCTTTACAGCTTTCTGTTTCATTTTTACTTCGATGTACAGGATGCCGAGTTCAAATAATGTCTCTGCCTGGTTAAGCGGATTTCCAAGCTCGGAATTTATCCGCAAACTCGTCATAAAGTAGCTTTCAGCCATATCGTAATGCTTAAGCTTCCTTTCGATAATTCCTTTTATCTTGTAAAGATCGGCTATAGAGAGCCTGTCGTTTATCTTGTAGCAGATGTCCATAGATTTATCTGCAAAGGCTTGAGCTAACGGCAGGTCGTCAAGCTGGGCATAGACAAATGCTTTGCTAAGGTAAGACAGTGCAAGGTCGGGAAGATAATCGGCTTTAATCGCTATTGCGATGCTGCCGTCGAACTCTTTTAATGCAGCTTGGTATTCGCCTTTCTGCGCATGAAGCATTCCCATGTTATGCCTTAGCTGGGAAATTCGTCTCATGTCCTTCAGCTTATCATATTTAATTAACGCGCGCTGGTAATAAAACAAAGCCTCATCGTGCTTGCCCTGCATGTTACTTAAAATGCCGAGGTTCATTTCAACCATTCCTATGAGCGCTGAATCGGTCCGGGGATTAAGGAAGTTCAAGCTGCTCTCGAAGCTGTTTCTTGCCTTTTTAAAATTACCTCTGTCGCCGTAGATAGTGCCGAGAAGATTATTGCATTTAGCCAAGCCGCGAAGGTCCTTATGCTTGTCGAATAACTTTTTAGCCTGGTTAATGCTGCTTATGCTTTTATCCCAGTGAGCCTGCCTGCTGAATACTTCGCCGAGTGCGAGCATCGAATAAGCGGCAATGTTTTCTAACGACGGAAACTTTTCGACCTGGACAAGCGTTCTATCGAATATCTGGCTTGCTGTCTCAAGCTCTCCGCGGGAAATGCATATCTCTCCCAGATATAAAAGAAGCTCTATAAACTTAATGGATTGTAATCTTTCAGAAGCAAAGGTGATTAGCAGTTCGATCTTGGCGTTAAACTCACTTTTCCTTTCGGCATTTGAGTTAAGCTGTTCTTTTTCAGATGCGGGGAAAGATACCTGCGGGCTTTTCTTCTTTACGGAAGACCTTTTCAGCAGCTCTTCAAACTCCGTAATTTGTTTTTTACTAAAGAAGTTTGTAAGAATTCTAAAGACAATATCTAAAGTAAAGTCAGGCAATTTATTGGCTTTGTATTTAAGTAAACCTTTTACGCATTTCAAAAATCATATATTTCCTCTTTAAAATCAACATTCGCATGAAAATTTATTCAGTTTTAATTTCTAAGCAGCTTATACGATAAAAACCATTCCCACGAGTTCCCTTTTGAGTGCCAGGCTTCCGCAATGCCTGCAGAAAAAGTCGATTCAAGGTTGAACCAATGGCGGAAGACAAAATTAATTTGCGTACCGAGGTCTATCCATTCCTTAGGCTGCGATGATGGAAGCAAGAGCGACTGTGAAAAGATCGACAGGCTTATGTGGCTTAAGTAATGCTGCCCTATGGCTGCATCGCTGAAACGGAGCGGCGGCAGCTCATCTTCAACCATAAGCTTTCCAAACTTCTCCGCAGCAAGACTGTAGATGGGAATGCCGGGAAAGCGGAATACTTTTCTATACTGCTTTACGTCAATGTCTTCGAGCGCTCTGTTTCCGAAGCCGCCAAAATAAAACTTTGCCTGTGCAACCTTATCTGTTAATAAACTGTAGCCTCCCGCAATTTTAAAATGAAATGTGTTATGCGGGCAGAGCCACGTAAGGTAATGGTCCCACTCGGCATAAATTTGTCCGGCAACCAGAAGCTTAGGCACTTCGGTTCCAAAAGCCATTGCAGTTGTGTTGAACTCATTCCCTTCTTCATAGTCAATACTGCCGATGCTTCGTCTCAGGTTTTTTATGTTAAGAGTTGTCTGCAGAACGCTGAAGTTGGGCTGTGAAACGCGAACGAGGTTGTCATTTAGGTATTCGATGTCTTTGTAATAATCCAAAGAGACCGATTGCATAATCTTAAGCGGATTATCGTAGACCCAGTAGTTTGTATATCCCAGCGTTAGCTTAGTGCCGATCATTCCGCGCTTACGGCTGTTGAATAGGTCGTAGAAGTCACCGGGGTTGTAGTTGATGCCGACTGTCAGACGCTTTTTGTATTCGTATTTAGCCTTAATGTGGAACAGGGGAATTTTTGCGTTTGATTTAAAAGGGGATATTCCAAGCTCAAATGTTAGATCATGAACAATAAGCGGATCAGAGATATGAGTAAAGATTCCGATGACCTTTTGATCCTGGAACCCCGTAATTACCGGGATGAAAGTCAGCACTTTAAGACTCGAAAGTGCATTGTAGCTTTTGTAATCAACCGGCTTTACTGTATCCGGAAGAGGGCTGTCATCCTGTTTCAAAGCTAACTTAGTAAGCTGCGGATTCTTCTCAACCACCTTTTCTCCAAAGTAATTAATTGCCGGGAGATGGCTGGCTATCTTATCCGGAATAATAACGGGAGTAAATCCGTCCGGCGTAAATTCAAATGCGAAGAGGGAATCTTTGCTTAAATATACCGGCTTGAAAAGCCCCGTAAGAACATTGCTTAAAGGCTCAATGACGGAGCTGTCTAATTTATCTCTATAAATGTTGGAAACTCCGTTGACGTAAGCATTCCAGAATAAGTATTTTCCATCAGGGCTCCATGATGGATTTTCCGGCGAGCCCTTGCTAGTTATAGTTTCATAATTAAACTGACTTCCGTTTTTCAGACTGTCGCAGTTTACCAGGATGATCGATTGTTCTCCGCTTGCGCGGTGAAGTACGGCAGCGAGATATTTTCCGTCCGGTCTTATTGCCAGGTCATATATTTCATCGTCAGCATCAAACTTGATAAGAGGTATTAAGTTTTTATATGGATACGGAGAAACGACTAAAGAGACTTCGGCATTAGAGTGCATAACACCCCAGAGGTCGTGAGTCTTTGAAGTAATTGTAAGATCACCAACACGGCAGTCGGCAAATAGAACTTTTGTGTCGTTGGTAGAAGTCTGCAGGACGCAGATGTCACGGAACAATTCGTTATTTTTGGTCGTATAGAAAAACAGTCCCAGGTCTTTATCATAAGCCGTAGAGGCTACTTTGATGAGGCTCGGCGTAGGAAGCGTTCCTATTCTTTCAGATGTTCCGTCTTTCAAGCTGAGTTTCTGAATTCCCGCTAAATAATTCGGCGTGTGGTAACCGAATATCATAGTTGAATCCTGCGCGACAAAATAAGGCTCGGTTACCCAGCCTATCGGCTTGTCCTTTAATTGCCTAACGGGGGTCAGCCCGGCAGACTCTATCTTCCTGATGTTTCCTTTCTGGAATTTTTTTTCGTTAGAAATAAAATCGCTCCATGCCTGGTCGAGGTCAATTCCATAGATTCTCTCGAACTTATTAATGAAGCCTTCATAAAAGTCATCCGGTTCTTCCTTAAACCATTCGATCAGTTTATCAGAGCCGTACTTAATCGAAAGATATGAACAGAACCTTTCGCCGTACAAATAATAAAGCGTGCCGAGCAGAAAATTTGTAAGACTTGTTTTTGCATCCAGTTCGGTATATGAGGGGAACCTTACCGAATCGGCTACCATGCTTCTGAAAAACATTTCATCAAAATTGCCGAGTACCCTTCCGAAACCGCCGTTCAGCCATGTCTCCAAAAACACTGCAATTCCTTCCTGGTGCCATCTGGGAGTAAAGCGGCTGTAGTTTGTAAGAAGACTGTAAAAGACAGAAAGTGGCTGAACCTGTTCAGGCGATACCTTAGAAAATATTGAGCGTGTAACTTCCTCGGCATTTGAAGCATGGTCATCGACTACAACATGCACCAATTCATGGCTTAACACCCACTGGAATCTTTCGTTGAAAGGGATATTTTCATACTCGTGTTCGAAAGGCTCGATCTCAAGGCGTATAAAGTTTTCCGGAACGGTCGTAGCCGATGCAAAACCATAATCGCTGGCATCGTACAAGCTGATCACTATCTTTTCAGACGGAGTATAATCGAACAGCTTCCTTAAAGTGCTGAGTGCTGTCTCGGCACTGTTGATAATATGCGGAACAAGATAAGCCTGTTCGGGCTTGTAAATAATTTTAAAATGCCGGCTGTCTTTTTCCAGCCATCCCTGTTGAGCCTTAACAGATACGGTTAGAAAAAGATAAATAAAAATTAAACGGTAAAAGTTTTTTCTGCCTGTCAACAACCGATAAGAATTTCTGGAAAATAATTCTAATGTCGGAAATAAATATCCGATAAAAGAAAGCTTCTTCCAAATCTTTCAGGTGATTTGATTAATGCGAGACTAAAGCTTGTCTTCCCCAAATAGCCGGCTTTAACTCGATGAGGTCGGCATCGCCTTTATATTTTACGCTTTCCAAGAATAGTCCCGACGGCGGTGCCGTGTACTTTGCCGGAACACCGGATTTGTTTTGAAGAAAAGAAACCAGGTCGTTCCGGGTTAACTTACCCCTTCCTATTTCCGCAAGTACGCCGACCATCCTTCTAACCATCTTCCAAAGGAAATGAGAGCCTGAAATTCTAATAAGAATCAGATCGCTTTCTTCTTTAATACTAACATCTTCAATCAGAACTTTTGTAGATTTCTCTTCCTTGTCACGGTCTGCAAAGGAGAAGAAATCGTGCATGCCGATAAACTCTTTTGAGGCGCTCTGCATCGAGTCGAAATCGAGCTTGTCCTTAATCCACCAGACGTAGTTTTTTCCGAATGCAGTCCTTCTTTTCGATATTTGATAGATATAGCTTCTGGAAAGGGCATCATGTCTTGCGTGAAACTTAGGATTGGCTTTCTCTACTTCCAGTAAATTAATATCGTGCGGAATACTGTCGTTAAATTTCAACTTTATAATCTCCGGTGCCAGCATTGTTTTCACTTCAAGATGAGCTACCTGACAGATTGCATGCACGCCGCTGTCGGTTCTTCCGGAGCCCTGTATGTCGGCTTTTGTGTCATTGAAAATTTCATCCGCTGCTTTAAGCAATGTTCCCTGTATCGTCCTTGCGTTGTTTTGCTTCTGCCAGCCGCTGTAGCGGGTGCCTTCGTATTCTATATACAATTTAAATTTTGCCAATATATCCCTGTCAAATTTGAATTTATTTGCTTAACACCTGAAATCCTATTGGATGCTTAGGCTTTTCTTTTGCGGTGATTAATTCTTTTATCGCTTCAAATATTAATTGTATTTGCTCTTCCTGTTCCTTGAACTTTTCTTTTGTTTCGCGTTCGAGTTTTTTTAGTCTCCTGCTTAGCTCTTCATTGCTTTGTAAAAATTTCCTTAGCTGGACAAAGGCTCTCATAATTGCAATATTGACCATGATAGCATACTTGCTATTCAAAACACCGGATAGCATAGCAACACCTTGTTCGGTAAATAGAAATGGAGGGTATTTGGAATGTTTTCCTCTTTTTAAGGTCACAATTTGTGATCTTAAAGAACGATACTCTTTAAGTGATAATTGAAACATAAAATCTTCCGGGAATCGCTCAATGTTTCTCCTGACAGCTTGCTTGAGTACGCGGGTTTCTACTCCATATAACTCGGCAAGGTCCGAATCAAGCATAACTTTTTCTTTTCTAATTAAGAATATCTTTCCTGTTATCCTTTCAGTTGGAATTTTACTTTCCATAATGGTTCCTCTAATATGGAAATTATTTCAGCAGGATTTCTTCTTCAGCATAATCATCCGGAGTTTCGCAGACCCGTATCTTCACCTTATGAAGGTTGGAAGGAAGGTTTATCTTTTTAATTTCTGCTAAGAAGAACCTCGTAATATTTTCTACAGTGGAATGAAAATCTACGATTACTTTTTTTGAATTCATTCTTTCAAGAAAATCAACTACGTCTTTGTCATCTTTATGAACAAGAAAGGCATGGTCCATCTTTTCAACCAGCGGCTCGATTGCATCTTTCAAATGATAATAGTCCATTACCATTCCGTTCTCAAGAAGGTCTCCTTCAACCTCGACGAGCATTTTGTAAGAGTGTCCGTGTATATTTTTGCATTTGCCGAAATGGTCCGGAAGCCGGTGTCCCATTTCCCAGTTAAATTCTTTTGCTATTTTCATTTTAAACTCCTTTAGTATCCGGCTCCCAAATAAACTTATGCATCTGGAGCTGGAACCTTACATCAAGCTTGTCTTCTAAAATCCAATTTACCAAAGCTGCCGGCTCAATCTTACCGAAGACAGTTGAGAAAAGCACGCTGCACTTTTTTGTTAACTTATATTTTCCCAGTATATCTTTTGACCAATCATAATCTTCCCTGTCCCCGATTACAAATTTTACCTCGTCAGCCGGTTTCAAATTATCGATATTTGAATAAAGATTTTTCTTTGTCATTCCGCTCGAAGGACATTTTAGATCCATTATTATTTTCACCCTGCTGTCTACTTCGTTAACCGGAAGACTGCCTCCTGTTTCAAGAAGAACTTCAAAGCCTTCATCGCAGAGCAGTTTCATTAAGCCGTTACATTCCTTCTGGAAGAGAGGCTCGCCGCCGGTCACTTCAACTAAATTGCATTTATACTTTTTTACCTCGGTAAGGATGTCTTCAACACTCATATCTCTGCCTTCATAGAAGGCATATTCCGTGTCGCAGTAAGTACATCTCAGATTGCAGTAAGTCAGCCGGACAAACACACAGGGCAAACCGGCTTTAGTGCTTTCTCCCTGGATAGAATAATATATTTCGTTAACCTTCAACATTTAAATTACTGGTTATCCTTTACATTATGCAGGCTTATACAATTGAGCTTATAAAATTACTAAAGTTAGATTTGACATCAAACACCGGTTTATCTATATTTGTTACCAATTTTTTATAAAGATTATAGGATTCTTAGGTTATGGCAAGTCATAAGTCGGCAAAGAAAAGAATACGTACTAGTGATAGGAAGAGAATTATAAATAAGATGACTGATTCACAAATAAAGACTTCTGTTAAGAAAGCTCTATCTGCAAATGAAAAGGAACAGGCAGAAAAATTATATAAAGAAGCAGTAGCCATTTTGGATAGAAGTACAACTAAGGGGAAGATTCACATAAATACGGCTTCGAGAAAGAAAGCCGCATTAACCAAGCATTTGAACAGCCTGTCTTCGGCTAAATAGTTTCTTAATCTAACTTACCTTGTGTTACTTAAGGCTCTCCAATTTTGAAGAGCCTTTTTTATTATTCATTTTAATTCTTCAATTGCGTCTATACCCTCCGGCATCGGAAGATAAAATCTAACCGGCTGTATTGAGCCGTCGCGCTTGAAGATTTTATCTACCTGCTTTTTGTTTATCACGCTGTGTTCGATGTAAACATCGTCTTCGATGATCGAGCCGAAAATGTAGCTTGTCCCTTTTATCAAGACATCCTTACCGATGCGCAGCGGAAACTCATCGCTGCCGGTCATGTTCACGCTCGACTCGATTCTTGTTCCCTCGCCTATAATAATATTGCCTTTAATGATGTCGCCGGAAAGAATTTCCACTTTGCTGCCGATGCTCAGCGTCTGACCAACAAAGCAAGACAGGTAGACGTTTTGTCTTATAATTACATTTTCACCGAACCTGACGTTGCCTTCGATATAAACATTCTTTTCAAGTTCAAGGTTGTAGTTAAGCTTTACTCCTTTGCCGATGTGGACCCCTTTGCCGATATTTATGTCGAGCGGAATATTCTTCTTGTCCATTTCGATGATCTCTTCCACAACCGAATCATCAATAAAGAAATCGTCTGGGTCGTCAATAGCTACAATATCTTTTAATCTGTCGTAAGCTTTCTTCCTGGCAACACCTTCCATCTCCAACAGAACGGATTTGTTATTAAAGCCCATCAACACATACTGTTCTCGGGGACTGACTGCCGTTACCGAATAGTTCTTCTTGTTGAACAACGAAATCAGGTCCGTAATATATATTTCGTTTTGAACGTTGTTGCTGGATATTGAATGGACAAGCCCGGCAAGCTTTTTATACTTAAATGCATACACGCCGGAGTTGAATTCCTTATTTTCAACAAGCTCTTTCTTTGAGTATGAATAAGTTCTGTTGTTGTATTTAGCTTTGTAAGGCTTGTCATCGGCAAGAGACTGGATATCCTTATTCTCAATTATCTCTATCACCCTTCCTAAATCTTCACCTGATGAAGTGCCGTTTTCATCAACATCTTTTACACGGATAATTCTGCCGTAAGAATTATCTTCAGTCTTTCCCTCAAATAACCCGGTCAGTACCATCATGTCGCTGGCGGATTTTTTAAAATCATCCCTAAACTTTTTTATAGTCGAGGCATTAATTAATCCCATATCACCGGGAAGTACATAAACAGTTCCGTCAAATTTTTTATTGTCAATTCTTTCAAGAGCTACCTGCACGGCGTGTCCCGTGCCGTTCTGCTCTTTCTGATAGGCAAATGCTGTTGATTCTCTTTTCCCAAGCATCTGGACTACGTCCTTCGCCTTAATTCCGACAACTACTATGATATTCATTTTCTTCAAGCTGTTCCTGCAGGCGTTATAAACGCGCTCAACCGTGGGAACTCCCCAAATCTTATGAAGCATTTTTGATTTCTGCGATTTTATTCTTTTGCCGTGACCTGCCGCCAGAATAATCGCTACTTCATTTACTTCATAGTTTAAAGACGAAGAAGCATTATTTACTGCTTCTAAAACTTCATTAACTTTATTTGATTCCATAAATCTCTCATTTGAATCTCAGTTACTCGTCAAATTTAATTAAAATGGGAACTCCAAACACAATGCGTAATTACTTCTTTCCCGTTCAGTCAAGTCAATCTCTGAACTGCATTTCGTAAAACTTCCTGTAAAGTCCGTTTGAATCCTGAATAAGTTCGTCATGAGTCCCGGTTTGAATAATGTGTCCTTTGTCCAGTACTAAGATCCTGGACGCATTTCTAATTGTACTTAAGCGGTGGGCAATTACAAACGTTGTCCTGTTTACCATCATTCTTTCAATCGCTTCCTGAACCAGAAGCTCGGACTCATTATCAAGCGCTGAAGTTGCCTCGTCAAAAATCATTATTTCCGGGTTTTTAAGTATTGCTCTGGCAATAGAAATTCTTTGTCTTTGACCGCCCGAAAGCTTTAGTCCTCTCTCGCCGATTACAGTATTGTATCCGTCCGGAAGCTCAAGTATAAAGTTGTGGGCGTTAGCCGCCTTTGCTGCCTCAATTATTTTTTCTTCCGGGTAATCGCCTAAGCCGTAGGCAATGTTATTGTTTATCGATTCATTGAACAAGATAGTCTCCTGGGTAACAATTCCCATTAAGGCGCGCAGGTCTTGAATCTTAATATTTTTAATATCATGTCCGTCGATTAAAATTCTGCCTGCGGTAGGATCGTAGAACCGGGGTATCAAATCAACAAGGGTCGATTTCCCGCCGCCGCTTGGACCTACAAGAGCGAGTATCTCGCCTTTCTTTACAGAGAAGTTAATGTCATTTAACACCATCTCGTCCCCGTCGTCATAATGGAAATAAAGATGGTCGAAGCTGATTGCGCTGTTAAAGCATTCTAACTCTATAGCACCCGGCTCGTTGAAAATAGCGGGTTTCGTTTCGAGTATCTCAAATATTCTATCTGCCGCCGCGCTGGATTCCTGTATGCGGTTGTTCACCTGGCTCAATTCTTTTATTGGCGGCATCGTTTGGAAAATTGCCAGAAGAAAAGTAATGAACTCGCTTGCGTTCAAAGATTTGTGCTGAAGGACAAGAACGCCTCCGTAATAAATAATTACAGCACCGACAATGACACTTAGAATCTCGGTGATAGGAGATGATGCATTTCTAATTCTAACTATCTTCAGCATCAACCTGAAAAAGCTGTTTGTTTCCTTTGTGAACTTTTTATTTTCATAGTCTTCCATTCCAAAAGCTTTAACAATTTTAACGCCGGAGATAGTCTCTTGAAGAATGCTTGTTATATCAGCCATTTTAGCCTGTATAGCAGAGCTTTGCTTCCGCAGCTTTAACCCGATCCATGAGATTATAAGGGTTGAAAACGGAAGCACGATGAAAGCAAGCAGGGTTAGCTTCCAGCTTATGCTTAGAGCCATTCCAATGAAGACAATAATTGTAAGCGGCTCCCGGATCATGTTTAGAAATGTAGCCGAGATGCTTGCCTGAACAACGTTGACATCGTTGGTAATGCGCGATATTAAATTGCCAACCCGTTCCTGCTTGAAGTAGCTCATCGGGAGCTGATGAAGATGCTCATAAGCCCGGTCACGCAGGTCCTTCGTAGAGCCTTGCTCAACATATGAGAGAAAATATGCCTGCAGGTAACCGAAAATATTCTTCAAAACGAATGTTGAAAGGACAAGCAGACAGATTTTGAAGAGCGCATCAACCTTGTTTCCACTGAAGACAAAGCCGTTGAAAGAATCGGTAATATCTTTTTCAAACTGAACTGCCCAGTTAGGCAGGAAGCTCGTAGCATTCTGAATTGCAGGCGTCTGGGCTGCCGTCTGCTCACTTCCCTGGAATAAAGTATCGAGCAGCGGGATGGTTAGGTAAATAGACGCGCCGTTCAGCAAAGCAAAAAGTATTGTACAGATAACCGAAATTAATAAATGCCTCCAGTAAGGCTTTACAAAATGTAATATCTTTAAATATGTACTCATTAAAAATTCTTAGTCTTTATTTTGAAGCTCCCACATCTTCATGTATGTAAGGAATGTTGTCATGGAATCAATAATAGAAATCATCAGCCCGTGGACGCCGTCTCTGTAACCTCTAAGAGAAATAAACGACCTAAGAAAAGATGAAACGCCGTGGGCGAAAATAGTCTTGCCGTTTATATTTTTTTTGGACTTGTATTTCTCCATTGCCTCGAGTGTAGAATAACTGTTTATCTTCGAAATAGTCTTTTCGATGGAATTAAATGTAAAGTGAATAATCGGGCTTTTCAAATTACCGGTAACACCGTCGACTTCAAATCCCTCGTGGACAAGCCGGCTGGTAAGCTTAGTCTTTGATTTTCTGAATAACCGGAGCTGCCGGTCTCTTTGCCAGCCGCATGTAGTGATGTGCTTCTTGAAAAAGTAATTCTCTCTCGGAATAAAATATCCGTCAAACCGGGAGAAGTCGTTCTTTTCAATTTCATCCTTTAATGTGCAGGAAGCTCTTTCGTCGGCGTCGATGCTTAACACCCAATCATTCTTTGCCAGGCTCATGGCATATTCTTTCTGAGCGGCAAAGCCTTTCCATTCGTTGACATAAATCCTGCATGAATATTTTTTAGCAAGTTCGATAGTCGCATCCTTGCTTCCCGAATCCACAACAATAATTTCATCAGCCCAGCAGACGCTTTTCAGGCAGTCTTCAATCATCTGCTGTTCGTCTTTCGTAATTATTGTAACGGAAATTTTCTCCATAAATTTCTTTAATCTTTCAAGTGCCGTAATTAGGAGTTAAAGGAATATTTCTCAATCCGCATCCGCCTTTAATACGGATTGTATAAACCATCTCGCCGTTTATATAATTAAAAACATGGATCGAGGAACTTCCGCCAAAGCCGTCGTCAAAAATTAAGAAGCTTCCTTTAATAAAAAAATTTTTCAAGCCGCTGCCTTCCCATGCCTTTGTAATTCTTCTTCTTGACATAGAATAAACATATAGCTTCGATGTATTTACCTTGCCGGAATCCAGGGTACTATTCTTTGAAGAAATATTCAGTGTTGAGAAGACAAGAAATTTTCCGCTAGCAGACCATTCGGCGTCATTTAAATCCTGGTTGGTTTTAGTAATTAACTTGACGGTTCTTCTTGTCTTTGATGACAAGTAAATATAAACTTCAGAGGAGTCTGATTTTTCCGAGAGTCTTTCTCCGTCCGGAGAGATAAAATTGTTTTTATTTTCCGGCGGCTTTGGATAGCCCTCTTTGGTAATATCAAAGGTCTTGGAATTGTCAAGGAGCTTCCTTCCAAACTCGCTGAATATTAAAGTTTCCTGGTTAATAAAGTTTGCCACGGTCTTATCGAATGAGTTGAGAATAATCTTAAATGAATTGTTCGACTCCCAGGCGGTAAATATTTGAATTCCGCTTCCGACCTTTTGAACTAACTCCGCCCTGGAAGAATCAATTTTGATGAGGTAAAGATTTACATTTTTTACGAAGGGAAGTACACCCTGCTTTCCGTACGCAGAGGCAGTCAGGAAGAAGATATGCTTCCTATCCGGCGAATAAGAAAGCTCAATTACCTTTTCGTTTTTCTTAGACCAAAAGCACGAGGTGCTCTTATCGTTCGAGTTGAATTTATAAATACCCGGGTTGCCGTCAGCCATCCCTACAAAATAGAAATCTCCCAGGGATCTTTTTAAGCTGCCGTAAGAATGTGAATTATATCCGGCTTCGTTTGACTTTTCCTTATCGCAGCCTAAAAATAAAAATAATATCGGAAGTAAGATTAAAAATCGTAATCCGGCTCTAAACATTAAACAAGTCCGCGGTTTTGACAAACAAACTTAATATTAAGTTGATGAAATTCATAAAGTATTGCCATAACGGACTGTAAATAAACACCAGCAGAATTATCGAGCCGTAAATTCCAAGGTTCAGAATCTTTGCAGTAAATTTGTTCGGGAATAAATCGAAAAGAATATGAGAGCCGTCCAGCGGCGGGATCGGCAGCAGGTTAAAAGCGAACAGAAAGATATTTAGAAACACTCCGTACCAGCAGAAATTTACAACGTAGTTCTTGAATTGAACATTTGTACCTGCGAAGATTATGAACAGAATAAAGAATACAAGAGAGAGTATTAAGTTTGAAAGAGGTCCTGCAAAGGAAACGACTGCATCGTCGCGTAAATGATTTTTAAAATTTGCGCGGTTAACCGGTACAGGTTTTGCCCAGCCGATAAGAGCAAAACCGGAGGCAAAGGATGCTAACGGCATTATGTAGGTACCAACCAGGTCGGCATGCTTAAACGGGTTAAGGGTCAGTCTTCCTAAATTTTTTGCCGTGTCGTCTCCCAGCTTAGATGCGGAGAGTGCGTGTGCAAACTCGTGGATGCCCAGCGATATAAAAAATGCGGGCAGAAACGTTAGGAATGAAATTAGCTTTTCGCTTACGTGAATGTTATTCAATGTACTTAGCCTCTAGGATGAAAATCTCTATGAACTTGTTTTATGTATTCTCTATCTATATGAGTGTATATTTGAGTCGTTGAAATATCGGAGTGACCGAGCATTTCCTGTACTGCGCGCAAATCTGCGCCGCCCTCAAGCAGATGCGTTGCAAACGAATGCCTGAACGTATGTGGATGAACTTCCTTTTGAATTTCCGCTTCTTTAACATACCTCGACACGATCTTCCATATTCCCATTCGCGATAGCTTTGTCCCTCTCCGGTTTAAAAAAAGGAAGCTTTCGCTTTTTGCTTTCTTTTCAAGAAGGGGGCGGCTTTTTAAAAGATATTCCTTTATCCATTTTATTGCACTGCTTCCTATCGGTATCAGTCTTTCTTTAGAACCCTTTCCGAAGACGCGGATAATATCTTCTTCAAGAAAAAGATCCTGGAGCTTTAGATTAATTAATTCGGATTCCCTTACGCCGCAGGCATAAAAAGTCTCGAGAATTGCCTTATCGCGGAGCCCGAGTTTCTCTTCAGCATCAGGCTTGGATAATATGGCATCAACCTCGCTTATCGATAAGACGGGCGGAAGATTTTTTGGAATTTTCGGCGGAGGAACCTTTTCGACCGGATTGGAAACAACATAATTGCCTGCAAGCAGATATTTAAAGAAGCCTTTTATTGAAGAATAATATCTTGCAGCGGAACGGCTGTTCAATCCTGCTTTGCTTAGCGCATTAAAGAAAGCGGCTAAATGCTTATAAGTAATTTCCGAGGGATCGGTAACATTATACCCGTCCAGGAAATTGAATAACGACGAGATGTCGCTCTTATACGAGTTCAAAGTGTTTTCCGAAAGATTCTTTTCAAGTTTCAGAACGGCGAGATACTCTTTTAGGAATATGTTCATTGTTCCTCTTGCAGCTCACCGGTACCTTTCTCTATTTCATCCTGCTTAGGATACCTGATCCTTTTGTGGTGCTGACCAACCAGGATGTTGACAAACGCTTCTTTAATTTTATTGAGGTCGCTGAAGGTAACAGGAGAGTCATCAAGCTGACCATCCTCAACGCGGCTCTGAAGAATGCTGTCTATCAATTTCTCCACCTTTGCGGGATCCGGCTCTTCAATAGAACGGACTGCCGACTCACACCCGTCTGCAAGCATTACAATTGCCGTTTCTTTCGTGTTGGGCTTTGGTCCGGGATATTTATAATCGTCTATGTCAACTTTCTCTTCGCCGTAAAGCTTCTTTGCTCTTTCATAAAAGTACGGCATTACCATAGTGCCGTGGTGCATGGGGATGAAATCGATTATTTCCTGAGGCAGTCCGTTTTCCTCGCCCAGGCTCATTCCCTCAATTACATGCTTTTTAATCAGGCTAACGCTTTCTTCCGGAGTCAGGTTCTCATGTATGTTCTGGTTGTTCAACTGGTTCTCAACAAAGTTTTGCGGAGTTATTGTCTTGCCGATATCATGGTAATAAGCGCCGACTCTTGCAAGCAAAGAATTAGCTTTAATATTTTCTGCAGCAGCTTCGGCAAGTGTTCCCATCGTCATCGAGTGGTTGAATGTACCCGGCGCTCTTCTCGCCATTTCTTTAAGAAGCGGTCTGTCGAAGTTTGAAAGCTCCAGGAGCGTAAGGTCGGTTGTAATGTTAAACAGCCTTTCGAAGAAGATCAGCAGCCCGTAGGTAAGGACGGGGCTTATTAGAGCGTTGGTGCCGGCAAAGGCAGCCTCGAGTAGGAGCGTATTTGCCGGTGCAAAGCTTTCGAAACCAAAAGCCAGCATTGATACAAGGTAGCCGATAAGTATATAAAAGAATGAACGGAAAATCTGAGAGCGGTTCTTTATATCCCGTACCGTATACACCGAAAGAGCTCCCGCGAATATATTCATGGCAGTGAACGAGTAATCATTCCCGCGCAGCGCACCAGTAATCAAAGCAATAATTACAGTGGTATAAAAGCCCACACGCGAATCAAAAATAATAGTAAGCAGCATTGACGCTACTGGAATGAAAATAAGGAATTGTATCGGTACGTCGATCTGCAGTTGATCCAGAAGATAAGTAATAAAAGATATAAAAATAAAATTTATTGCAAAGAGAAGTATCTTCCTGTTGTCGTAAAAGATTTTTTTCCTGAAGAGAAAAAGGTAGATCGTAAGCAGGGCAATCAGAAATCCGACATGAAGCATTTTACCGAAGAATTGAAGGAGGCTGAGCTCCGTACTTACCTGTTCGCCTTTAGCAAGCTTGTAAGATTCAATCTTCAGCTTTGCTTCTTTGGTTATCCTGTCGTGCTTGCCTATTATCCGCTCATTCTCATTTACTATGCCGCTGTACCTGGAGACATTGCTTTTCGCCTGGTCAATTTCCTCGTTAGTGAATTGCGGATTGAAAATTATATTCGGGAAAATAAAATGTTCTGCATATTCTTCCAGCGCTAGTTTTAGATCGCTGCTAAGGCTAAGGTTATTTATATCGTCGTCAACCTTTTGCTTAGCGCTTTCAACGTTCAAGAAGCTGCTAAGTTTTACTATTTTATCAACATTGCCTGTCCGCACGGCAATGCTGTCATGTGTAAGCTGAGAGGAGTCTTTGTCAACAATGCCCAGATTATAAATTGTGTTTATGTTATCTCTAACCAAATTGAACAACTGCCTGAGGGTAAGATGATGAGTCAAAAGCATGTTTCTCTCCTTCATCCTTAAATTCTTAAAGGTATTGAATGAGGAAGTGCTTAGAAAGGTAGGATTAAAATCTTTCAGCGAGTCGTTGGAAAGAGTGCTGTCTATAATGTTAATCAGGAAGTCATTATATGATTTTAAAGAATCGTCAGCCAACTTTGTTTCGTTGCCGGCTCTGGAGAATACGGGATAAACGCCAGCCCCGGCAGATTTCAGTTGTGCCTTGTACAAATCAGGATCCTTTAAAACCGGGAAGCTGAAAGCGGCAATTAGGTCGTCATGCATCCAGATTGAACCAACCGATATTTGAGACTCGATTGACTCACCCTGGGGAAACATCCAGGCAATTACCAATATGGTAATTAAACCTATTGCTATCTTAACTCTTAAACTTGTTCTAAGCCGTGATTGTTTTTTATCCATTTTTGCTTTAATGATTCGAACTCCGGCAAAATATACGAACTTTTTTAGGATTTCTAAAATTTTCAACCGGCTAAATTGAGAGCCGTATTACGTTTTATTTAAATTGAGATTCTTCAAACACCTCAGCCTGGAAGGTAAATAGTTGTGCATTTTTCCATTCTCCCGGAAGCAGCTCCGCCTTTCTGCAGAGATTATCGAGCAGTTCTTCTCTATTCCAATTCATCTCGGTTGCAACCTGGGGAAGATAAACTGCATGTCGCTCATTTTTCTTTACGACTACTCCGTCTCTCCCTAAAACAATCTCGTTGTAATTGACGATCGGCTGAGCCGGAGTAAGCACTGATATTTCTATTTCTACTTTTTTGAATTCTTCCGGTGTTAACGGAGGGAACCTCTTATCGTTGAATGCAGCTTGTATTGCCATTGCGCCAACGACCCGGCACAGCGGCATATCTTCCCACATATAACCTATGCAGCCCCGCAGTTCGCCGCTTATTCTTAAGGTGACAAAGGCTCCGAGGGTTCTTTCAAGCGCCGGATTGAAACCGCGGGCAATAGGGACAGTTTCACTTTCAAGGTACTGCTGAATAGTCTTGCGGGCAAAAGAAAGCAAGGTTTTTTTATCCTTATTTTCCAATTTGAATTTTAAATTGCTGTCGTCCTCTTCGTGTCTTTCTGAGCTTACATGAGAAATATTCTTTGAAAAAATAACGGCACCGTAGCCGACTACCCTCTGCTTATCACCGATTAAGGTACTGCCGGAATTTGTGTAGCTTACTATTCTACCGTTCCGGGCACCCAATTCTTTTGCCGCTGTCATTGCTGTTAAAATAGGACCTTCACCGCATGCGCATGTAGCAAGGTTTTGTATTTCGTTCTTAATTGAATTTTGAATAACCCCTGCCAGCTTTTTTGCATCAAGCGAAACTGCCGCTTCGAGCGTGTTCATATCAACCGCAACGGCATCTTCATATTCGGGGTAGTGTGATAGATCGGAGCTTGCTACAATCAACGCATTTTTATCTTTAATGAGATTCGCTAAAGCTTTTCCGAGTTTTATGCACATATCGTAATCAGGGGTTCCGATTACAAGAGGAAGAATTTTCGCATCAGGGAATAAATGTTGAATGAAAGGCAGCAGTACTTCAAGGGAATGTTCATTAGAATGGACCTCTTCACTGTAAATGCAGTCTTTATCCGTTTCGATCAGAGACCGGGCAAGCACGGTATCCACTTCCGATATCCCTAAAGGAGTTTGAAATCCGCTGCCGGGATATATTCCTGTATTATTAAAGCCTAGTGTGGTATGGTTGGTTCCAAGTATTACAACAAGATCATAATTATAGTTCTTTGCTTGGTTGAAAGCGTCTGCCATTATTTGCCCGGCAAAAATGTATCCCGCATGAGGTGCAATTAAAGCAACCGGCTTATCTGTTTTAATTGTTTCAGCGTCATTTAGGTAATCGGTAATTGCCTTAGCAAGCTTTATTGAATCAGACGGATAAAACTGTCCGGCGAATGCAGGCTTACGGGTTCTTTCTGCTGATTTCATGACGCTAACTGATTGGCTCCGCTAAATTTGAATCTGTGGTAAACATTGCTAATAATTCCGCCGGACAATTTCAACAAAATATTATTTCTGAAATCCTTTCGAAGCTCCACCCAGCAAAACGAGTGCAGCAGCGAAAATGCTGCTGCTTAAAACAGTATCGATTGTCTCGGTTAATAAAAGAACAGCAAGGACGAAACTTACTAACAGGAAAACGATCCGGGCTGATTTACCACTCATTGTCGTACTCGCCATGTTTTATTGATTTCAATTCTCCGGCTCGGTATGAACCATAACCTTTGAATTATTTACTTGTCTTTCAATTTCATCTTCAACCTTGTGCGAGATTTCGTGAGCTTCGTCTATCGTTAAATTTTTATCGACATGGATATTCAATTCGATAAACTTACTGGCTCCCGATTCGCGCACCCGCAAATCGTGGAAGTTTTTTACCTCCGGTATTTCTTTCATTATTTTGTTGACGGATTCCATTACGCCTTCCGGAGCTTTGTCTGTCAGCGCGTCAAATGATCTCTTACCGAGCTTATAGCTGACGAACAGGACAATGAATGCGACAATTATTGCTGCAATTGTATCCGCATAGAAAAAATTAAGCAGGGCGCCGGTTAATCCAGCAAGCACCACAACAGAGCTCCATATATCGGTTGAGAAATGAAGTGCGTCAGCCTCAAGAGCCTGGCTGTTGTATTTTTTTGCAACGCGGTACAATGCCCGCGACCTTGAAACATCGATAACAATCGAAGTAACGATTACTACGAAGCTCCAAACCGTTACTTCAATTTGAACATGATGCTTTACAATCCTGTTTACCGCTTCATAAATAATCCAGCCGCAGGTAATAAGAAGGAGAAAGGTCTCCACGAGTGCGGAGAAATTCTCGAACTTGCCGTGCCCGAAGTTATGCTCCCTGTCGGCAGGATGGTCTGAGATTCTGACTGTAAAGAAAGTCATTGCGGCGGCGAGCAGGTCAAGACCCGAATGAAGCGCTTCGGATAGTATTCCAAGGCTTCCTGTTGTTATCCCTACAACCAGCTTGAATGTGGTAAGAAAGACAGCCGCTATAACCGACGAAAGCGCAATCTTCTTTTTCTCCGATAACCCTTTGAGCTCACTGCTCATACAAACACTTATAAATTATAAATTGAAAATCTTGTACCCGGTATCCTGAGATTATTTTACTATCTTAAAGTTAAAATTCGTCGTCTTAAAAGTTCCCATTAACCTAAGCCATATAGGCAGTACCATCTCCATTCCTCTTGCGGCTGTTATATCGCCGAGATCAACTACAGACTTCCACCCGAACCATTCTTTTAAGATTGATATTACTTCGGATTTGGCTTCTTTATCATTGCCGCACAGAAATACATCATGCTCGCCTTCCAGCAGCGCCGGGTTAACCATCAGCTTACAGCTCATCGTATTTAATGCCTTTACCATCTTTAA
>JBJKRP010000093.1:0-18950 GCA_046704565.1 Ignavibacteriaceae bacterium | reverse complement strand
ACCGGTCAATTGATTCGAAGCGTTGAATATAAAAACCAATCGACTATTTCGTGGGATGCAAGAGATGGAAGCGGAAAGATAATGCCGTCGGGAGTTTATAATTACCGTTTGAGTATTGATAAGCAAGTATTAAAAACGGGTTCGATGATATTGTTAAAATAAATTTCGGGGTATAAAATGAAAAAGTATTTTTTACTTTTTTTGCTGCTTTGCGGAATTAGTTCTATCGCGTATGCAAATCCGATTGATGGGACACCCAAAGTAGAATTTGCAAAATTAAGTTTTGATGCAAATAATAACTGGGCGATTAAAATACACTTTCCATTTAACTCCGGTGATATAAACAGAACTGCTATAGACAGCATCATCTTTATCGCTTCGAATATTAGCTCGAAATTTATTGGTTCTTATCCGGATACTGATTTTTATGGAATAGTAACTTCTGACAGTCTTTCTATACCATTGAATATAAACCGCGAAGGTGATAAAATCATAATTAATACTTATTCACATTCTGCAGGCTACATAAACCTAAGACAGGATTCAATAATTTTCGGAAATTATCCAGGAGCTACGGTTGCCGCTCCAATAAACGGTTACTCAATTGTGAGGGTAAAAACTTATTTGTATACAGGTTTGTATATAACCATTGACTGCTTATCAAATTATTCTTTAATTGATGGTTTTGACAGCCTTTCAACCTTAGGCTCTATTATGAAAGGGCACATTTACGACATTAACAATAAAATTTTAAGAAATTATGTGTTCCCGGGAGGACCTAATTCAGTTGAAGGAAAATTCATTCTTGAAACAAATTTAACCGTAGATTCTACAGGAACTTTTACAACTTACGTGTTCAATACTTCATTTAAGCCTGAAATTATCTATGTAAATGTTGGAAATTATCAATATGCATCCGGCGGATTAAGAATAAAACCAATAGAATTAGATAGCATAGTGCCAGGTGCAATAATTTATCATGATATTTATCTGACTGATACATGTAAGTATTGCAATATTATAACATCTATCAGTAATTCCGAACAACAAAAGAATGTTGAACTGACTATAATAAACTATCCCAATCCATTTAACCTTACTACCAACTTCTATGTTAAGGTACCGGATAGATTAAAGGGCAAGACGGGTTTTATAAAAATTTATAATGTAACCGGTCAATTGATAAGAAGCATCGAATATAAAAACCAGTCGACAGTTTCGTGGGATGCGAGAGACGAAAGCGGGAAGATAATGCCGTCGGGAGTTTATTATTACCGGCTAAGTATTGATAAGCAATTATTAAAAACGGGTTCAATGATACTTCTAAAATAATATGAAGAAAGTTTTATTATTCCTGTTTCTATTTAGCTCGTTAACATTGGCGCAAAGAGCAGATTTTTTTAAGGAAGATTTAACCTTCCGTTTGGATAGTACTCATTTTGATGTTAATGGATTTTACTGGTTTCTAAATAATAACGATAAACCGGTTTTCAGCGAGATATTTTATCCTTTCCCCTCGGCTTTTGGTAGTGAGATTGATTCAATCCGTTTATTTAATATTTCGGCGGGGCAAAAAACAAAATACAATTTGGAATCCGGCAGAGGAATATACTTTAACTTATATATTTTGCCTGGAGATACGGTCTTATTCCAGATAGGTTATAGACAAAAACTAAATAGCGATGGTGCGCTATATATTTTAAGGTCGACTCAAGCCTGGGGCAAACCACTTAAGCATGCAGAATATAAACTAATAACTTCAAAATATTTTAAGATTAGGGAATTTTCCTATAAGCCTGAAAAGATTTACAACATTGAAGACAAGAAGATTTATTATTGGAAAATGGAGAATTTTATGCCTCAAAAGGATATGGCGTTTATATTTTAATTACACTTCTCATTTGATTATAAAACACAGTATCAGTATATTTTGAACCGTTTTTCGCTCTTTTTATTAAGATGTTGTCATGAAGATTAAAATTTCTAACCTGAGCGACGGTATTCATAATTTTAATTTCGACGAGCCGGCAGCAAATCTGGGGCTTGAAGAACCGTTCTTTGGAAATATTAACGTTGATGTGGAGCTTACTAAAATTCACAGCCAGGTCGTAATTAAAGCGAAGTTGAGCGCGCAGACGGAATTTGAGTGCGACAGGTGCACAAAGGATTTTAAAACCACATTAACAAGCTCATATAAAATGGTATATATGCTTGGTACAGAACCGGAAGACACCCAGGCAATAAACCTGACATATTTGCCGGCGGATGCGGATAAGATTATTCTCGACAACGACGTGAGAGATTATGCTATGCTGGCGGTACCTATGAAGAAACTGTGTACGGAAGATTGCAAAGGACTATGTGTTAAGTGCGGAAAAGATTTGAACGAAGGAGACTGCGGCTGCAAGCGGGACGAGATTGATGATAGATGGCTTCCGCTAATGGAATTAAAAAATAAAATAAATAACAATTAAATACAGGAAATAAAAATGCCTAACCCCAAACGTAGATGGTCTAAAAGCCGAAGAGATAAAAGAAGGACTCATTATAAAGCGACGCTGCCTGCACTGGGCACATGTTCCAACTGCGGTGAACTGAAATTGACCCATCGTGCCTGCCCTGCCTGCGGCTACTATAATGAACGTTCGATGTTTATCCCGAAAAGCTAACTAAATTTATAAATCCTTCTGATGTACGATTCTGATTCTGGTAAAAGAAAATGCAGAATAGTTGTGGATGCAATGGGGGGCGATTTCGCCCCCTTAAATGCAGTGCTTGGCTCTGTACAAGCTCTGCAAGAAAACAGCGGAATCGAATTGTACTTTGCAGGGAAAAAAGATGCAATCAAAGATGTTTTAGCTTCAAACAATATTTCATTTAAGGATGAAAATATTTTTCATGCCGATGAAGTTATAGATATGGCTGACCCGCCGACGGCTTCGCTGAAATCAAAACCGAATTCTTCAATGGTTATCGGCGCTCAAATGGTAAAGGAAAAGAAAGCCGACGCGTTTGTAAGCGCCGGAAATACCGGCGCAATGATGGCAGCCTCGACTTTAATAATCGGTAGGATACCGGGAGTCGGAAGACCGACAATCGGACAGCCTATGCCGAACCAAACAGGAATAAGCGCCTTGTTTGACGTAGGCGCCAGCGTTGATTCAAAACCCCGTCACTTACTTGAGTATGCGCTGATGGGGACAATTTTTACCAAAGAGATTTATGGAATTGAAAACCCGAAGGTCGGCATCTTAAGTGTAGGTGAGGAAAAAGAAAAAGGAAACGAAGTTACGCTTGCAGCGTCAGAGCTGATTAGAAAGACAAATTTAAATTTTGTCGGCAACGTTGAGGGTAGAGACATTTTGAAGGGCACGGTAAACGTAGTTGTATGCGACGGGTTTGTCGGAAATATTCTAATAAAGTTCGGAGAAAGTGTACTGGATTTCTTAAAATTTAAGTTCAGAGAATTTGCGGGCAAGAGCATCATCAATAAATTAAAGATTGTGCTTGTAAGAAGCAGCATGAGAGAAATTCTAAAGGACTTCGACTACCAGGAATACGGCGGCGTACCGTTGCTTGGAGTTAACGGCGTAAGCATAATCGGTCATGGTTCAAGCTCACCGAAGGCTTTTAAGAACATGGTGCTTCGCGCCTACGAGATGCATGAAAAGAAATTGGTATCGAAAATTGAAAACTCGATAAAACAATATTCAAATTTAAATTAGGTTGAAATGAAAGAAAAAAGATACAATGCTGAAATAACCGGTGTGGGAATGTATGTGCCGGATAGAGTATATGACAATGCTTATTTTGAAAAGATAGTAGATACAAGCGACGAATGGATAAGAACAAGGACTGGGATTAGAGAGAGAAGAATTCTGGAAGAAGGCGCGACGAGCCTTCTGGCTACAAAGGCTGCGGAGGACTTGCTGAAGTCAAAGAATATGTCGGCTGACGAAATAGACGTTATTATTGTTGCCACAGTAACGCCTGACATGTTTTTCCCTGCGACAGCTTGTCTGGTTCAGGATAATATTGGTGCTAAGAATGCCTGGGGTTTTGACTTATCTGCCGCATGCTCGGGTTTCTTGTTTGCATTTCAGACCGGTTGTTCATTAGTCGAGAGCGGAAGCTATAAGAAGGTAATGGTTATCGGCGCTGATAAGATGAGTTGTATAGTTGATTACAAAGATAGGAATAACTGCATCTTATTCGGCGACGCCGGTGCAGCAGTTCTACTTGAGCCTACTGAAAATTTGAAATACGGTCTTCAAGATTCTCTGCTTCATGTTGACGGCTCAGGAAGAGAAGCATTGTATATGAAAGGCGGCGGAAGTCTTAATCCTCCCACTCATGAAACCGTGGATAAAAATCTACACGTTCTTTATCAGGACGGTAAAGCAGTCTTCAAAGTTGCCGTTAAGGGTATGGCTGATATTTCTTACGATATTATGAAGAAGAACAATTTAACTTCCGATGATATTTCTTATCTTGTACCTCATCAAGCAAACTTAAGAATAATTGATGCAACTGCCGAGCGTATGGGAATTAGCCGGGACAAAGTGATGATTAATATTGACAGGTATGGTAATACAACTGCCGCTACTATTCCATCGTGTCTTGTTGAATACTACCGGAATGGAAAGATAAAGAGAGGCGATAAGCTGATACTCGCTGCGTTCGGCGCCGGCTTTACCTGGGGCGCGAGCTACGTTGTGTGGAGTATGGACTGAAACATGAGTACTGATGCATGAAGGTATGGTTGCATGTAAAGATGCGCTGTTGGGAATTCATGTTGAGAATTGATATTTAAATTTATAATTATAGAATCGATTGAATAAAAACGAATTTGAATAATGTCTAAGAAAGCATTTTTATTTCCCGGTCAGGGTTCGCAGTATGTTGGAATGGCTAAGGACCTTTTCGATAATTCTGTCGAAGCAAATGAAATGATAAGAACTGCAGACGATGCACTGGGAATCAATTTATCTTATATCATGTTTAATGGTCCCGAAGGGGAGCTTAAGCAGACGGAGTTTACCCAGCCGGCTATTTTTCTTCACAGTGTTGTTCTTGCAAGCATAATGCGAACACTACAGGTGGTTGCAGCAGCAGGACATTCTCTCGGAGAATATTCTGCAATTGTTAGTTCCGGTGCAATCCAATTTTATGATGCAATAAAATTGGTTAGAGCAAGAGGCAAGGCAATGCAGCAGGCTGGAATCGAAAAGCCAGGTACAATGGCTGCTGTTGTTGGTTTGGAGCCGGATAAAGTTGCTGACTGCTGCGATGAAGCTTCTTCAACCGGGATTGTTCAATGTGCTAATTTTAATTCGCCCGGACAAATTGTAATTTCCGGTTCGGTTGATGGTGTTAAAAAGGCTATGGAGATTTGCAAATCATCCGGCGCTAAGTTAGTGAAAGAATTAGTTGTAAGCGGCGCATTCCATTCTCCTTTGATGGAGCCGGCAAAGACAATCTTAGCAAAGGAACTGGAAGGAACTCCGGTTTATGATGCTAAATTTCCTGTATATGCAAATGTCAGTGCATCACCTACGACAAGGAAAGAAGAGATAAAGAAAAATCTTTTCGAGCAGGTAACATCACCGGTGCGCTGGGAAGAGACAGTTAAAAATATGATAGCCAACGGAATTGATGAATTCTACGAAGTCGGTCCCGGAAAAGTTCTTCAAGGATTGGTAAAGAGAATAAATCCGGATGTAAGGTGTATATCAATTGATAAATATTCTGATGTGGAGAAATATATTTAATCATGCAGAAGTTTCCCAAAACTATTAAAGGAATAATGATCGACCCGGTAATCTTTACCTTTAATTTCCAGTGCAAGTGTTCGGGTGAATGCTGCTGGTACGGCGTTTATACGGATAAAAAAGAATACGACCTGATCATCGGAATAAAAGATAAAATTTTACCTATGATGGATGAATCCCAAACCAAAGATGTAAGTAAATGGTTTGAGCCGCCGGAAGAAGACGAGGATTTTGAATCGGGCATTGCGGTAGGAACAGAGCTTTATAACCACAAATGTGCCTTCCTTGATAAGGACGGCTTGTGTACTCTTCAAAAGCTTGCGATTAAAGAAGGCGTTCACAAATGGAAATACAAGCCGATTTACTGTGTGCTGTTTCCTCTAACAATTTTTGAAGGCGCACTTACAATCGATGATGAACATATCGACAGATTAAAAACATGCAATGCCAGTCCTGTCCCTTCGCGTTCTATTTATGAGGCATGCGAGGAAGAATTGAAACATTTTTTCGGGGAAGACGGATTTGCAGAGCTTGAAGAGTACCGGAAAGAATATTTGGATTCAAAGGAAGAAAGGGAAGTAGCGTGAGACTAAAAGGAAAGAGAGCAATAGTAACCGGCGGAACCAGGGGAATAGGCAAGGCAATTGTTTATGAGCTGGCAGCGAACGGCTGCAGCGTAGTTTTTACCTATCACAGTTCAGCAGAAGCGGCTAAGAAAATTGAAGAAGAGGCTGGAAAACCCGGAGTTGAAATATTCGGTCTCCAGGCTGATGCTGCAAGTCTTTCCGATGCCGAAAAAACTGTAAGTTTTACTTTGGAAAAGTTGGGAGGTTTAGATATTTTAGTAAACAACGCCGGAATAACTAAGGATAATCTTCTTCTAAGAATGAGTGAAGAAGACTTTGATAAAGTTATCTCCGCCAATTTGAAAAGTGTTTTTAACTATACAAAGGCTTCTGTTAAGCCGATGGTTGGTCAGCGTTACGGAAAGATAGTAAATGTATCTTCGGTTGTAGCACTGATTGGCAATCCCGGTCAGGCAAATTATGTTGCATCGAAGGCAGGAGTAATAGGATTCACAAAGTCTGCAGCAAAGGAACTTGCTTCAAGAAACATAAACGTGAATGCTGTTGCACCAGGTTATATTTCTACCGACATGACGGATAAGTTGAGTGACAAGCAGAAGGAAGCGATAATAAACTTAATACCGGTTAAAAGGATCGGAACGCCGGAGGATGTTGCAAAGGTTGTTACGTTCTTAGTATCAAGCGATTCTGATTATCTGACAGGTCAGGTAATTCCGGTTGACGGCGGAATGGCAATGTAAATAAAGAAAATAATTAATCAATTAACTCTAACTAAATAGGAGAATATATGGACGTTGAGGCAAAGGTAAAAGAAATCATCATTGACAAGCTCGGTGTTGAGGAATCCCAGATAACACCGGAAGCGTCGTTTACAAACGACCTCGGTGCTGATTCGTTGGACATTGTTGAACTGGTAATGGGCTTTGAAAGTGCATTCCAGATTTCCATTCCCGATGAAGATGCAGAGAAAATCGGTACAGTCGGTGATGCCGTAAGGTACCTGAAGGAAAAAGTAAATTAGGAGTCTATCGGAATCAATCGCAATGCGAACTGCCGGCGGATTTATTCAGCCGGCTTTACCTTTCCTATTAAACTTCTTAAATAGAACATTGTATTATTATTTCTCCGGAGCTAATTATGGATAAAAGGAGAGTTGTTGTTACTGGACTCGGTGCAGTTACTCCAATCGGTATTGGAGTTGAAAAATTTTGGGATAATCTGCTCCAGGGAAAGAATGGGGTAGCTCCAATAACTAAATTTGATGCTACGAATTTTGAAACAAAGTTTGCTGCCGAAGTAAAGAATTTTGAACCGGAAAAATTCATAGATAAAAAATCGGTTAAAAGGATGGACCCTTTTACCCAGTATGCTGTAGCTTCGGCGGATATGGCTTTATATGATTCGCAATTAAACCTTGAAACGGTCAACAGGGAGAGCTTCGGTGTAATTTTCGGCAGCGGCATCGGCGGAATGGAAACGAACCAGCAGCAGCATTGGAATTACCTTGAAGCTAAAAGCCCGCGCATTATCAGTCCATATTTTGTTACAATGATGATTTCGGATATCGCTGCCGGACAAATCTCAATAAGGTACGGATTGAAGGGACCGAATTATGCTACAACATCTGCTTGTGCAACCTCGTCTCATTCAATTGCCGATGCGTTTATGCTGATACAGCGGGGAAGCGCCGACTTAATGCTTAGCGGCGGCTCTGAAGCGGCGATTACGGAGATGTCAATAGGCGGCTTCAGTGCAATGAAAGCATTATCGAAATGGAACGACAGGTATCTTGAAGCGTGCCGTCCATTCGATAAAGACAGGAATGGATTCGTAATGGGTGAAGGTGCCGGTATTATTTTGCTTGAAGAACTTGAGCATGCAAAAAATCGAGGTGCAAAAATTTATTGTGAGATGATAGGAATAGGCTTGACTGCCGACGCACATCACGTTACAGCTCCTTCACCGGGCGGGGAAGGCGCAGTTAGATCTATGAATGCAGCGATAAAAGACGGCGGACTTTCAATTAAGGATATTGATTATATAAATGCTCACGGAACATCGACTCCATACAACGATGTTAATGAAACAATGGCTATAAAAAATGTTTTTGGCGAGCATGCCTACAAGCTGATTGTTAGCTCGACAAAATCAATGACTGGGCATTTGCTTGGCGCTGCAGGCGGCGTTGAAGCAATTGCTGCAGTACTTGCGGTTTATAATGACGTTGTGCCTCCGACAATTAACTTAACCAATCCTGACCCGGAATGCGATTTAAACTACAGTCCGCTCAAAGCGACTAAGAGAACTATTAGGAGCGCTATTAGCAATACATTCGGCTTCGGGGGACATAATGCTTCGCTGCTATTTAAAAAGTTTGAGGAATAGTTTTGGGTAAGCTTACTCATTGGCTGTTTGAAAAACTAAAACAGCGAGCCGAGAAAAATAAAACCAAAGAAATCTCCCGGATACTAACTCCACAGAAATTTGCAGAGCTTGAGAAAATGATCGGATTCAGTATTAAGAACAGGGGATATTTTATCCAGGCTTTAATGCACAGGTCATTCCTCGAAACAAGCGATTTATACAAAGTCTCTAATGAGCGTCTTGAATTCTTAGGTGATTCGGTTCTTAGCCTTGCAGTTGCGGAATATTTGTTTGATGAATTCTCCGACAAGGATGAAGGCTTTCTTACGAAAGTAAGAGCGAAGATAGTAAACCGTTCTTCATTGGCAGACGCTGCTGAAGAAATAAGTCTTGAAAACTTCCTCTTAATAAGCAAAAACCTTTCAAATAATTTTACCAACGGATCAAGGACTGTGCTTTCGGATGCGCTGGAAGCCCTGATAGGGGCTATTTATCTGGATAACGGGTTAAAGCCGGCAAAGGAATTTATTAAAAGAATTCTGATTGAGCCGAACGTAAAAGAGGGAATATATCTTGTAGATGAAAACTTCAAAAGCCAGTTGCTGGAATATACTCAGGCACATAAGATGGATAATCCGCTTTACATGGTTATAAAGGAAGAGGGTCCGCAGCACAACCGGCTGTTTACAATTAAAGTTAGGATTGGAAGTGTTGAATACGGCACCGGCACCGGCAGAAATAAAAAGTCGGCAGAACAGAACGCTGCGCACATGGCTCTCATAAAGATTTTTAATGAAAATGAATGAGCAATTTTCATTTTTTAGGTGCTAAACTTTCCTTATTTTTCATCATTAAATTTTAATTTCATTTCAAGGAAGATTTTTAATCTTATGAATAACTTTAATCATCCTGATCAATTTGTTAACAGACACATTGGTCCAAACGCCGAAGAAATCCAAGAGATGATTCGGGCAATCGGAGTTAATAGCTTAGAAGAATTAATTGATGCCACAATCCCAAAAGATATTCGAATAAAGAAAGAATTGGAATTGGACGAGCCTTTAAGCGAATACAAATTTCTTGAGCACCTTAAAGAGGTGGCTTCAAAAAATAAAATATACAAATCTTACATTGGCATGGGCTATCATCCTACGATAACTCCGGCTGTTATCCAGAGAAATATTTTGGAGAACCCCGGCTGGTACACACAATATACTCCTTACCAGGCAGAGATTTCCCAGGGAAGGCTCGAAGCATTACTTAACTTCCAGACAATGGTAATAGATTTAACCGGTATGGAAATTGCCAACGCGTCTCTTCTCGATGAAGGAACTGCCGCTGCAGAAGCGATGACAATGCTCTATTCGTTAAGAAAATCTGCAGACGCGAACATCTTTTTTGTGTCCGTAGAGTGCTATCCACAGACAATTGACGTCTTGAAAACAAGATCGAAACCATTTGGTATCGAACTGTTGATCGGCGACCATACAAAGCTTGAATTCAGTGAACAGATTTTTGGAATGCTGCTTCAATACCCGGCTGACAGCGGCGAGATTTACGATTACAAAAAGTCCGTCGAGCGTGCTCATCAAAATAATACTTTAGTTGTAGTAGCGGCAGATTTACTTAGTCTTACTCTATTAACCCCACCGGGTGAATTCGGTGCAGATATTGTCGTTGGAAATACTCAGCGTTTCGGAGTTCCTATGGGTTACGGCGGACCGCATGCGGCTTACTTTGCAACTAAGGAGGAATTTAAAAGACAAATTCCTGGACGCATTATAGGCGTTTCCGTTGATGCACAGGGAAATCATGCTTACCGGATGGCGCTTCAGACCAGAGAGCAACACATAAGAAGAGAGAAAGCTACAAGCAATATTTGTACTTCGCAGGTTCTGCTTGCTGTTATTGCAGGCATGTACGCTGTTTATCATGGTCCTGACGGATTAAAGGCAATTGCTGAAAAAATTAATAAACTGGCGAAGCTACTTGACTTATCCTTAAGGAAATTAGGATTTAATCAGACTAACCAGAACTACTTTGATACATTAAGAATTTCTTTTGAAGCTAAATCTAAAGAAGAAATTAAATCAATTAGAAGCCTGGCAGAGGCTAAGACCGTAAACTTTAGATACTTCACAGATAATGCGATTGGTATTTCATTAAATGAAAAGACTGAGCTCGCGGACGTTGAAAAAATAATTTCAATTTTTGAGGAAGCATCTAATCAGAAAATTTCGGAAGAGAATTTTCGTACGATTAAAGATGATTTAAATACCAGCTTCCCTGAAAGTCTGGAACGCCGAAGCAAATACCTTCAGCACCCGGTATTCAATACCTATGATTCGGAAACGGAAATGCTTCGATACATGAAGCGGCTTGAGAATAAAGATTTGTCGCTAGTTCATTCGATGATTCCGCTTGGCTCCTGCACAATGAAGTTGAATGCAACAACGGAAATGATAGGTATTACCTGGGAGGAATTCGCCGGTCTTCATCCTTTTGCGCCGGTGGAACAGGCTGCAGGCTATCAATTTTTATTTAAGGAATTAGAGAAACAGCTTTGTGAAATTACAGGCTTTGATTCAATCTCTCTTCAACCAAACTCCGGAGCTCAGGGCGAGTACACCGGACTGATGGTCATCAGAGAATATTTACATAGCAAAGGCGAGCATCATAGAAATATTGTTGTAATTCCATCTTCTGCACATGGAACTAACCCTGCCAGTGCTGTAATGGCTGGGATGAAAGTAGTTGTTGTAAACTGCGATGAGAATGGCAACGTAGATATAAATGATTTGGAGAAGAAGGTCAGGGAAAATAAAGATAAGCTTGCTGCGCTTCTTATAACATATCCATCAACTCACGGAGTGTTTGAAGAAAATATCCGTGAAATTTGTTCGATCATTCACGAGAACGGCGGACAGGTTTATATGGACGGCGCAAACATGAATGCGCAGGTAGGGTTAACGAGCCCGGCTGAAATAGGCGCTGATGTATGTCATCTTAATCTGCATAAAACATTCTGCATACCTCATGGAGGAGGCGGACCGGGCATGGGACCGATTGGAGCAGCAAAGCATCTTGTACCATTCCTTCCAACACATCCGGTAATAAACCTCGGACATGAAAAAGGAATCCATGCAGTTTCTTCTGCGCCGTGGGGGAGCGCAGACATTTTGGTAATCTCGTATGCTTATATTAAGATGATGGGTGCTAATGGACTAAAAAACGCTTCCATCGTTTCTATTCTGAATGCAAACTACATCAAGGCAAAATTAGAACCATACTTCAAGGTGCTTTATGCAGGCTTAAAAGGAAGAGTAGCTCATGAATTGATTTTCGATATGAGAGGTTTCAAAGCGACTGCCCAGGTAGAAGTTGAGGACATTGCCAAGAGATTGATGGATTACGGGTTCCATGCGCCTACAGTTTCATTTCCTGTTCACGGTACCTTGATGGTTGAACCGACGGAGAGTGAATCTAAACCAGAACTAGATAGGTTTTGCGATGCGATGATTTCGATTTATAATGAGATGAAAGAAATCGAGAACGGCGCTGCGGATATTAACGATAACGTACTTAAAAACTCGCCGCATACGGCTTTAAGCGTAATGGCTGATGAATGGAATCATAAATACTCAAGAGAAAAGGCAGCGTTCCCGGCACCCTGGCTTAAGATGAATAAGTTCTGGACGAGCGTTGGCAGGATAAATAATGCTTACGGCGACAGGAAACTGGTATGCAGTTGTAACCCGATTTCTGATTATATTGAAGAGACGGTATCTTAATTAAGACAGTTTATTGAATATGCATTAAAGCTTAATGATAAAATTTCTCTTTGCCATCCTAATTCTATTTTTACTTTCTCAGTCGGCTTTATGCAGTAGTGCGGATACCGTTTTCTACTACGGCAAATACTCGATAAGAATAGATTCAATTAAAGTTGAAGGCAACAAAATTACTGACCCCGATGTTATTACAAGAGAATTAACTTTCGGTATCGGCGATACTTTAACTCCTCAGATTGCAAATTATAATCTAAATAGAATATACAGTCTCGGAATTTTTACCTGGGTTAACCTCATTCCATTTAGAGCCGATAAAAAGAATATTCTTTTAATAGACGTTTCAGAAAGCTGGTATATTTACCCGGTTCCTTTTCTTGAATTTCAAGACAGAGACTGGACGAAGGTATCTTACGGTCTGGACTTTTTGGTTCGAAATTTCAGAGGAGAGAATGAAACCTTGCAGGCTATTGCAGCTTTCGGTTACAATCCAAAACTAATTTTAGAATATGTGAAGCCGTATATTATCCGGAGTGCAGGTATTTACCTGGACGTGCAAGCATATTATCAAAATGCCAGGAATAAAAGCGAAAACGCAGTAAATTTATACGGCGGAAATTTTTATCAAAAGTTTATCGGTGGTTATATCGATTTAGGGAAGCGGCTAAATCTCTATAACAAACTGGATATCCAAGCAGGCTTTGACTATGTGGAGAACCCGCTGTTCATAAAAGGTATTTCAGCTTCAGACAGCCGTATTGACAGACAATTTTCTCTCGGACTTAGTTATTTGTTCGATACAAGGGACCTGGCACAATTCCCGTCTGTAGGAACCTATGCATACGCAAGTGTCTTCTTTAAAGGGCTGGGGATCGATAACATTAATTATCAGATCGCAAGCTTGGATTTTCGAAAATATTTTAAAACCGCCGATGACTTGAGATTTAAATTCAGGCTTGCGTCAAGAATGACTTTCGGAAAGCTTGTCCCGTATTATAATTTTTCTTTCTTCGGATACGACGAAAGAATAAGAGGATACTTCGATAAAGAGATGGAAGGAAATAACCTGTACACTGCATCGGTAGAGCTTAATTATCCCGTAATCAAAGACATTAACATAGATTTCGATTTTGTGCCGGTTATCCCGAAATCATTACTGACTTACAGGTTTGCGGTGTATGCCGAACTCTTTTCCGACACCGGGACAGTTACCGATTGGGGACAGCCTTTAAGCATAAAAAATTTTTATAGCGGATATGGTGCCGGTCTTATTTTTTTAGTTCTTCCTTATAACTCTCTTAGACTTGAATATGCATTTAATGATTTAGGACAGCCACAATTTATTTTTGGACTTGGAATTTCTTTCTGACATAGAGCTTTACTATTCTCCTCCGGTATATTGCGGGGCGGAGATTAGTTTAACCACAGACGAATTTAGACACGCCGTTAAAGTCATGCGTCATCGTCCTGGAGATGAATTATTTGTTACAAATGGGGAAGGGAAAATATTTTCCGGAAAGATTTCTACTATAGAAAAAGAAGCGCTCCGGCTGTCTGCAGAAAAGACCTTTACATATAAAAATAAATTTGAAAACATATATTTCTGTCTGCCAAAATTAAAGAATCCCGAGAGGTTTGAATTTGCCCTGGAAAAATGCGTCGAGCTTGGGATAACCAATTTTATTATCTTTGAGTCGTACAGAACGATTTCAAAATCATCAAAGACAGAGAGATGGAATAAAATAGCTCTTTCGGCAATGAAGCAGTCCTTACGAAGCTTTCTTCCTAAAATAGAAATTAACGGAACATTAAATTCAATAAAGGATTTATCCGGCGAAAAGATTATCTTTGATCAAAAAGCTGAGACATATTTATTTGATTTTAAAAATAACCCGGAAAAGAATTTTTATTTTATATTCGGACCGGAAGGCGGGTTTGCGAACGAAGAGTTTAAGCTTTTTCAAGAGTCGCAGGTATATAAGCTTGCAGAAAACAGACTTCGCAGCGAGACAGCAATAATTAAATGTGCATCCATGCTGTAGCCGCATCCGGAACCGGAAGTGAGATTAATTTGATAAAGTATTTCATCCTTGTACTATTCCTATTGAGTCTGGCAGGATGCAGCAGTGTCCCTCGCTTTACATCTGAGCGCAGTTCGAAAGAGGAAAGGGAAACTGCGGAAACGTCATCAACAGTACAGGAAGACAATGATTTAGAATTATATAAAGATATTAAACCCATGGAAACATTTACCGGTACGGCGTCCTATTATGCAGGCGACTTCAACGGACGCAAGACTTCAAACGGAGAAATTTATGATATGTATAAAATGACGGCTGCACAGCCGGATTTACCTTTTGACAGCATCGTAAGGGTAACTAACCTTTCTAATTTCAAATCTGTTTTGCTGAGAATAAACGACAGAGGACCGGATAAAAAAGGACGGATTATAGATGTCTCTTTGGCTGCCGCAAAAAAGCTGGGAATGATTTCCAACGGCACCGCGAAAGTAAAAGTGGAGGTATTAAGGTTGGGAAATAAATAGCCCTATATCGACTTCGTCTTGGCTGATCTTAAAAGATTAATTACCAGTAGAATTACTGCTATAATTAAAACGCCATGAAGAAGCCATCCGGTAGAAATTTTTAAAATGATTCCTACCAGCCAAAATAAGAAAAGCGATAAAATTAAAATCCACATCAACATTATAACAGCTAAAATTTTTCGAGCGAAAAAATGGGAATAAATTAATAAGAACACGGTGCACAACATCACAGAGGAAATGTTATAACATTAAAAAGCTTCCTGATATAGAGGCTATAATCACTTCTTTATCTTAATTCTGAAAGCCTTCAAGGAAGAGCGGATGCTGACAGAGGATCAATAAAAAATTTGATAAACAATTTTTTTCCCCATACCTTATATATAATATTCTGTTGGCATTTAAGATTTTTATATTTTAAGTTACTAAGACATTTTTTTTACAAAAAGTTGCTGGAATTATTTTCATGAACCTGCCGCTTTTTCAAATCACATTCTGTATATAGCTCTTTGTTTAAGTTTTAGAAAAATCTAAATTTTTATTTATGCTGTCATTCTTTAGCGAAATAAATTCTGCAAAGCTCGGTCTGTTATTTATTCTGATATTAATAATAGGGATTGGCATCGTCTCTTATAGGAATATTAATGAAGTTTTCGAGACCGCGGAATGGAGGGCAAATTCCTATAATATTTTAAATACCACGGAAGATGTTTTAGGACAGATTGTTGGTGCCGAAGAGGGACAAAGGTCTTTTCTTATTACGGACGATGAAACCTATTTAGAGCCCTTCTACAAGGGCATTAACAACGTTAAGCTCGATTTAAGCAGTCTCAAAATATTGCTAAAAGGAAATAAGGAACAAATTGAAAGACTGAACAGGCTTGACTCTTTAATTATGTTCCGCTTTCAAGACTTGCAGGCTACAATCCAATTGCGGGTTAAGTATGGGTTTCAGAAGGCTGCCGAAAGATTGAAAATGAGGAGCGGCAGGGAAAATATGAATGATATTTACCGTCAGGTTGCTAGAATTGAATCCGAAGAATATAACCTGCTTCAATCCAGGGACCAGCTCCTGATTAATAACGTAAAGAACACCTTTGTTACAATTATTGTCGGAACACTTGTGAGCTGTATAATTTTTCTTACCGTATTTTATATACTCGAGCGTGAAATTTCGGAAAGAAAGAAAGTGGAAGGTGCAATAAGACGCGAGATGGAATTTTCAGACAGGCTTCTTAACAGCAGCATAGATGGGATTGCTGCTTTCGATGATCAATGCAGATTTACATTATGGAACCCAGGGATGGAATCTATTATGGGCATCAGCAAATCCAAAACACTGGGCAGGAATGCCTTTGAAGTGCTGCCGTTCCTAAAAGAAATAGGAGAGGATAAATATTATTATGAAACCTTGAAGGGAAACTATGTGATAGCCAAGGACAGGTGGTTCTACATACCTGATTCCGGGAAAGAAGGATATTTTGAGGCTTACTACTCACCGTTGTTTGATATAGACAAAAAGGTTATCGGGGGATTTGCAATAGTAAGGGACAGCACGCAGCGGAAGTATGGTATTGAGGCTCTTGAAAGGACAAAAGAAGAACTTGAAAAGAGAGTAATTGATAGAACTGCTGCTCTCTCTAAAGTGAACGAGGATTTAAAAAAAGAAATTAATGAGCGGAAGAAAGCCGAAGAGCTTATTTCGGCATCACTCCAGGAAAAGCTCATCCTTCTTAGAGAAATTCATCATAGAGTAAAAAATAATCTCCAGGTTATCTCCAGCCTGCTTAATCTTCAATCAGGTTACATAGAGGACCAAAAGGCTCTGGAAATTTTCCGTGAAAGCCAGAACCGGGTTAGATCTATGGCGCTTATTCATGAGAAGCTTTACCAGTCAAAAGATCTTAACAAAATAGAGTTTCCAGAATACATAAAATCCCTGACCCAGGCATTATTCAGTTCATATAATATCGGAGCGGAAAGAATAGCGCTCCGCAGCGACCTCGAAGGAATTTCCTTTGAGATTGATACTGCAATACTCTGCGGATTAATTATAAATGAATTAGTCTCAAATTCTTTAAAACATGCCTTCCCTTCAGGCACCAAAGGAGAAGTTTTTATAGGACTCCACGGAGCAGGTGAGTCAAGTTACACGCTAATCGTCAGGGATAATGGAATCGGATTCCCGGCTAACATTGATTTCCGAAAAACAGAATCCCTTGGACTGCAATTAGTTACGACATTAACCGACCAGCTTGGCGGCAGCATAGAGCTTATTCGGAACGGCTGTACAGAGTTTAAGATAGAATTTACTGTGTAAGCCCGGCTTAACCGCACTCACAGCATTATTTAATAACCTCCAATTTTCACTTCTTATCACAGTAATTCCTTTACGAAGATAATATCTTACGGCTGATAAAAAAGAATATTATAAAAATTTGATTTTAAAGATTATAGCAATGGACATTACTAAGACGAAAAGGCTTTATAGGACAGCGGATTAGAATGACGGCTAAGAAAATACTCATTGCAGAAGACGAGAATATAATAGCTCTCGATATAAAGAAGCGTATTTCTGAATTAGGATATATTGTCCCGATCATTGTTAATTCTGGTGAGATGGCTATTGAGGCAGCCGGTTCAATACTGCCCGATCTTATTTTGATGGACGTTACTATGAAAGGGGAGCTCAACGGAATAGACGCAGGCATTGAAATATGGAAGAAATATAAGATCCCTATCATTTACATAACAGCTTACCTCGATGAAATCTCAATCGGTAAGTGTCAGTTGCAAAACTGTAATTTTGATTATATAATAAAGCCGTTTGACCAATCTGATTTTAGAAAAAAAATTATACATGCTCTGGCTGCGTAGCTCTTAACGTAAAGAGAATTAATTATTGTGCTCTTTTCTAGATACTGAGTACAAAGCGTTTTGTTTTGTCAATTCGTCCTTCTTAACAAACTTTGTCCCGTTCCACCAAAGTATTTGACTTATTAAAAGATTTCGGTATTCCTGAGTGTCGCTTAAAGGAGGTTTAAGTGCGCCGGATTTCACATAGGGGTCTCTTATCCTGGCATATACATCGTCTATTATAATATTAATTTTACTGAAGTCCGGCGAAATACAGTACACTATACCTCCAATACTTTTATAATTCAAATATATGTTGCAGTCGAATGTATTACTTCTTGTATCATAAATGAAATCTTCCGGTCCACTGTATAGAGATTGCGTTGGGGTTACTGTTTCCTCATAATCTTCATCTGGTAAAGTTATATAATATTTAAAGCGAGCCATTTTTTTGCCATAATAATTATGGTACATATCTGCCGGTGCTTTGCCATTTATATCGTTCAAGTTAAGAGCACCAACCACTATAGAATGTTTATTCCAGGAGTTATTACATGCGTCAAAAATCAGCTCATTATCATTATTAAGTTTAGATTTAATAACATAGCCGCTTAATATAAATCCCGGATGCCAAAATGTACCGAATACTCTTTTTCCGGTTCTTAAGTTAAGCATATATATGGCAGATCCGAAAGATTCTTTATTCTGTGAACATGCTATTAGAACTTTAGTATTTTTTACAGTGGTTGTATCAATAAGATGGCTCCCGTAATTTATTGAAAGGACTTCACCGGGAGAAGAGATAGTATCTTGAAATAGATAGTTCCATATTTCTCTGCCGTCATGGTTATAACAGGTTATGCTGCCAAGTTTATTCCCGCTTTTAAGACTGTCCGGCAATTCCCCGGCAAGAATTAAATCCTTAAATCCGTCATCATTTACATCAACTAATATTTGATAATTCCTTAAATAATTCGGATCTTGAATCATTGGTCCAGATTCTTTCATCGTTTTGGTAAAAAGGACCTTCCCGCTCTTATTT
>JBJKRP010000092.1:0-12826 GCA_046704565.1 Ignavibacteriaceae bacterium | reverse complement strand
TGGACATTAATAGATTCAAGTGAAGTCGTTCCTGGCGATATTATAGTTGTTAAGCTTGGAGATATTATTCCTGCTGATGCAAAGATTATAAGCGGGGAGCTTTCAATAGACGAATCGGCACTTACAGGAGAATCACTTCCTGTTGAAAGTAAGAGCTTGGATGTAGTTTTTTCTGGCTCGGTTGTAAGACAGGGTGAAGCCCGCTGCGTAGTTATTAACACCGGCGCACATACATATTTCGGAAGAACAGCCGAGCTAGTAAAAATTGCAAAGCCAAAGTCGCACCAGGAAGAGATAATGCTTGCAATCGTAAAATACATGATGTACCTCGGCATTGGGGCGTCAATAATTGTTTCTTTATACGCCTTAATAATTCACGACAGTGTTCTGCTGATTCTTACCTTTGCAGTAATCTTCTTAATGGGTGCCGTACCGGTAGCGCTTCCGGCAGTCATGACAATTGTTCAAGCAGTTACAGGTATTAAGCTTGCCGAGGAAGGCGTGCTCGTAACCAGATTAGATTCGATTGAGGATGCCGCTTCGATAAGTATACTTTGCCTCGATAAGACGGGAACAATTACACAGAACAAGCTGTCTGTTGTCGACAGTATTCCTTTCCCTGGATTCACAAAAGAAGATGTTGCCTCTTTTGCCAGGCTGGCATCGCGGGCTGAAGGGATGGACTTGATAGATACAGCTATCATAGAATACGCTAAAAGTACTGGAGTTAATCATGCCTCTGATAAACAAATCGATTATACTCCTTTCAATCCCGCAATTAGAAGGACCGAAGCAGTAATTGAATCTGCCGATTATCAATACAGAGTAGTAAAAGGTGCTGCTCAGGTAATCATTCCTATGTGCCAAGGAGTTGACGGTGCTCTGATAGAGAGCGCAAATGAACTTATAAAGGAATTTTCACTAAAGGGTTATCGTACAATTGCGGTAGCTAAGTCTGAAAACGGCAATTTAAATAATCTTTTGCTTGCGGGACTTCTTCCGCTTGCTGACCCACCCCGCCCTGATTCCAAAATCATGATAGAGGAAGCTAAAAAGCTTGGCGTCAAATCTATAATGCTTACGGGCGATAATATTGCTATTGCTAAGGAAATTGCGCAGCAGGTTGGTCTGGGAGACAAAATCATAAAGCTTAAAGATATTGAAGGGTTAAAGCCTGAAGAGCAAATAAATTTGGTCCATGAGATAAGCGGCATAGCAGAAATTTATCCGGAGGATATGTACAAAATTGTAAAGCTGCTGCAGTCCGAAGGCTACCTGGTGGGAATGACTGGTGACGGAGTAAACGATGCACCGGCATTAAAGCAGGCAGAGATGGGGATTGCAGTTAGCAATGCTACTGATGTTGCAAAGGCTTCCGCAAGCGTTGTTCTTACGGAGCAGGGTGTAAGTGAAATAGTTGAGGGAATAAAAAGAAGCCGCGAAACTTACCAGAGAATGCTTACCTGGGTAATTAATAAAATAACTAAAGTCATTCAGGTAGTTGGAGTTTTAACAATCGGGTTCTTTATGACCAGCCAGATGGTTCTATCGCTTCTCGGCATGTCGCTGCTGGTTTTTGCAAATGACTTTGTTACGATGTCCTTAGCTACCGATAACGTTAAGCATACCGAAGATCCTAACAAATGGGATATTAAGAACATTACATTGGCTTCATTGATAATTGGAATATTGTTGGTAATTCAAGGCATCATTGCCATAATTATCGGCAAGGATTATTTTCATATGGATTTGAGGATGCTTCAAACTTTTATGATGCTGACATTAGTGTTCACCAGTCAGTTCAGGGTTTTAATAGTAAGGGAAAGAAAATATTTTTGGGCATCGTTCCCCGGGAAAGCATTAATGGCTTCAACAATTATAAGCATAATAGTTTTTAGTCTATTAGTCATATATGGAATTTTTATTTCACCGCTTACGTTGACAGAAGTTTTGGTGTCTTTAATTTTCTCTGCTTTATTCACATTTGCTATCGATATCCCGAAGTACATTGCTTTCAAAAAATTTGGACTTTAAAGTATGAGGCTGACAACAAAAATCTTACTTCGCACAGTTCCAATTTAATCGGGACGAAAATCCTTCTTTAATACATTCTTAAAAATAACAGACCTGCCGGTCGGTAAGCATGCTGAAGTCTTTTCTATATTTTATTTGCGGAAGCAATCACATCAATTTCTAAATAGTTGAAAATGAAAATCGTATCTTATAAGTTGAATGGAAAGCAAATGATATGTGATAATACAAAATTGAATAATGTGTCTTTCAGTAAGGATGGATATTACAGGACAGAATATTTTTGTACTAAGAAATTCAGGTGATTTTTATGAATAAAAAGAAAGTAGTAATAGTCGGCGGCGGGTTCGGAGGAATAACAGCGGCAAAGAATCTTAAAGAGGACAGTTTTGATATAATCCTGATTGACAAAACGAATCATCACTTGTTTCAGCCTTTGTTATACCAGGTAGCTTCGGCGGCTTTATCGCCAGGTGATATTGCAGTACCTATCCGCTCAATTTTTAGCGGCAGGTTCAATATAGAAGTGATGATGTCTGAAGTGCTTTCAGTTAATAAGATGGAATCCTTTGTTGAACTAAAAGATAGAAAAGTTTTTTTTGATTATCTGCTGCTTGCACCCGGCTCATCCCATTCTTATTTCGGTAAGAATGAATGGGAAGAATATGCCCCCGGCTTAAAGACATTAAATGATGCGCTTTCAATTAGGGAAAAGATACTTTGTTCGTTCGAAGAATCAGAAATGCTGGAAAGCAAAAGTCAGCGCGAAAAATTTCTTACATTTGTTATAGTTGGCGGGGGTCCTACAGGCGTCGAAATGGCTGGCGCTATTGCTGAAATAGTTAGGCATACAATGCTAAAGGATTTTAGAAATCTTGATCCTAAAGAAACTAAAATATACCTGATTGAAGCCGGCTCTAAAATATTGCCTGCTTATTCCGATAAGCTTTCCTCTATCGCTAAACACGATCTTGAAAAGATGGGAGTAAGTGTAATTCTTAATTCTAAGGTAACTGATATTAATGAAAATAGTGTCTCAGCCGGGTATGAGAAAATTCAGACCCGGAATATAATTTGGGCAGCCGGTAACCAGGCATCACCGTTGTTAGGCTCCCTGGATGTAGAACTCGACAGAGCAGGCAGAGTTTTAGTTGAGAAGGATCTTTCCATAAAAGATTATCCGAACATTTTCGTTATAGGAGATGCTGCTTATGTCTGTAACAAAAATGGAGAGATGCTGCCGGGCGTTGCGCCTGTGGCAATGCAGCAAGGAAGATATATTGCAGAAACAATCAAGAGTGATTTACGGGGCGTCGGAAGAAAACCGTTCTCCTATTTCGATAAAGGAATTTTAGCTACTATTGGTAAACGAAAAGCGATTGCTAAAATAGGCAGCCTCGAGTTTTCACAGGGAGTAGCATGGTTCCTTTGGTCCTTTGTACATATCTTCTTCTTGATTTCTTTTAGAAACCGATTTAGAGTAATGGCTGAATGGATATGGTATTATTTTACTTCACGCCGCGGTGTAAGGTTAATAACAACTTATTCAAAAAAGAAAAAATATGATGAAGAATTATTAGATAGTAAAGAAATTTATTGATTTACTCTTTTGTTTTTAATCGGAATTGGCATTTGAGTAATATCTTTTTGCCAGTAAAGAAAGGGGAGTACCGATAAAGAAAATTAGATATAGCATGTTGGCAATAATATGTCCCGTACTTGCATGAAATTTGGGGGTACGGCTCAGTTTTACGACCACTAAATTCATTATAACCCAAACGAACATTCCATAAAGAAATCCTACAAGAAATTTATTTATAGATATTAGTTTTATCTTTGAATAGATTAGAAAGAAAAAGATAGTCCAAATTAGTGCGAATATATAATGGAATAATAAGCCTGCCAATGCCATAGGTATGCCGCCATCAAATGCCGGTTTACCATAGATTCCGCTGGCAATATATTGGAATAGTTGAAGAATATTTGCTCCTGTATTTATTGAAAAGCTGATAATAGCCGATGAAATATCCAGCGTACCTGCAACCAGCCAGGCGATAACTATAGCTTTCAATAATTTTTTGTTAAAAGACAAATGGCGTTCAGCTTGTTGAGTTATAATAGGCTTCATATTTCTTTTTCTAAAAATGATTACTCCGGGCTCAAATGTAAATGCAGTGAAACTATTCACGGTTAAATCTAAGAACCTTTTAAAAATAATTCGGTAACCTAAATCAAGTTTTGTCGGTCTAAATTGTCGACAGCTTTTAATAACGGAGGAAAAGCAAATGCGAAAGCCAATAATATTTTTTGCAATCATAATCTTTTATTCAACGTGCTTTGCACAGATAAATTTTTTCGAAAGCGACACTTCGGAAACTGCCTGTTCATATTCAAGCTTAGATTTGGGTAGCGGCGGAGCCGGGATAAGCTTCGGAAACTCTCAGAACTGGAACGGTATAAGGTTTAACGTTTCCGAATGCAGCGTGGGAGAAATTAATGGAATCAATATAACATTATGGAAACCGGCAAGCCGCTTGAACTCTAAGGTAAGCGGCATTGCTTTCGGTTTAATGCCGGATGCAGGGACAATGCAAGGTATATCTATCGGTATTGCCGCCAGCATGGCTGAGGAAAATATAAGTGGAATTAATTTGGGCGGACTTGCCGTTGTCTCAAGCGGCGATGCACAAGGCATTAATGTCGGCGGATTAGCCGTCGTTGCGCAAAAAAATTTGCAAGGAATAAATATCGGCGGATTGGCTTCGGTAGCGCAGGGTAATCAATATGGGATAAACATTGGAGGTCTTGCAGCCGTTTCGCAGAAAGATATGACGGGAATAAACGTGGGAGGTTTAGCCGTTGTCTCTCAAAAAGATATGTGCGGCATTAATATCGGCGGGCTTGCAGCAGTTGCTCAAAAAAATATGACGGGCGTAAACTTTGGCGGCGGTGCCGTTGTAAGCCAAAAAGATTTAACAGGTATTAATTTTGCCAGCCTTGGAGTAATATCCCAAGGAGAAATGAAAGGGATAAATACCGGCGGTGTGGCAGTAGTCAGTCAAAAAGATTTATGTGGAATAAATTTCGGCGGCGTTGCCGTAATATCGCAGGGAGATATATGCGGAGTTAATCTTGGCGGCTTGGCAATTGTCGGTCAACAAAGTATTAAAGGGCTAAATGTTGCCGGGCTCGCGGTTGTAGGAACTAATTCTATCAACGGAATTAACATTTCGGGAGTTAAAACAGAAACCGGCGAACTTAATTGGGTTAATATTACAGGATGCTGGACAGAGATCGATGTTATGCGCGGTGTATCTGTTTCAGCTTACAATAATTTTACTGATACGCAGCAGGGTGTAGCAATAGGAATTTTGAACGTTGCCGAAAATCTTGAAGGCGTTCAGATAGGATTAATAAACATTGCAAGGAATAATCCCGGGCTCTCGAAAATATTGCCGTTTATAAATTTTCACTTCGATTAATTTAAAATAAGGTAATAGGCATAAACTATATCCCGGAGACTAATAAGCACCTTCGTTTTTATTTCAAAGGGAAGTTCAAAAATATTTCTTTTACTGCAACCATTACTGCGTTAATTACCGGCGGTGCGGTATCGTTGGTAGTTAAGGTACCTACGGTTCCAATGCTGGCTGCAGTCCACAACAATTTGCCTGTTTTTGCCGAGAGCAGGTCTATTTTCAAAGTAACTTTTGTGTCACCGAACTTTTCGCCGAAAGCTGCATCGTTCTGAATTATATTTGAAACTTTTCCCTGGATAATTGCATCGGCGCTTAAATCATTTCCGATTTGAGCAGTCAGGGCAGCGGCATTTTGATTTCCCTTTGCTGAATCAATTGTAAGATTATTCCATTGATCTACCAGGTCTTTGCTTAGCTTGTTGTACGCAGTAAAGCTTCCTATAACTTTTATATTTATCTTCTTCCTGCTGAAAGCATTTATTATTGTCGTGTCTATTCTACCTAAGTCTGTCTTGTCCGTCGTTAATCCGGCGAAGGGAAGCACCGCTATTGTTCTGATGTTTTTATCTCTTAATGATCCGAAAGATTCTGAAGTGAAAGTTGCTTTCGTAGGCGCGCAGCTCTCAAAAAAAATTATGATCAACAGGAAGGCTGGTAGTGTTAAATAAAATTTCATTATTAAACTTCGAAAAACTTTACCGTCAAATTAAAGATTATTTAATCTATTATGAAATGCTGCAATTGAACGGATTAGTGATACGGTACCTGAGGTTTTAAATTTCATAATTCTTTAGTATGTTGTGAAAGACTTTATTTAAATAGGCGGTTAGAGTAAAAATGTTCCAGTTAAGAAAAATTAAGCCTCTGCAAAAAGAGTTAAAGCTGTTCGATGTTTTTGCAATAACTACCGGCGCAACATTAAGCGGCGGATTCTTTTTGCTGCCGGGATTAGCTGCTGCAGAAGCCGGAACATCAATTCTGCTTTCATACCTTCTCGTCGCAATTCCACTTGTACCAGCCGTCTTTAGCCTCGTAGAAATGGCAACAGCTATGCCGCGGGCAGGCGGTATTTATTATTTTCTTGATAGATCGCTGGGTCCGCAAGTTGGTACTATAGGAGGTATCGGAACGTGGCTTGTCTTAATATTAAAGTCTGCATTTGCTTTAATTGGAATGGGAGCTTACATAGCGTTGTTCGCTAAAGACTTCTCTATTATTCCCGCCGCAGTCGCTTTTGCCGCGGTAATCGGGATATTGAATTTAATTTCCGTTAAGGGAAGCGGTAAATTCCAGGCTGCTCTTGTTATTGTTTTGCTTCTCGTGCTCATTTTATTTTTAGCTGAAGGTCTGCCGGAGGTTGACTTAAATAAATTCCGGAATATTTTATCCGGCGAAGCAGGCACTATCTTTGCAACGACCGGGTTAGTCTACATCAGCTACGCGGGTATTACCAAGGTAATCAGTATTTCCGAGGAGGTAAAAGATCCGGAAAGAAATCTTCCGTTTGGAATTTTTTTAGGACTGATAACCGCATACATAATTTATGCTCTGGGTATTTTTGTAATGACCGGCGTTGTTCCCGGTAAAGAATTATCTGGCGATTTAACTCCGGTTGCAACAGCAGCCAGATACATTGGCGGCGAAATCGGTGCCGTACTTGTTTCAATCGCAGCGCTTGTTTCATTTACCTCGGTAGCAAATGCCGGTACATTAAGCGCTTCCCGTTACCCGTTTGCAATGAGCCGGGATTTTATTTTCCCGCATCTGTTCAAGCGGTTAAATAAAAAAGGGATCCCGTTCATCTCGGTCCAGTTGACTGCTGCGGCAATTATTTTAACTATCATCTTTATCGATCCAACAAGAATTGCAAAGCTTGCAAGCGGGTTCCAGCTTTTTCTTTTTGCTCTCGTTTGCTTTTCCGTTATAGTAATGAGGGAGAGCAAGCTTGCTTCCTACGATCCCGGATACCGGTCGCCGCTCTATCCCTGGATGCAGATAGCCGGGATACTGACGGCTTTTTTCTTAATCTTTGAGATGGGAGTGCTGACGATTTTATTTACGTCAGGACTAATTCTAATCGGAATTTTTTGGTACGGTTTTTATGTAAAGAGTAAGGTCCGGCGGTCCGGCGCTATTTACCATGTCTTTGAAAGGCTCGGCAGGATGCGGTACCACGGTCTTGATGTCGAGCTCCGCGGCATACTAAAAGAGAAAGGGCTGCGTGAAGATGATCCTTATGAGGAGATTTTGATGCGAAGCCTTGTAATAGATTTTAAAGAAAAAGCCGAGTTTGAACAGGTTGTTGAACGGGTAGCAGTCTGGCTTACAAACTTTACTTTCTTTACTAAAGAAGAAATTAAAACACGCTTTCTTGAAGGGACAAGGATCGGACTTACACCTGTAACTCATGGAATCGCTTTGCCGCATATAAGGCTCCATGGACTCGAACAGGCTGAAATGGTGCTGGTCAGATCAAATGAAGGCGTCCACGTAATTGTGAACGGACCTTTAACGAATTTTGTAGACGAAGAATATTTCGTAAAAGCGCTGTTCTTCCTAATTAGCCCTGAAGATAATCCCACCCAGCATCTGCGCATACTTGCCAAAATTGCCGGCAGGGTGGAAGATGATAGCTTTATGGAAGATTGGCAGCGCGCTTTTAATGAGCAGGAACTTAAAGAAACATTGCTCCATGACGACAGGTCGATTTCTTTAATAATAAAATGCGGAGATGCGTCGGAAGAAATGATTGGCAAAGCTTTGAGAGAAATCAGATTTCCCGATGGATGCCTTGTAGCCTTGCTGCACCGCGGTGAGCAGGTAATAATTCCAAAAGGAAATTTTGTATTTCAGGAAGGTGACCGGCTTACTATAATCGGTGATGCTAAAAGCCTGATTGAGATAAACAGAACCTTTGGTCAATCGCGAGCCGGTAAATAGACAAAGATTAATAATCGCTGCCCTGCTATTGCAGAACAGCGATCAGCTAACTATAGAGAGAGTTTATTTTGGGGAGAGAGTTATAGTGCCTTCATCGGTGTTTTTACCGCTTGCAACGACTACGTTATTTAACGTAGTGCTTTTAAAAGCCGTGGTGTCGGAAGCCTGAATATTCAGAGTATATGAACCTGCCGGCAAAGCCATTAGTTTGAAGAAGCCGCTCGCAGCATCGGCATACGCCGTAACCGTATCGCTGTTTGAAACCGTCCAGATTACAGCCTGTGATGCAGCCGGGAGTACCGTACCTGAAATTGTTCCTGAGCTTTCATTAGCTTCCGCTCTAATTACGGGCTGCAGAATATACTTGCTTCCGGATTGGATAATTGATTTTGCTGCGTTAAAATCCAGAGTAATCTGATATGCTGCGTTGGCTTGGATATCAAAATCGCAGTTAAGTTTAATCCCTGTCTGAAATCCGCCCGGTACCGTTAAGCTGTAAGCGATTCCGTTAACTACAACCTGACTGCCTGCACCTAAGATCAATCTTATCTGGGAATAGTGCCCTGCGGCTAAAGCAGTATCGCCCAATATGGTGGAATTCCCGTTTCTAAGTGAGATCAAATTGTACATGCGTGGCGTATTATTCAGAACAAACCAGCCGCCGTTAGAGTCACTTGTAACCGAGTGAACATCAACTTCGGTAACATTTATAAAAACCGCGTCAAAGTTAGCCGGTGAATCTACCATATACATTTTCAGTTCTCCGTTCCCGGATGGTGATGTAGGGTTGTTATTAGTGCATCCGGCATATAGTAGAACAAATATAATTGATAGTCCAAGAAATAAATTTTTCACTTTGCCCTCCAAAATTAAATTTGTTTTTGAACTACCCTGACAGACCCAATTTTGATGCCATGCAAAAAAAATAGAAAAAGAGAAAAAGTTTTGCACCGTTTACGAAATTAATTCGAGACGATGAAATTTCTTCACCCTAATTTTTTGCCGGTCCGGAAATTATTACCTCGTAGTCTTAACAGGTAATGATAATAAAGTTTATTTTTGTAGAAAAGATAATCGAAGGAATTTAAATTGAGCAAGAACGATAACGAATATTCTAACAGGCATTCGGCAATTCTTTTAATACATTGCCCTGACCGAACCGGTCTGGTTGCAAGCGTAACCGAATTCATAGGAAAAAATAACGGCAACATACTTTACCTGGAACAATATGTTGATACGGAAAAGAAGATATTTTTTATGCGTATAGAATGGGATTTAGCCGCCTTTCTAATTCCTGATGAAAAAATCAGTAGTGAGTTTGAATCATCGATCGGTAAAAAATTTAATATGAAATACGAGCTTCATTTTCCGGGGGAGGTTTTGCGTATGGCTGTTTTTGTATCGGAAATGTCCCACTGTCTTTATGATATTCTTTCGAGGTGTCATTCCGGCGAATGGAATGTTGAAATTCCTCTAATTGTAAGCAATCATCAAACGCTTCAGCCGATTGCAGAAAAGTTTGGAATAAGTTTTAGATACTTCCCGGTTAATAAGTCAAATAAACAAGAACAGGAAAAGCTTGAAATGAAGGTGCTGGAGGAACTAAGGATAGATTTTATTGTCCTGGCAAGATACATGCAGATTTTAAGCGAAAGTTTTGTCTCCGGTTATCCGAACAAAATAATTAATATTCATCATTCGTTCTTGCCGGCTTTCCCGGGCGCTAAGCCTTATCATTCAGCCTATGAAAGAGGAGTTAAAGTAATTGGCTCAACAAGCCATTATGTTACTGCCGATCTGGATGCAGGACCGATAATAGAGCAGGATGTTGTACGGATCAGTCATGCAGATTCAATTTCAGACCTTATTAGGAAGGGAAAAGATCTTGAGAAGGTTGTTTTGTCTCGTGCAATATGGAACCATATTCAAAGAAAAAATTTGGTGTATGATAACAGAACCGTAATATTTAGCTGAGTAGTATTGCTTTGTAAAATTTCCACCGTGGGATAAATAAATTATTGTGTTTTCACTTCGGCGTTTATTCTAATTCGTCCCGCTTTTTTAAAGTAAAATACAAAATTTATTTTCTGTCCGGCTTTCAAATCCCTTTTCAATTTAATCAGCATAACGTGGTAGCCGCCCGGCTTGAACTCAACGAGTAAGTTGGTTGGAATAGGAACCGATTTAACTCTTATCATTTCAGCCAAACCGTCCTTATGTACCGTCTCATGCATTTGTACGACTTCTGCCGCCGATGATGCAACTTTATAAAGAACGTCGGCTTTGTTGCCGCTGTTTGCAATGTTAAAGTATAATGCGCTGTTCATACCTTTTCCGGCGGGACGGACCCACGCATTTTCTATTTTGATCTTGGTACCTGATGTTAAAAAAGTAAGTATCGAAAGCAGAATTAACATATTAATCTTCCAGCGTTTTTAAGTCTTTCATAATTTCCTGAACTTTTGCTGTGCTGCCGCGGTACTCATTTCTGATTTTCCCATTTTGATCTATCAAATCAATTCTATCCGTGTGCGTAAAAAAGTATACGTCGCCGCTTTTAGTCACGGTTGTATCTCCCGGCAGAGCGAGAATGTTCATATTCTTCAGAATTTTTTTTATGTCGTTTTTCTTGCCGGTTAAGAATGCAAAATTATTGTAATCAATATTTCTAATGTCGCCGAATTCTTTTAGTACAGACGGCTTGTCTCTGCCCGGATCAAAGCTTAATTCTGCAAACTCAATGTTCTTTAAATTTTCCTTCTTTACTTCTTCTTGAAGGAGCTGCATGTTATGGGTAGTCATCGGACAAATATCGGGACAGTTGGTATAAATAAATGCGAGCAAAAGAATTTTATTTTTGTAAGCATCCGGAAAAAGGACTTTGCTGCTGTCCTGGTTAAGCAGCGTTACGGCATCGAAGCCTAAAGGTTTATCTTCAGGCAGATTCTTTCCGCAACTGTAGAAAAATAATGTTAATAAAAACGGAAGAAAAAATAGAAGTAGCTTTTTTGATAACTTATGGTCAGGCATTTTAGCTGAAAATTATATTCACAAATAACAATACAATTTTATAGAATTCTTATCAGAATTTAAACCTCTTCAAAAATGACTGTGAAAGGCAACACCTTTTTAAGCAAACTTTAAGAATCTTCTTAGATAGAATTAAGATGAGAGAGAATAACTTGCATCGAAAAATTTAGGAGACAAAAATGTTTGATACAATGCATATTCACCCCATGATTGTTCATTTTCCGATTGCTCTTTTAATAATAGGCTTTCTTTCGGATATAATCGGACTTTTTTTTAAGAAAGATTTTTTTAGCAGAACAGGATTCTATTTATTAATTTTGGGAACGTTAGGAGTAGCTGCAGCCTACGTCACAGGAAATCTTGCCGGCGACGGTATTGCCGAAGCAGGTACATTAAAACAGGCACTTGAAACTCATGAAGATGCCGCAGCCCTTAGTCTATGGCTCATGGTAATTGCCGCCGTTGTAAGAATCGGCTTGGTGATGCTCAAGAAATATTCAGGAATATTTAAGTGGCTCGCTTTTATTCTTTTCTTTGCCGGCGTTCTTTCAATAGCACGGACGGGGTATTATGGCGGCGAATTGGTTTTTAAGCATGCTGCCGGTATTCAATTCAATCTTGGCGCCGGGTTGGATTCCGGGAGTGCCGAAAATACGGAAGTACAAAGCATTGCTTCTAAAAAAGAAAACGATAATTATTAAAGGGAACTAAATTATTAATGCGAATACTTATTGTCGAGGATGAACCGGGTATAGCAAATTTTTTAAAAGACGGCTTGACCGAAGAATTCTTTGCAGTTGATGTTGTCGACAACGGAAACAAGGCTCTGGAACTTGCGTTCGTTAACGAATATGATCTGATACTTCTTGATTGGATGATTCCCGGTGTAAGCGGAATAGAAGTCTGCCGGCTAATTAGAAAATCTAATTCGTCTATTCCGATAATATTCTTAACTGCTAAAGACACTGTTGACGATACCGTATTCGGATTGGATTCCGGAGCCAATGATTATATCAAAAAGCCGTTCAAGTTTGAAGAACTTCTTGCAAGAATCAGGGTTCAGCTTAGGACTAAAGAAGGAGAACAGACCATTTTCCGTCTTGGGCAAATTGAGCTTAACACAGCCACTCACAGTGTTACTCTTGATTCAAAACAGATTTTACTTACTCAAAAAGAATTTTCTTTGCTGGAATTCTTAATCCGGAATAAAGGGAAAGTCTGCACGCGCTCCAGGATAATTGAGCACGTCTGGGATATGCATTTCGATGCTGATACTTCTGTGATAGATGTTTATATAAATTTTCTTCGCAAGAAGCTTGATGATGGAAGCGGGAAAAGCTTTATAC
>JBJKRP010000091.1:0-2855 GCA_046704565.1 Ignavibacteriaceae bacterium | reverse complement strand
ACAGGATCTTATATTTCTTTCTTTCCTTCTTCAGACTTTCTATTACCATTGGATCTCTTATAATTTGGTTAGAAGTTTTTTCAAGTTCTCTCTTAGCAGTTTGCCTTGCCTCGGGTTTTACATTTTTTTGCTTCTTTAATTGAACTGAAAAATAGAACCGGCTGCCCTTTCTTTCACTGCTTTCTACGTCTATCTCTCCATGCATCATTGAAATAAATTGTTTGCATATAACAAGTCCCAGTCCCGTTCCTCCGAACTTCCTGGTGTGCGAGCCGTCTGCCTGGGTAAACGGCTGGAACAAATCACCAATCCTGTCTGCCGGAATTCCGATTCCCTCATCGGTCACCGATGCCTTTAATACTACCGTTTCGTTATTAAGTTCCTTCGAAGATACATCGATCTGAACCTTGCCGTGATCTGAAAATTTAACAGCATTGCTCATAAGGTTCAGGAATATTTGTCTAAGCCTTGTCGGGTCTCCAATTAGCCCGGTTACGGTTCCTTCTGCTATGGTTGAAACGAGCTTTATTCCTTTTTCATTTGCTTTTTGTAAAAGGAGTGAAACCGACTCTTCCAGGATATCATTTAAATCGAAATCCGTATTTTCAAGCTCCATCTTCCCGGATTCTATTTTCGAAAGATCAAGTATGTCATTAAGAATTTCAAGAAGGAGCTCTGCAGAATGCCTTGCGCTTGTTGAGAATTGATTTAATTCATCCTTATCCTTGTACGCGCCTTTCTCTATTAGCGTAAGGAACCCGAGTATGCCGTTCATCGGCGTCCTTATCTCGTGGCTCATGTTTGCAAGGAACTGGCTCTTTATAACCGAAGATTGTGTAGCCTGTTTGGCAAGCTGGTCAGACTTCAGCTTCTCGTTTCGTAAAGCTTCTTCGGCTTTTCTACGCTTATCGTCTGCCATTATCTGATCGGTTATATCTTCCATGCTTCCTTCAAAATAGAACTGTTTGCCGTTCTCGTCTTTTACAATGCGGTCGTTAATCCTTACGATTACAAGCGTTCCGTTTTTCTTTTTTAAAGTAAGCACATAATTATTAACAGAGCTCTTTTCTTTTAATTCCTCCAGCAGCTTCTCCCTTTCCCATGCGTACCGGTAAATATCTTTCGTAATATCGGTTTTTAAAAGCTCTTCCTTGCTGTCGTATCCAAGAATCTTTACCATTACGGGATTAACTGTTAAAAATCTCCCTTCAAGATTGGATTGAAACATTCCTGCAGAAGAGTTTTCGAATATGGAATGAAATTTCTTTTCGGACAGTTCTATATGGTATGATCTTTCCGCAAGCTGCATCCTCAATTTGAAATTTACCGCGCTGCCTACGACTGAAATTACGCTTAAAAATAAAACGAAAATAACCGATTCGTACATGTTGGGCAGGAAATAAATCGTATGATCATTTAGTAAGATTGCACCGGCAAATACTATGTTGTAATAAATCGCCACAATTATCTGGTTCTTTACATCCCAGCTTAAGAATAGTGCTGATGTAAAGATCATCAAGCCGACAATCTGCGCATTAACAACAAGTGTCTTCGGCATTAGTAAGATCATGTAGCCCGAAGAAATTATTATTATTGCTAAAAGAATATGAACAAGCAGTATCGGTCTTTCTTTGCCGAATTTAGTATACATTATTACAAGAATAGCAAACGAGATAAGTGTGGCAAGAAGTCTGGTTACGTATACCTGGAAGGAATATTGTGAAAAATAACGAACCTCGAATACCATTGCAAACAAACCCGAGATTGCAATCAGCAATGCCATTACCTTTAACGGTGTAATCAGAAGCGACTTGGACTCCCTTCTAAAGAGCTCATATTCCTTAGACGAAAAGGCTATCTCTCCGTTATATATATAGTCAAAGACGGATTTAGTGCTCACACCGGACATGCAGCGGCATTCTTTCTAAATATGTTTTTAAATCCCAATAGGAAATTAACGATACTCTAAATATTTTTCCACTTAAAACTAATATTATTTTTTAATAGATATGGAAAATTTTTTATACTCCGTCGATGTCTCTATCTTATATTTCTTTAACCATACGCTTTCATGCGGTGCTCTTAATAAATTTTTCACGATTATTACAAACGTTAACAACTGGTATATCGCATATTTAATTTTACTTGGGATAAGCTTTTTTAAAGGCGGAAGGAAAGGCAAGATTGCTGTGCTCGGCGTTTTAATTTTAATATTAATTACAGACCAGGTAAGTGCCGGGCCAATAAAAGATTTATTTCACCGTGTCCGTCCCTGCGGCGCTCTGAAAGATGTAATAACGCCTCTCGGCTGCAACGGAACATTTTCCTTCCCTTCCAACCACGCAGTAAACAAGTTTGCAGCGGCGTTTTTTTTCTATAAATTGTTTCCGAAAATAAAGTGGGCGGTTTTTATTGCCGCCTCCCTTGTTGCAATTTCACGGGTATACGTCGGGCTGCATTATCCTTCAGATATTCTGGGCGGCGCTGTAATAGGTTCTGCCTTCGGATACCTCTTTGGTTTTGCTGCCCTAAAATTAAATGAATTTTTAGGAAACAGAAAAGTAAAATCTTCAGACTTATGAAAAAAGAAATATCAGACCAATTAAGAATCCGCTTTGCGGAAGAAAAGGATATCCCGGTAATCTATTCTTTTATTAAAGAGATTGCCGAGTTCGAAAAGCTCCCTCACGAAGTTGAAGCAACTGAAGAAAGCTTAAAGAAATATCTGTTCGGAGAAAGAAGATACGCCGAAGTTCTGATTGCAGAGTATAACGGCGAGCCAGCCGGACACGCTTTCTTCTTCCATAATTTTTCAACCTTCGTAGGGAAACCCGGGATTTATCTTGAAGACCTTT
>JBJKRP010000090.1:0-2895 GCA_046704565.1 Ignavibacteriaceae bacterium | reverse complement strand
GAACTGAAGCCAGACGGAAGTGTGCCCTGAAGTTGGGAAGTGGTTTTGCCTTCTATGTGTCCTGCGTAGCTATTCGGATCAGAAACCTGACCGCTGGTCTGTTTATCCCAGTAGTTATCATCTAATTGACAGGGACTATCTGAAGAAGTAAAGCTATAACCACTAAATCCACCCACTCCAGAAAAATCACCCCCTATAGAACCATAGGGATTACTTGCATATACCCTGCCAATAGAATAGCAATATTGTATAACTCCGCCATCATTTGGATCCGAAAATCCACATACATCGCTAATTCCATATACAGGCCCAGTAGAGTAACAGTTTTGAATAAAAAGTCCATTAGTGAAGCCTGACGCCACAGTATTTTCTCCACCAACTAATCCTGTTCCAGTGACTGCTCCTGTGGCAAAGCAGTATCTTATATATTTGGGATTTTTACCGATACCGTTCGCGAATTGTTGACCTGCAAACCCTCCGACAATAGTTTCAGCCGTGACATTGCCTGTTGCGTAGCAATAGTCTACTTCATTGCTGACCTTTCCGGCAAACCCACCCACATTGGTGGTTCCGCTTACCGTGACAGAAGAGGAGCAGTAGCTTATCGTCTTTCCGCCGTCGCTATAGCCTATAACTCCCCCCACGAGGGTATCACCAGTTACGGTCCCACTTACCGAGCAGCCGGTAATCTCCGTTTTATTAATGTAGCCTACAAGCCCGCCTACATAGCTGCCGCCTGTAATCGTAACGCCATCCAAATTGAGACTGTCTATGCCGACCGCACTATTCACATAGCCGAACATACCCTGGTAATCTATTGTTGTATCGATATAAATTCCGCTTATCTTATGCCCTTCACCGTTGTAATATCCCGTAAAAGGGGTTGTACTATTGCCGATTGGAAACCAGCCTTTGTAGTTATTCGCTAATGAACCGCCGGCTCCAATATCTGCGGTTTGAATAAAATAATCACTCCAAACCGAATCAGTATTATCCAGCCAGAGTAAGTTTTGTTTGGATGCAATTACATACGGGTCGGCGCTTGTGCCGCTGCCGGAGGGCACAGTGTAAGCATACAGCCCGCACGTAAACAAAAACCAGAGGAAAAACAGCCGCGGGTTAATATGCAATGTAGAAATTATTTTTTTCATCCAAGAATCTTAGATTATTAAATCATTTATAAAATTATTTAAATGGAGAATGCGCACTGTTAAAAAGCTAATTGCTCTTTAAAGCTAAGTGAAGCTGTTAATGCTGTGAAGTGTAAATTAAATTATAAGCCGTCAAAGAGGAGACAGCGAATAAAGCGGATTCTGAGGATTCGGACCGGTGCCTTTACTGTAGTCTGAAATAGCTTGTTCTTTTGCTTAATGATCTTAAGCTGATCAAATAATTTTAACGGAGGCAATGTTCCGGATAAACCGGATTTTTCCGCATCATGTGTAATACTTCCTTTCCCGCTTTGAGCAGCAGGATAAGTAGAATATATCCGGAACGATAAGTTATAAGAAATATTTATCTGTAAATAATTTTTATCCAAATTGATTAATGCCTTTATACCTACAAAAAGATATTAAATCTAATCTTACGCAAATTCCATCTTTGGAGTATTGTCACGAGAACTTCTTAACAGGAGAAATGGAGTAGTAAAATAGATTCCTGTATTCCATTTTTCCAACGACTTAGCCTTCGCAGCATGATATTCCACTTCCCCGGGGATTGGAATAACAGAAGTTTATAAGCCGGAGGCTCTTTCAAATGAAATAATGTCGGTTCTGTTTAGTTAATTCGCTAAATGCAAATTATATAATTAGCAGTCCCTCATTTGTAATTCCGGGCACAAATTTTACATTGTTATCCTAAAGATTAGCTATCGAACAAGACAGTTTAGCTGATTGACAAGCCTGCTTATTAAGACGGAATGAGCGGAATCCTCGGCATGAGCAGCGGGTTAAGTTTACGGTCAGATAGTTATTATCAATATCAATAGTTGAGAGGTAAATAATCTTGTCGAAATAACCGGGGCTGCGATCGGTCTGCCGCCGCGGCGGGCAAGTTCAGCCGCCGCGACAGTCCGGGCACCGCACAATATGCTGCTATACAGTGAGCTTTTGCACTGCTAAGCAATAAGCGTTAGGGCTCGCTGCTTCCGTCCGGAGACGGATTATCTCCCGGTTTTGAACCTTTCTTTCTTTTCCTAATGATCACATTCATGTCGTCTATTATCTGGGCGACTGTCGCTGCAAGCTCGCCATATTTTGCATTATCAACCTGTACCATTGCATTTAGATAAGTAACAACCTTATCATTTATTATTGAAAGAACCGTATGCTTAATTGTTGTTGCATTCTCCTGTTTGCCTTCTTTTGCCCTTTCATTTTTAAAGACCAATTCCGCTTCTTCAAAACCGGTTTGAGCCGCTGTTAAATCATCTACTATTTGAGTTAAACCAGGCAAAAGTGCTATTGCAGCTTGATTTTCCGGGGCGTCAAAATCCCCTACAAGCGATTTTATCAATGATGATTCCGTAGCATAACTTTCGTAAATAATGTTTATGCCGTAATGCTCAAATACCGCATCCACCTTTTTCGCTGCCGTATTTATTGCTACATCCGGATGGTGCATAAATCCCGATACTATTAAATGTACTGCCCTGACTTTATTATCTCTCCGTTCGTCTTTTTCTTCCAGAATGCTCTCTGCTTTAATCCGCTTTATTGCCAGCGAAAGCTGCGCAGAAGCAGGCTTTAGCAAACTGAAAATACCGGTTAAATACGTATCTCCGCTCCAATCGTTCTTTTCATATTCTGAAATTACTCTACCGGTGACTGTGTCTACTTCGGTAGTTCTGGCGTTAATTACTAATTTGCTTATACTTTCCATTTTAATTCCTCT
>JBJKRP010000089.1:0-5474 GCA_046704565.1 Ignavibacteriaceae bacterium | reverse complement strand
TTCGGTTTATATAATTTTTGTTCACAGCTTCAATATCTAAATATAGTTAGAAATAAATGAAAAGGGTAACCGATGCAGCTACCCTTCTCATTCATAAGCCACATTGCTACTATAACTAAGCCACCTTCGCAAACTCCATCTTGGGAGTATTGGAAAGATGGAATATTGGAGTAAATCAGTCAATCCCATTGCTGTTATTCTCCATCCAAGACTGCATAAGGTGCGTAACTAATTATTATTTTACCTTAATAGGTATCTCTTTTGGCTTAGCTTCTTCAGCTTTAGGAACAGTAATCATTAGCTGCCCGTCCTTGAACTCAGCATCAATTTTATCTTCTTTAATTTTGCTGGGCAAAGAAAAAGACCTGAAGTACTTACCATAAGCTCTTTCCATACGATGGTACTTTGCATCTTTGGTTTCTTTTTCCTGTTTACGTTCACCGCTTATGTTTAACATACCATCGATAAAAGAAATCTTTACATTATCTTTGCTGACACCCGGAAGGTCGAGCTTTAATACATAATTATCTTTATCTTCAGCAATGTCAGTCAAGGGCGTCCATACTGCATTCTCATATTCTTCTATACCGGAAGAATCAGATGAGCTAAATCTGCTGCCGAGAGAATTAAACAATCTATTGAACTCGCGTTCAACATTTAACAGCTCACGAGCGGGATTCCACTTTGTAATTGCCATATTAGCATCCTCCTTCCATTGTTTTATATTATTGTTAAAATATCTGCCAATTGATTACCAATGCAATTAAAACACTATCAAGCAATGTGCCATTGTCAAAATATCCGTAAGTGTTTAATAAATAAATAGTTATGGCAATATTTAGCTTGGGCATTTTGTACGACAAACTGACCGGACAACTGCCTTATCATCAGGCGTGTTTATTATTCTGTCAATAGTATAAGAATAAATGGCAGATTCTTCTTTAGTATTTGAACTTTTCGTTAATATGCTATTAATGTATGGTTCACAAGCCTGATAGAGTGCGTTCAGAGTATAATCAGAGTATATTCAGAGCGCATTCAGAGATTATTTATTACTAAGACATACCGGATTCACGTTAAGACTAGCGCGAGTAATAATGAACTAATTTAAGCTTTCAAAGCATTAATTGATTATGCTTTTTGACGTAATTGAGATTGCAAATATAATTATATATTTTTGCAACTTTGGATTTTGAAAACTATGACATCAGGATATCAGCCAGTTGATAAATTCACTGAAGATACTATTGTCGCCCTTGCAACTCCTCCCGGTATCGGTGCTATTTCAATTATCAGATTAAGCGGTTCTAAATCAATAAGTGCTGCGGATTCAATTTTCTCAGGGAAAGTAAAATTAGCAAACGTACCAACACACACTATTCATTACGGCAATATACATAATTCCGAAGGCGGGCTAATTGATGATGTTCTGGTATCGATTTTTAGAAGTCCAAATTCATATACCGGCGAAGACAGCATAGAGATTAGTACACACGGCAGCCCAATAATTGCTCAAAAAATAATTAAGCTACTTTTAGAAAAAGATATCCGATTAGCGGAACCCGGTGAATTCACAAAGCGAGCATTCCTAAATAACCGGATAGACCTTGCCCAGGCAGAAGCTGTTGCGGATGTAATAAACTCAAGAACGGAAAGCTCATTAAGAGGCGCGCGCAATCAATTAGACGGTTTGTTATCTCAAAAAGTAAATGAGCTGAGGAACTCTTTAGTCAATGTTTCTTCATTTGTTGAGTTAGGATTGGACTTTGCAGAAGAAGACATTCAGTTTGTAGACAACGAAGAATTGACAAAGAGAATTAGTTTAATTGAATCAGAAATTGATAAGTTAATGTCAACTTATACTTTCGGCAAAGTTATCAGGGACGGTGTAAATGTTGCGATTGTAGGGCAGCCTAATGTAGGCAAATCGTCAATATTAAATTATATTCTAAAAGAATCGCGTGCAATTGTTAGTAAGATACCCGGAACAACCAGGGATGTAATAAGAGAGGAAGTAAACATTGATGGGATCCTATTCCGGCTTTTTGATACCGCCGGCATCAGGCTCTCTAATGATGAAATTGAAACCGAAGGAATCTTGCGTAGCCGGCAAGCAGTGAAGGATGCAGACATAGTCGCATTTGTTTTTGATGTCGAGCAGCCGGTTGATACTGAATTATTAAAGGAAATTTTATCAATGATTGACGGAGAGAAAGTTATCCGGGTATTAAACAAAATTGATATTGGGCATAATGATGGTGCCACTGCAGATGTTGGTATTTCGGCATTGACCGGCGAAGGAATGGAAGTTTTTTTTGTTCAACTTAAAGAAAAGGCTTTGGGTAATTCTGTTTATAGTGAGAAGACCGCGATTGTTAGCAACATTAGACATTATCAATGTTTGAGCAGAGCAAAAGATTACTTAGAAAAAGTAAAGGAAACGATAGTTAATAATTTAAGCGGAGAGTTTATTTCTGTTGATTTGAGGAATGCAGAAAATAGTCTTGGAGAAATAATTGGCATTGTAACTACGGATGACATTCTGAATAATATTTTCCAGAAATTCTGTATAGGGAAGTGAATTCTGCCGGTTCCACGTGGAACTTATTTGGTGGTTGAAAGGTCGGTTGTTTGTGGTTGGCTTTTAGATTGTGGTTCCACGTGGAACTGGCTTGGTGGTTGGAGATAGGGTGTAGATGGTTGTAGATTGACCGGTTGGCGGATTTTAAAATTGTGGTCAAAAGAAGATTAGATTCTAGAAAAGAATATATTACTGAATGAAGAATTATGATGTTATAGTTGTTGGTGCCGGACATGCCGGTATTGAGGCTTCATGTGCAGCGGCAAATATGGGCTGTTCGGTCGGATTGGTAACCATGGATAAACATGCTGTGGGAAGGATGTCATGTAATCCGGCAGTGGGGGGAACGGCTAAAGGTCATCTCGTAAGGGAGATTGATGCTCTCGGCGGAATGATGGGTAAAATTGCAGATCGGACGGGAATTCAGTTCAGGATGCTGAACAAATCCAAAGGTCCGGCTGTTTGGTCTCCGAGGTGCCAATCAGACAGAAAACTCTATTCTGAAGAGGCATATAGAATAGTAACATCAACGCCGAATCTTGAGATAGTTGAAGCCTCAGTCGTCGATATTTTAACAGAGAACAAGAAAGTTTTAGGTGTTATTACTTCCGATGGTAGTCAAATTATGTGCTCGGCGCTTGTGCTTTCGGCAGGTACTTTTTTAAATGGACTAATGCATACCGGATTGAAGTCAACGATAGGCGGAAGATATGGCGAACAGCCCGCTTTGGGAATTACACAAGCTTTGGTGAATTTAGGATTTGAATCCGGCAGGCTGAAGACCGGAACCCCACCTAGACTTAAGAAAGATACAATCAACTGGGAAGTTCTTGAAGAGCAGGCGGGAGATAATAATCCACAGCCTTTTTCTCATCAAGCAAATCTAAAAGAGTTTCCATATTTACCCCAGTTAAGCTGCTATATAACCTATACAAATGAAACCGTCCACAAAGTTTTAGAAAAGGGATTTGACGAATCGCCAATGTTTACCGGAAGGATTAAGGGAGTAGGTCCAAGGTATTGTCCTTCAATCGAGGATAAGATAGTTCGCTTTAAAGACAAGAACAAGCATCAGCTTTTTTGCGAACCGGAAGGATTAGACAGCGATCAGATTTATTTAAATGGATTTTCAACTTCGCTGCCAGCGGATATTCAGTTAGAAGCACTTCACAGTATAAAAGGATTAGAAGAAGTTGAGATGGTGCGTCCCGGCTATGCGGTAGAATATGATTTTTTCCCTCCCAGCCAGGTCGATTTGACTTTGGAGACCAAGCTGATTGAAGGCTTATACTTTGCTGGGCAGATTAACGGGACCTCAGGTTATGAAGAAGCAGCTGCACAGGGGATTGTTGCAGGTATAAATGCTGCTCTTAAAGTCCAGGGCAGACCGGAGTTTGTTCTAAAAAGAAGCGAAGCTTACATAGGAGTTTTAATAGACGACTTAGTTACGAAATCAACATATGAGCCATACAGGATGTTTACGTCCAGAGCAGAGCACCGCTTATTATTAAGGCAGGATAACGCGGATAGGAGATTAATGAATTACGGTTATCAACTCGGCTTAATTTCAAAGACTATGAATGATGAGGTAATAAACAGGGAAAAGAAAATATTAGAAAGCATTACATTGTTTAATGAGTTGAAGCTTCATGCGAGGGATGTTAATACGTTTCTCGAATCCAAAGGCTCGCCGGGAATCGATTCGGCAGAAACGATAGCCAAGCTCTGTAAGCGTACAGAATTACTCTCAAGGAGATTTTAGGATTAATTGGAACGGATCATAATCCGGTTGTAAAGGAATTATTGGCGGATGACAAAGCACTTGAACAGGTTGAGATTGAACTAAAGTATGAAGGATATATTAAGAGACAGGTAGACATGGTAAATAAATTGGAGAGATATGAAGACAGCAAGATTCCTTTAACATTAAACTATCAGACATTGAAAGCATTGTCGACTGAAGGGCGCGAGAAGCTTAACAAAATTAAGCCCCGCTCTATAGGTCAGGCGTCGAGGATATCGGGCGTAACGCCTTCCGATATAGCGGTTTTATTGGTATATTTGAAAAACTAAAAATAAGGATTTCTTATGGTTGACGTACAGGAACAATACTATAAGGAGCTTCAATCTTTCTACTGGGATAACGGATTTAACCCGGATTCTGCCAAAATAGAGCGCCTGGCTTTTTTTGCAGAATTGGTTGCGGAAAAAAATGAAAAGGTAAATCTGATTTCCCGCAAAGATGTAGACTCAATAATTGAAAACCACATCTTTCTTTCTTCGTATGTTACAAAATACCTACCGGACAAATGCGCTCACTTTTTGGATATAGGTACAGGCGGGGGCTTTCCCGGGATACCGCTTGCGATTATGCGTCCGGAGATAAAGGGAGTTTTAATTGATTCTACAGGTAAAAAGATAGATGCAGTTAATGAGTTTGTCGATAAGCTTAAGCTAAGTAATGTTACTGTTGTGAACGGCAGGGTTGAGAGCCCGGATTTTATTTCAAAATATGCCCAATCATTTGATTTAGTAATAAGCCGTGCAACCGTCCAATTAATAATTCTCTTTAGATATGCCGTCCCTTTGATAAAAGAGAAGGCATTCCTTGCTTCAATAAAGGGAGGTAATGTTGAAGAAGAAATCCAGAAAACGACACTGAAGTATAAGTCTTACATAAAGAAGTCAACTATATTCGAGTTGTACTACAAGCCATCGAATGTAAGGAACCAGAAAGGAAAGAAACTGGTTTTGATGGAGATACAGAAGTAAGTACTTTATCGTCAAGTTCTGCGCACAGTGGAAATGCCGACTTTGTCGAGCCTCGCCTAAGCGGGAAATAGTTTAGCGTCAATCGGTAACTCACAAAGTGATTCCTTCTGCCTTAGGCATT
>JBJKRP010000088.1:0-8545 GCA_046704565.1 Ignavibacteriaceae bacterium | reverse complement strand
TTAAACTATATTTTTATTTTAAGTTTATAAGAATAAATCTGTTTGGCAGCTCACTTCGATTAAAGATAACCCGGTAGTTTCGCCGCTCTGTAATGTTAAATCGGGATCACTTCGACTGACTTGAAATCATGCAATTACGGTTTCAAACGGATTAGCGGCAGCGGCATCGATATTGAAATGACATTCACACTATGTTGGTTGTTAACACAAGCCTACCTGGACTACAAGATACAATATCAAATCGGCTGCTTTGTTCCTGTATATTTTTCTGCAATTTGTCTAAGCATTTTTCTCGCTTTCGAATCGTATGCCTGGGCATTTGCTTTCGCTTCGATCATTACATTGAAATATTTACCGGTAATTCCTTCCAGCTCCGGTGAAACTGCGAGATATATTTCAGCATCTGCACCAACCTGCGCTTCTCCCATCGGACTAATATTTGCACGCCGTACCATATTCGTATTTAAATACGTGCCCGGATGCAGGCTGTTTACTGTTATACTCTCCTCTCTTAACTGGTTTGCCAGATCAATCGAGAACATGATTAGCGCAAGTTTGCTTTGACGGTAAGCCTTTACGCCGTCAAAGTTTTTTTCAAGCATTACGTCATCAAAGTTTATAGGCGATTGACCGAGAGAGCTTACATTTACAATCCTTGCGCCGTCTGCATTTTTCAGTAAAGGCAGGACAAGTTGTGTAAATAAAAAAGGGGCAAGATAATTTACCGCAAACCTAAGCTCATAGCCGTCCTTGCTGTACCTTTCATCTGTAAAACCTACGCCCGCATTATTTATTAAGACATCAAGTTTTTTATATTTTGACACAACCTCTTCACCTAACCGGCGGACTTCGGCAAGCGAAGAGAAGTCCGCCGTTAGTCCTTCTACATTAGTATTCCCGGATTCTTCCCTTATTTCGTTGACAACTCTTTTAACTTTAGCTTCACTTCTTCCGTGAATTAAAATATGCGCTTTCTGCCTCGCAATTTTCAGTGCTGCCAGCTTGCCGATGCCATCCGTTGAGCCGGTAATTAATATCGTTTGATCTTTTATGGGTTTCATAGTCTGCATTCCTTATTATATTTGATCTACCAAGTTATCTTATTAAAAATAACTTTGCTCTGACCTGCATCTTAACTCAACGCCTGTATTCTTTCAGTCACAAGATAGTACTGTTATTTGAGGATAGAGTACTACGACCTTTAACCATAGATTCCGGATTTATTGCCGACTTTCTTTTCCAGCCAAACGATTGGATAAAAGAAAAACAGGAAAAGAAGATAAATTCAGAGTACGTTTATCTCCATATACCTATTACCCTGATATAGTTGAATTATTAATTTTTTTCATAACTTTCAGACACTCGCGGTTGATTACTCCTCAAGCAATTCTTTCATACTTTTAAGAACCGTACCCCAAAATTTTTCCGCATCATTATACCTTCTCTCATCTCCGTTAAAACTATCTTCGGTGATTTCTAAAAGCGTTTTCCCTTTACGTTCGGTAAGCTTATAAAGAACTCTAGAGTAATTAGACTCAACATCATCAAGACCGGCATCAATACTTAAATCCTTTGTCTCGAGGTAAAGCGCAGGTTCAATTTTCAAAATAATCCCCTTTACATGCACTTTCTTAGTATCGGCATCTCTCCAGATTACTGTACCTCCTTCTACCCAATCCGAAATTACCTCGCTGTTGTACATGTATTTCTTAGTCTGTGCAGGATCCGTTATCGCATCCCACACTTTTGAGACATCTGAGTTGATCAATACTGACTTCTTTACTATCAGTTCGCTCCTCACAGCTCACTTCACTCCTTATCGACAATTCTCTGTGCACTTGCACTGTAACGCGGTCCTACATCGGGAAATTCTTTAATTAAATTTTCAATATCGTTCAGATCCGTTTGCGTTAGTTTTACATCTGCCGCTTTTGCATTCTCTTCAAGATATTTCATCTTTTTTGTTCCGGGAATAGGAATAATATCTTCGCCCCGGGCAAGTACCCATGCTAATGCAAGTTGAGCCGGCGTGCAGCCCTTATCTTTTGCAAGGATCGCAAATCCTTCGGCAAGACTTTTATTATTTTTCCAATGCGCATCATCGAAGCGTGGAATTGTTTTGCGGAAATCATTTTCAGCCAGGTTTTCATTTTTAATAGTGTTAGTCATAAGTCCCCGTACTAAGGGACTAAACGGTACTACTGCAATTCCAAGTTCACGGCATGCGGGTATTATTTCCTTTTCTATGTCTCTTGTCAATAAAGAATATTCACTCTGCAGCGCTGAGACCGGGTGAACTTTATTAGCCTTTCTGATCGATACCGTGGATGCCTCTGACAAACCGATGTAGCGCACTTTCCCCTCCTTAACTAATTCTCCCATTGCGCCTACAGTTTCTTCTATAGGAATTTTGGGATCAACACGGTGAGCATAATAAAGATCGATCGTATTTATCTTTAATCTTTTCAAGCTGGCTTCAACAGCTTTTTTAATATAAACCGGCGAACAGTCAAGATAAGCGTCTTCCATGGTTCTGAAGGTCCTGATTCCTTCTTTAACACGGAATCCGAATTTTGTAGCTATGAAAACTTTATCCCGGTTAGTCTGAAGAACTTTTGAGAGTAGTTCTTCATTCTTGCCGCTGCCGTAAAAGTCGGCTGTATCCCAAAAATTGATTCCCAGGTCCAACGCCTTATGGAGGACTTTAATTGATTCTTCATCATTGCCTTCGCCGTAAGCGTGGCTCATTCCCATGCAGCCGAGACCAATAGCCGGTAGCATGACCTCTGACTTTCCTAATCTTCTTAGCTTCATCTTTACCTCATCTGAAATTTAACTTCCGTTCTAACTTAATTTATACTTTATTCTTAATGGATTGAAAAACTCTTTGACAAACCTAAGCCCGCAAGGACATAATTACAATTAATTCTTACCGCTTCAATTTTCCTGTTTCTCAATCACCTCTTTAATATTGAGGAGGAGCTGCTGTATTCCGCTTTCAGAGTGTTTGTATCCTTCCTCGTTAGCAAAGCCCTGCTGCGTCCAGGTTAGCCTGGTGAGGTTGTCGCTTAACCTTTCCACATCGTATGTAACCAGCGAATAATTCTCAGGCTTATCTTCCAAGCCGGTAAAGGCGCTCCAGTACCGATAGCTGATGGTCTTATTCAGCCTGAAATCTTTTACTATGCCTTTGTCCTTGTACTTCTGCCCCTGGTATTCGCCCTGGAAAATAATCCCGCTGCCGATCTTCCAATCTGTAATTGTTTCCGTTCCGAATAAATATTCCTTAATTACTTTTGGATCCGTCAATCCGTTCCAAACTTCTGCAATAGAGGCATTAATTTCAACAGAGCCGGATACTACTAAATCATCTCTCATTTTGCTACTCCTGATTATGAATAATTTGAAAATCAAAGATTGAAAATTATAACCATGATTTAAACCAATGCAAGACACACTGTGATTCAGACATCAGGATTCGGAAATTATTTCATCTTAATTTGCATCGTTTTTGTTTGCCAAAATTAAGAGAGTAATATGAATACTGTTGTTTCTAATTCTTTAAAAATTAATTCTTTTGAAGCTTTAAGCGGGATCAAACGAACTCCGAAGTTTAAAGTTAGTTCCTATTTCATTCTTTCCCTGTTTATTTGCTTAGCGGGCTTGTCTTTAGCTGCCGTATATCCGCAGCAGAAAATGCATAAAGGAACGACCGCAGAAAGAGCAGATGATTATAACTGGCTGCAGTTTGGATTTAATCCTCAGCATAACGGTGATAACACGGAAGAAAAAAAGATCACCCCCGGTAATGCGGAAAGCCTTCACCGGATTTTCAAAATATCCCTGCCTTCAGTCGCTGATGGTTCGCCGGCATATTTAAGCAGTGTAAAAACAGGCTCCGGTACAGTAAATATGATTTTTGTAACTACTAAAGACGGGCACATTATCGCTCTTAATGCATCAAACGGAAAGACTATCTGGTCTCATCAATACGGAACAGGAAATTACAGGATCAATAATGGGTTCCGTGATACCTACACAACTTCCTCGCCGGCTGTCGATCCGGATTTGAAATTTGTATACAGCTATGGTCTGGACGGCTATGTTCATAAATACCGGGTTGATAACGGAAACGAAGTTAAAGACGGGGGCTGGCCAGAGCTGTGCACCCGCAAGCCCATTGATGAAAAAGGATCTTCTGCGCTTGCAACCGCAACAGACAAAGACGGCAATTCTTATCTTTATGTCGCAAACGGCGGCTACCTTGGGGACAGAGGTGATTATCAAGGACACGTGACAACAATAAACTTAAGTACCGGCAAACAGAATGTCTTCAATGCCAACGGAAGCAATTTGAATGAGCATTTTGTCGAGCGTCCCGGTAAGCCCGATTGGTCTGCAGTACAGACTGCAGTCTGGGCAAGACCCGGAGTTATATATGACGAAAACACTAATAAAATTTATTTTGCGACAGGAAACGGACCATTCAATCCAAGCGGACATAATTGGGGCGATTCTATTTTGGAATTAAATCCCGATGGAACAGGCAAGAACGGATTTCCTGTTAACAGCTATACGCCGACAAACTTTCAAGAATTAGATGACAGAGATTTGGACCTTGGCAGCACTGCGCCGGCAGTTATTCCAACTCCGGCTAATTGTAAGATAAAGGATATTGCAGTTCAATCCGGTAAGGATTTAAAGATACGTTTGGTTAATCTTTCTAATTTAAGCGGCAAGGGCGGTCCGGGAAATGTTGGAGGAGAGATTGGAAAAATAATTGACGTCCCTTCCGGTGAGATGGTCTTTTCACAGCCTTCGGTTTGGGTAAACCCAAAAGATAAATCTTCATGGGTTTTCATTGGTACTTATAACGGGCTTTCAGCCTTCAAGCTTCAAATTGACGCATCAGGTATGCCCTATTTGCAGCTTCAATGGAAACAATCTGAAGGAAGCAGTTCCCCAGTAATTGCAGATAATGTTTTGTACTGTGCCGTAAGCGGAAGTATACGTGCACTTGATCCGGTAACCGGCAAGCGGCTTTGGCGCAGTAATGACATCGGTAGGATACACTGGGAAAGCCCGATTGTTGATAACGGTGTTTTGTATATTACAGATGAATCGGGAAATTTAACCGCTTTTGGCTTGTAAATAATATTTAAAGAATTTCTTTAGTGCTGATATGATTGGGAAAAGTTAAAATTCATACGGAATACTTTATGTGAAAAAGAAAACTGTTTTAATAAATTCAAAATTGCTTTTAACATTGAGTTCCCGTTTCGTTAAAATATTTTAATTGTTTCTCATCAATTAAAAAATAAATGTATCTCAATCCTTCAAGCGGCTTAAGGTTTTCTTTTCAAACTTAAAAGAAACTGAATACTTTTAATATCTAAATCTGTTTCAACAGGTATAAACAGCCATCGTCCCTCAGGATAAGGATTAGCCCGGTTGATCGCGTGCCTGGCATTTTTACTTAGCTCCGAACGCAGGGCTGTTTCAACCGCGTCTTTATCAAGAATAATCTGGACTGTAAATCCGCCTGCCGTCGGATAAAGAGATGTTAAGAGCTTTCCTTTAATTCTGAATCGCAGCGCCCAGCCGTATTTTTTCCCATACAGAAATTTCAAATCTTCGTCCACTGCGAAGTTTCCACGGATGAAACTTATCAATTCATTCCATACTGGAGCCATCGGACCGATTGCCTTAATAATATCTTTATCCGAAGGCTCTTTATTTTTATCAGTAAATAAACCGATGCTCATTATTTCCTTTCTTTACTATAGTTTTTGAATTTCAATTGTCTGCTCCCGGATACTAAATTACTTAAGAAGTATCTACCAGTAATTTTTCATAAGTTCTTTTACCCAGTCCGGCTGAATTACTTTTCCTTCCGGCAGATATTCCTTAAACACAGGTTTAATGTCAAGTACAGGTGTGCCGTCAATTGCATCAAGATTTTTTACTGTAAGCTTACGTCCGCTGTGTTTTACTAAACTTACGATTGTTGCGCCTAAATGGTTCGGTCTGTCTTTTTTACGCTGAGCAAATATCCCGACCTTAGGATAAGCTTTATTCTCACTCGGATGCTCGCTGCCGGTAAAAGTCTTTGTAGACTTATCGAAGTAAAATATTATTTCCAGGTGGGAAAAGCTTTCGATTCCGTCGAGACACTCCTCAAGGTACCCATCTGCCAACTCTATAGTTTGTTCAATTGATGACCAATTGTCATCAGCTGCTTCTAATCTTTTATTTCTAACGTAGGCTACCGGCTTAATTAATATTTCATTCATATTCTGTCATTCCATATTTAAAAATGTTTTAATGGAGAGTACTGCTGATAAGTTCTTTAACCTCGTCCAGCCATTTTCTGCGCTGTGTATTAGTGCCTGTTACAACTACTCCGAAAGTACGGCGGTAAAAATTCTTAACGCCGCAAAGCCCGAATATGCAGTTTTTCCAAATGCTCTCAAGCGGATCACCAAATACTCTCATCTCCCTGTCTGCTTCCGTGTTGGATGTATTAAACACGATTGCAAATTTTGCTTTCAATAATCCCTTGGGAACACCCTCTCCGGAATCACCCTCCAGAAATTCGTAAGCTACTCCGCATCTGATTACCCTGTCAATCCAGCCTTTTAATATTGCCGGCGGCTGTCCCCACCAGTTAGGATGAACTATTATAATTCCATCCGCCTCCGAAATTTCTTTGCAGTGAAGATTTACCTCATCGGTAATGCAAGCTTGTTTCGGAATTTCATTCTTTGTTAAGATCGGATCGAATCCTTCTTCATAAAGATCGTGATAGGAAACCTCATATCCTTTTTCTTGAAGATACATCAGTGCTGTCTGCGCTATCGCATGGTTGAAGCTGTTTCTGTCGGGATGGGCAATTATAATCGATATTTTCATTTGCTGATTATTGTTTTTGATGCTGCCGTATTAGTGGTTATCTAAAGGTCAATATTGAACAAACGGTTATTTCTAATTCCGATTTTTTAAATGGCTCCTGAATGCTCTATCTACAACTGCTGTCGCTAAAAAAGGAGGCAGCCTTAACTTTTCCAAAGCCAAGCTGCAGAATTCAAGCCGGTGTTTTTCTTCGCCCTTATAAGTCTCTTTTACAATCCCGTCAATTCTCTTCATATATTCAGAGCCTTCTTCGATTGCGTGTTCAATGTCCGCCGGATCAATAAGCGGAGGAGTCCACGATGTCAGCAGTTTTTCAAAGCTTGCTGCTCTAATCTTATTAAGTGAATTAATCAGATCTGAATAATCATCGTAGTTCGGAATATCATTCATTACCGGTATTGAGTCCGCGGTAAATAAAATTTTGTCCTCAAGAAAAAGTAAGTTCAAAGAGCCTCTGGAATGCCCCGGCGCATGAATACATTTCAATGTTACATCCGGGTTGGCGTTAAATATTTGCCCATCGGTTAGTTTGTCATCAATCGCCGTGGAGCGCTCAACCAGGTTATAAAATCCCGGTACCGGTCTTTCCCTATTCTGAACGTCAATGTTTTCAATCCATTCGGCTTCATTCTGATGTGCAAGTACCTTACAGCCCGCAAGTTCTTTAATCCGTGCGGCAGAGCCTATGTGGTCCGGGTGCGAATGAGAAAGTATTACCGTTTCGATCTCCGATGGCTTTCTGTTGTTCTGTGCTATATAAGAAAATATCTTTTCTTCGCTTCCTTTAACTCCGGTATCTATTAAGGTAATTTTATCTCCGAATATCAATATAACGTTGACGAATCTGGGAATCTTCTTAGCAGGGCTCAATGTTATTTCAAAATCGATCTTCAGCAGATGTATTTTATCAGTCAGTTCCATTTTAACTTCCCTTTTTTAGAATGAATACAATGCATAATGCTGCTGCGGCTGAAGCAGCTAAGTGACGAACAAAAGATTTTTATTAAAAGTTCCAAGCTTTCCTCTTTTATTCAGTCAAAATTAATATTATCGCTTTACTATCGCAAGCATTATAGGCTGCCGTAACTTTGTCCTGGAGATTGTGTTTGTTATAGATTGGATTAAGAATTTCTTTGGTCTTGTGTGCCGATCCGTATAAATTAGACCGGAGAAATCATAAGCATCTTAAAAAAGACCGGTTAAGAGTTTGAGACAAACTTTATTTCCGGGTTTTTGATATTTAAATCCCGCTGCGGGAAAGGTATCTCTATCCCCTCCTGGTTAAACCTTCTGAATATTTCAAAATAAAGATCGCTTTTTAGAACTGCGGGCTTATTGATAAACTTGTCCGTCCATACGCGTAGGGTAAAGTTTATCGAGCTGTCAGCCATCTCTGAAAATAATACTTCCGGCGCCGGTTTCTGTAATATGCCCTCGTAGCCTTCTGCTATTTCCAGGAGTATTTTCTTAACCTTCTCCGGATTTTCTTTATACGCAACGCCTACAGGTATGTTGAACCTTACGTTTTTATCATTATAGCTCCAGTTGATTACCTTTGTGGAAATGAAATCAGAATTGGGAACTATTATTGCTATGTTATCGTTTGTTTTTACCGTAGTAGAACGCATCGAAA
>JBJKRP010000087.1:0-4448 GCA_046704565.1 Ignavibacteriaceae bacterium | reverse complement strand
CCAACAAAGATTAAAATACCGGCAAGAACAAAAGTAAAGCTTTGAATCTGCGGAGGTTGAATCAATGAATTGTTTTCATAAAGATTAGTGCTTCCGGAAATTCCGTAAATAATGGAAATACTTATTTACGGAATTACCGGAAGCACTAATCTTTATGAAATCAATTCATTGATTCAAGCTCCGCAGATTCAAAGCTTAACTTTTGTTCTTGCCGGAATTTTAATCTTTGTTGGAATCGGATATAAAATATCAGCGGCACCGTTCCACTTCTGGACTCCGGACGTTTACGAAGGCGCTCCTCTTCCGATTACCGCTTATCTTTCAATTGCAAGCAAAGCGGCCCGATTTGAACTGCTAATCAGATTTATTAAGATTACATTCATGCAGTCGATTGATGCGGAAGGCTTCTGGCATCTGCTTGGAATAATCGATTGGAAGACTTTCATAGTCCTAATTTCAATCTTAACGATGACGCTTGGTAATTTTGCAGCACTCTGGCAGTCGAACATGAAGAGGCTTCTCGCCTACTCCAGCATTGCACACGCCGGATATTTACTGCTTGGATTGGCGGTAATGTCCAACGAAGGAATAACAGCAATACTAATTTACTTCATTGTTTACGCATTGATGAACCTTGGCGCTTTCTATGTTGTAATGCTTATCGCAAATAAGATTGGAAGCGAAGAGCTTGACGACTATAAAGGAATAGGTTATTCATCCCCGTTCCTCGCAGCAGCGCTTGGAATATTTTTAGTCTCACTAACCGGATTGCCGCCGACGGCGGGCTTTATCGGTAAGCTTTACATATTCATCGCATTAGTAGATGCTAAGATGATTGTCGTAGCGGTAATAGCGCTTCTAAACACTGTTGTTTCACTTTATTACTACGTTAAAGTTTTGAAGCACATGTATCTTGATAAATCGCAGAAAGAAGTTCCGGCATTCTCTGCTTCTTACGGTTCGCTTGTAATGGTAGCAGCTTTAGTTGTTCCGGTATTGATATTCGGTGTGTACTTCACTCCACTTGTAGATTTAGCAAAACATTCTATTACACTACTTGGCTTTTAAGACATTAGTACGCTGGTTGACCTATAATATTTTAATCAGTGTCTTTAGTGCTTATTTGCTTTCCGAAACAAACCTGTTATTTAATTTCTGAACCGGTCTCGAATTATTTCCCATTATTTCTTTAAGTGTGTTTATCTGTTTAGCTGAAGCTTCCAATGGAGCTTTAAATACATTCCAGTTTACCTGTTCACTGCAAGGCGGTGTTGTAAGCGAACCGAAATAATGGAAATAAGTCCTATCCGCGGGTAGTAAGGCGTTAAGATTAATATTCACAGCCTTGTTTATCGAGCTCTTATTTATTTCCTTAGGAAGGTTATCTATTATTTTCTGCAATTCGGCATTTGCTTTCCCTTCTTCGAAAAGTATTCCAACTACAGCAATTTCGCCATTGTTGTCTGTATGGACAAGGTGCAGTTCCATAACATAATGCTTACCGTTTATTGTGTGTTCGCTTGGAGTATGAAAATGAAATTGAACAAGTTTATAAATTTTGCCGTTTATAACTGCCCGGCTGCCGTTATCTATATTCTCCTGTATGGTATGACCGTTATTTATAAGATCAATAGGAGCGCTTTTATAATAGAACTGCAGCTTGTCTAAGTCGGATATTTCAGCTTTGTTAAAATCTATTGGAGATTGTTCCTTACCGCCATTACAGAGGGAATAAGCAGTATTGAGCTCACTCCAGTGTTCCGGTCCGGTTTTACCGGTATAGCTCCAGTGTGCATTGTGCTTTTTATCTGAATGAGCATTTTTATTCTGTGCAAAAGCGATAAGTGAAAGACCAATTGCTGCGAGCAAAGTTATTCTGGAAGTATATCTCAGCATGGCATCTTACTCCGGACTATTAATTAAAAAAATTTCGGCTATGATTTATAAGCGAGGTAAATATATGGAAAGATAGTCACCGGACAAAGCTGATAATTAAATGAACTGCTTGTTTCAGCTCACCTATAATCCCAACATTCAATTTTTTATTTCTCCCCTTTACATTATTTGATTAGAAGTCCATTCCTTCTAAAATCCGGCAGGCATCTCTAACATAATAAAGACATTTCTTCTTATAAAATTCTTTTTCCATAAATGTCGCATTTCCCTCCGGAGTTCCGAGGTTGCAGCCAAGTAAATCCGTGCAGTTAACACTCCCGTGTAATGATTTGAACTTTTCCGTAAACTCCTGAGTCTTTTCATAAGTATTATCTCTGGCAGCTATGTCCTCCTTCTCTGTCCTTCCGTACTTAAGGCTAATTGCCATATATGCACCAGACACTGCACCGCAAGTCATAGACTGCCTCGCGCAGCCTGCGCCGAATCCGCATGCAATTTTCTTCGCATCGTTCTCATTCATACCGTACTTATTGCTGAAAGCGGCAAGTACCGCCTGTGCACAATTAAATTCCTCTTTGAAAATCTCAACTGCTTTTTCTTCGCCGGACATAACGTTACGGTTCCTTTCTAATTTTCTTAATCTTCAATTTAAAACAAAAATTATGCTGAAAGTCTAATTGTCGTTTTGGTTGAGTATTTGTTGACATTCAAAGATTCTTATTTCCAAAAATGAATTTACCGGATATTTGAATTATCAAAAATAGTAAAAGGCATGTGGCAAAGTATTTTTTTAGAGATATAGCCTTTAACAATCTGGGATTTTTAATATGCCGTCGAATTGGCAGATATTTTAGCTGCTATTTACCAGGACCTTTTGTGTGAACAGTAGAGGCTTGTCATAAGCTTGTTAGAGGCTTGTCATAAGCTTGTTAGAGGCTTGTTAGGACGGAGTTAAATTCATTATTTGAATTAAAGAGAAGAAGCTAATATAAAGCTCAATCAGCCATATTGGCAGAAAGCGGCATTGGAGATTTATTATAGTAAATTGTAAATAATATTTTATGCTGCCGGTATTGAATCAGGCTCAGAAGAAATAAAGAAGAAACACCGATGGGTGTGAAAAATCCTTAATAGTCCGTAAACAGAATTACCCCGAACGTCCTTAGGTGTGAACTATGGATCGTTAACAGTTAATAAAAACTCAGCCGGCGCTTGACCGGCTGACTAACTACAGGTAATGCCTCATTGCATTATCATCATTTTCTCATCGGCATCATCATCAAGGTAACCTACAGGGTGCTTAGCAAAAACAGAAAAAAGTCTTATTGAGTTCTCATTCTAATTTTTACGCCACACCTGAAAGGCAAGCCCGGAGGCTGCAAAATGATGAGCTATCTAAAAATATTGCCTGATCTTTCGCTGCACTCTTCTTCTGCTTTCCTCCATACATCCATAGTCAGTTGTTCCAGACAGCTTTTTGATAAATCCGGGCTCTCCTCCATTTCAGGAAGCTCTTCCCGCAGCGATCTTATTAGCCGCTGCGACCTGTTTGTTGACTCGCTTACTCTTTCAAATAACTCCTTCCCGTTTGCAGTTAGAAAGAAAAGCAACCCTTCGACAGTGATTAAGCCTGCGTTCTTAAGCTTCGGGATTGATGTCTTGAGTACATCAATTGTAAAAGTATTTCGAGTCAGCAGACTGCCAGCTAAAAGCACATCAACAAGTCCCTTGCCGTCATTTGTATTCCATACCGATATTGAATAAAAGACGCATGCATCATCAAAGTTCCACCTAATATTTGAAACTGCTTTTTCATCCCTATGTAAAAAAGTCATCACGTTGCCTCCACAAGATTAAAGCAATAAAATAGCGGCTCAACTTTTAACCGTCAGCTATTGTTTAGAATATTTACAAGGATATCATCCTTCCCAAGCATTACATCGGTTACAATGGTATCCGAATGCTTACCAAGTATAATTAAAGGAAGGGTAGATAAGAATATTTTAACATCAAGCCAGAAGGTAACGTTCGAATCATAATAACTTTGAAGCCACATCATATTTGCAACCCCCTGGCTCCGACTGCCGTACACCTGCCAGTAGCCAGTAATACCCGGCTTTGCAGTCAAGTTGTCAAGCACATTGTATGACGTAATGTCTTCCCTCTCAATTAGTTTAAGATCTTCAAGCGTAAAGGGTCGAGGACCTATAAGGCTCATTTCGCCCTTAATAATGTTAAGCAGCTGAGGCAGTTCATCAAGACCGGTTTTTCTAAGCCATTTACAGAATGGAGGGACAAAGTCTCCAAGAAAATGCTTCTCAAAGAGATTTTTCTTATTCAGGACATAATCACTTGAATGACTTCTCATTGTCCGGAACTTATAGACCTTAAGCCTGCTGTTGTCAAATGACAAGCCTCTTTCCTGTCTTAAGAACGGAAACGCTTTTAATTCAATTGCAACAATAACGGCAAAAGCCGCCATAAACGGAGCGATAAGTACGAAAAGCAGAATGGCAAGCGGTCTATCCAGCCTGTACTTGATTGTTTTGTAG
>JBJKRP010000086.1:0-4082 GCA_046704565.1 Ignavibacteriaceae bacterium | reverse complement strand
TTTACACATGAATACGGCAGGTTTGATAAAGTTGATCATTTTGTTTTGAATGAGGCTGAGATTACTCTTCCTCTTTTCCTTAAAGATCTTGAAAACAACGAGGTTAAAAGGCTTTACACTTCAAATGAATATGCAAATGTACATGAAACTCCAACCCCGAAGTGGGAATTAATTGATCTCAATAATTATGCTTATTCGATAGTTCAATATTCAAGGGGCTGTCCGTACTTTTGTGATTTTTGCGATGTTACCGCATTGTTCGGCAGAAGACCCCGCACCAAGACACCCGAACAAATTATTATCGAGTTGGACGCTATATTTAGAAACGGTAGTCCGGGAGTTGTTTTGTTTGCCGATGATAATCTTATCGGAAACAAAGGCTTGCTGAAAAAAGAATTGCTTCCCAGGTTGATAGAGTGGCGTGATAAGAATAAATATGCCCCGAGCTTCGATACACAGGTTACTATAAACTTATCTGATGATGAAGAGCTCATGCAGCTAATGCTGGAAGCCGGATTCAGAAAATTATTTATCGGTATTGAAACGCTCGAAGATGATGCGCTTATTCAAATGAAGAAGAAACAGAATACTAAAAGAAATTTGCTTGATACAGTTTTAAAATTACAATCAAAAGGATTCATTATTGTCGGCGGATTTATACTCGGGCTTGACACAGATACAACCGCAGTATTCCAGAACCAGATTGATTTCATTAATGAAAGCGGTATGGTTTTAGTCGCAATTAATTTATTAAAGGCACCTATCGGAACTGAACTATATGAAAATATGAAGACACAGAATAGATTAATCAGCAATCTTGATTTTGATGAGAACAGGTCTAACATGGTACATAAAATGGACAGACAAATATTAGAAGAAGGCTTTAAAAGAGTTATTAAAAATGTTTATTCTGCCGAAAGCATTTATCAGAGAACCAAGGTTTATTTTGCAAATAAGAAACCAATGAATATAAAAAAGGGATTAAAGCGAAAGATAACCTTGCCGGAAGCACTGCAGGCTATAAGAGTAGTTTTCTTTTTAGGCGTTAAAGACAACAATAGGAGGTATTTTTGGCGGATACTTTATTGGCTGTTCCTAAATAAGAAGCTGCGTTATTCGGATCTCGCCGTATTTTTTATTGCTTTGATGTATCAATATAAAATGATGTGGAAGAGATTTGAAATAAGGTCGGCAGAAAATAAAAAGGAAATTTCTGAACCAATCTTTCAGGCAGAGGTCTTGAGAAATGAATTTTAATCTTCCATGTTTTGGACTGCAGTTCGGAATAAAAAGAACAATCCATTGTTCGAAATGCTTTTGGAATTTTATAAACCGTTGAAACGGTTATAAATTATAAGTTTTTGTTTTATTAAGGGGTTGACCAAAAAGTAAATTATCGCGGTGGCTGAGCTTGTCGAAGCCAATGATTTGCTTCCAAAAGGGCATCTCGACAGGCTCGATGCCCGGCTTAACTAACTTTTTGGTCACCCCCTTAATAAGAAAAATTTCAAAATAACAACCGTTTTAAGTTTTAATTCGAACAACGGGTAAGAATGATATTTTTTTATATTCCGGCAAATTAAAAGGAGGTAGGAACTTAAGGAATCACGGCAAACTGAAGGCATTTAATCATAGCAAGCGTCTTACTGCTTTCGCTTTGTTTTATTTATATTTGAACACTGAAATTTTTAACATTATCCAAAAAACGGAGAATATAAATGACTGCATCTTTAAACAATATAGACCAGCTTTCAATTAACACTGTAAGGTTTCTCGCTGTCGACGGAGTTCAGAAAGCTAACTCCGGGCATCCAGGCATGCCGATGGCTTGTTCGCCTATTGCCTATCTTCTTTATTCAAAGATAATGAGGCATAACCCTGCCGACCCCAAATGGCTTAACCGGGACCGCTTCATTCTTTCAGCAGGACACGGCAGCATGCTGCTGTATTCCATACTTCACCTCTGCGGATACGACGTCCCGCTTGAGCAATTACAGCAGTTTCGTCAATACGGAAGCATTACTCCGGGACACCCGGAGTTCGGTTTGACCCCGGGAGTAGAGACGACAACAGGTCCGCTCGGACAGGGTTTTGCCAATTCGGTAGGAATGGCAATAGCAAACGAGTACTTAGCAAACAAATTCAATAAGGATGATATTAAGATACTTGATCACTTCTTTTACGGCATATGCAGCGACGGCGACCTGATGGAAGGAATTTCCCACGAAGCGGCTTCACTTGCCGGTCATCTTAAACTCGGGAGAATAATCTTCTTCTACGACAACAACGGGATAACGATTGACGGTTCTACGTCTCTTGCATTTACCGAAGACGTCGGGAAAAGGTTTGAGGCTTACGGCTGGCATGTTCAGCACGTAGATGATGTGAATAATTTGGATGCTCTTGAATCGGCATTAAAGAAAGCGCAGCTTGAAACAACCAAGCCTTCAATAATTGTAACAAAGACTCATATCGGGTACGGAAGCCCTCACAAGCAGGATACGGCTGGAGTACACGGCTCGCCGCTTGGAGAAGAGGAAGTAAAGTTAACAAAGGAAAATCTCGGCTGGCCCGTGGAGCCTGCTTTCTTAATCCCGGATGAAGTTAAAGAACATTTCAAGAGTGTAAAAGCCAAAGGGCTTGAAGAAGAGCAGAAATGGAATAAGCTTTTCGAACAGTACAAAGCAAAATATCCGGAAGATGCGAAGCTTCTTTTAGATGTAATGAACGGAAACTTCGGGGACGAATGGAAATCGAAGCTGCCCGTATTCAAGGATGAAGGCAAAAAGATTGCAACCCGCGCTGCAAGCGGAAAGGTCCTTAATGCAATCGCTGCGTCGCTCCCAACATTGATCGGCGGCTCCGCAGACCTTGAGCCGTCTAACAATACTTATCTTAAAGATTATAAAAATTTCTCGGCGGAAAACCGCGGCGGCAGGAACTTCCACTTCGGAATCCGCGAGCATGCTATGGCAAGCATACTGAACGGCATGGCTTATTACGGCGGTGTTATTCCTTACGGCGGAACCTTCCTTGTCTTTTCGGACTATCTAAGACCGGCAATCCGCTTAGCTTCTATTTCCAAGATAAGACCAATCTACGTCTTCACCCACGACAGTATAGGTTTAGGCGAGGATGGACCGACTCATCAGCCGGTAGAGCATATTTCATCTCTGCGTGCTATTCCGAGAGCAATTGTAATACGCCCGGCAGATGCAAATGAAACCGCGTATGCATGGCAGGCAGCAATAGAGCATAACGACGCTCCGGTCGCTTTAATTCTAACGCGCCAGGGATTGACGATATTAGACCAGGAGAAATATCCTTCGGCAAAAAATCTTTTAAAAGGCGCTTACGTCTTAAGAGACAGCAAAGGCTCACCGGAGTTGATCCTTATTGCTACCGGTTCCGAGGTCGGCGTAACACTTAATGCCGCCGACAAGCTTGAAGCAGAAGGAATAAAAGTAAGAGTAGTCAGCTTCCCGAGCTGGGAACTCTTCGAGCAGCAGCCTGAAGAGTATAAAGAATCCGTACTGCCTTCTTCCGTTAAAGCGAGGGTAGCAGTCGAAGCCGGGGTAAGGCACGGCTGGGACAAATATACCGGTCAATACGGAGACGTAGTTAGTATCGAAAGGTTCGGTGCATCGGCTCCGTTAAATGTTGTAATGGAAAAGTACGGCTACACCGCGGATAACATTGCGGAGAGGGCAAGGAAAGTATTAGGCAAGCCTTAATAGGATTACCCTGGACATAAGCTGATTTTAGAAGTAGTGGAATAATGGAATTATAGAACAAATTATTTAGTGATTATATTCCATTTTCCCACTACTCTATTATTTAAGGCTAATTTTTACAACTCAATATTTGTTAAAAAGCTTTTCAATCTTGCAGCAGGTCTAAGCCTGGTAATCAATCATTTTTCTGATTTTTTCGCTTGCCTCTTTTCCCGCCCACTTTTCGCACAGGTACAGACCAAGATCAATTGAAGATGAAACGGCACCCGATGTAATTACATCTCCGTCTTCTACAATTCTTTCGCGTACTACTTCGCCGCAGTACTGCTGAAGCGATTCATATTCATT
>JBJKRP010000085.1:0-9916 GCA_046704565.1 Ignavibacteriaceae bacterium | reverse complement strand
TAGAGTTTAAGCCGGGTCAGACAATAATTCAGGCAGCTAAAGACCACGGGATTATAATCCCGCACTTCTGCTGGCATGAAAGCTTGTCCATTGCAGGCAACTGCCGCGTTTGCTTAGTTGAAATAGAAAAGATGCCCAAGCTTGCGATTGCTTGTTCAACTTCTGCTGCGGAAGGAATGATTGTTCATACAGCCTCTGAAAAAGCGTTGGGCGCAAGGAATGCAGTTATGGAATTCCTTCTTATAAACCACCCGCTTGACTGCCCGATTTGCGACGAGGCAGGGGAATGCAAGCTTCAGGACTATGCATATTCTCACAGCGTTGGCGAAAGCCGGTTTGTCGAAGAAAAAAGTCATAAAAATAAACGTGTTCCTCTCGGTCCTTACGTTATGTTCGACGGCGACCGCTGTATATCATGCTCGCGCTGCATCCGCTTCTGCGACGAAATCGCGAAAGACAATGAGCTTACTTTTGTTAAGCGCGGCCACAGAGTTACTATTACAACATTTCCGGGTGAAGAGCTTGACAATCCTTACTCATTAAATGTTGTGGATATTTGTCCTGTTGGCGCTTTAACCAGCCGGGATTTCAGGTTTAAGGCGAGAGTGTGGGATATGTCCTCAAACAAAACAATTTGTAACGGCTGCTCTCGCGGATGCAATATCGAACTTTGGGTGAGGAATAATGAAATATTACGAATTACTCCGAGACAGAACGATGAGGTAAACAGTTTCTGGATGTGCGACCACGGAAGAATAAATACTTTCAAATTTGTCAACGCTGAAGACAGAGTAGATGGTCCGCATGTTAGGAAAGACGGCAATCTTATTAAGACCGGATGGAGCGAAGCAATAAAACAAACAGCTTCCGAGCTTAAGAAATTTGCTAAGAATGAAATTGCTTTTGTCGGCTCGGCATTCGCAACTCTTGAAGACAATTATCTACTTGCGAAATTTGCAAATAATTTTGGCGTGAAGAACATAGATTTTGTTCGTCATTACGATCCATCCTTTGGAGATAATATCCTTAGAAAAGAAGATATAACGCCGAATAGTCTTGGTGCGGAAGCAGTCGGAGTAAAACCTGGTCAAGGCGGATTAAGCATTGAGGGGATAATCAACGGAATAAAAGAAAAAAAGATAAAGGCAGTGTATTTAATTGATGATGACTTAGTCGCCGCTTATCCTGAGCTTGAAGAAGGATTAGCAAAGCTTGATTTGTTGATTGTAAATGCAGCTAACTTTAATAAGACTACTGCCGTTGCCGATATTATTTTCCCGGCAGCAGCCTTTGCGGAAAAGAATGGAACATTTGTAAACTTCCAGGGAAGGGTACAAAGATTAAAGCCCGCAGTTGCAACTATTGACGACGACCGTGCTCTCGACGGATTATCAATGAGCAGATTAGATAAGTTCGGAACAAAATACGACAGGTGGGCGCAGGGTCATAAATACGACGCGAAGTCTTCCTGGAAGATTTTATCTGCGCTTTCTGTTGAGATGGGATACAAGCTAAAGTTCGGCATGGCTGAAGAAATATTTGATGAAATTGCAAAGGATATCAAAGCATTCTCTGGATTAGATTACGATGTTATCGGTGAGCTTGGTGCTAAATCCAAACTTCAGCGAGAAGAGATTAAAGTCTAAATGGAAAAGTATATTCTGCCAATCATGCAGAAAAGGTTATAAGTGAAAGAAATATCTGCATTGAATGGATTGAAGAAACATTTTCTAAGCCTGATAAATTTTAGTTTGATTAACATAATGTATTGACTATCGTTTTCTTGAAATTTGTCTTGTTTAATTTGAGATTAAAAAAAAGGAACTTTTTATAAATGAATATTTGGATGATTCTACTTTTTAGCTTTATAAAAATTTTCATTATTGTAAACGTAATGCTGATGACGGTTTCTTACCTCGTTTATTTTGAACGTAGAGTAAGCGCCTGGGCACAGAACCGCCTCGGTCCTAACCGTGTCGGCTGGGAAGGAGTGCTTCAGCCATTTGCCGATGTATTGAAGCTTCTTCTAAAAGAAGATATTGTTCCCGATGCGGCGCATAAGCCAATACATACGCTTGCGCCGATTATTGCCTTGTTCGTTGCGTTTACAACTTATGCCGTAATTCCCTTCGGTCCATCGGTAACAATTTTCGGATATAATGTCCCGCTTGTTGTAGCAGACATAAATATTGGGATCCTTTATGTACTTGCGTTAACATCGCTTGGTGTTTATGCAATTACGTTTGCCGGCTGGTCATCCGGGAGTAAATATTCCTTATTAGGCGGAATCAGATCTTCGGCGCAGATGATTTCTTATGAAATCTCTATGGGATTCTCTGTTGGCGGCGTCCTGCTTCTTGCCGGTTCGCTTAGACCTGAAGCAATAGTTGAAGCGCAGCACGGCTGGATGTGGAATGCAATTCTTCAGCCGATCGGATTTATTACTTTCCTTGTATCGGCATTTGCAGAAACAAACCGCCTGCCGTTCGACTTGCCTGAAGCCGAGCCGGAGCTTGTCGGCGGTTATCATACCGAGTACAGCAGTATGAAGTTTGCCGGCTTCTTCCTGGCTGAATACGCAAATATGATTGTTGCAAGTGCAATGATAGTTACGCTTTATCTCGGAGGATGGCGCTTTCCTTATCTGGAAAGCTTCGGACTGTCGGCAGGATGGTTTGCTGTAATTTCCGTAATAACATTTTGTGTTAAAGTTGCGGCGCTGTTGTTCTTTTTCATCTGGGTAAGATGGAGTCTGCCGCGCTTTAGGTATGACCAGTTGATGAACCTCGGCTGGAAAGTGATGTTCCCGCTGTCGCTTTTAAATATAGTTTGGGTGGCTGCGCTTATTATGATTTTCAAATTGTGATTTCTTGAATTTAATTTTGGCTTTTACTTGAACTAGTTTCAAATTAAGCTTAAGTTAAAGTATAAGATTAAGACAGGACAAAATTAAGAAATAAAATTCAGTAGAAAATTTTAAGTACAAAAGATGGCTGTAAAGAAGAGAGAAAAAGATTTAACACTATTAGAGAAAATGTACATACCGGAGATCGTAAAAGGCTTGTCACTTACGATGAAGAATATGCTGAAGCCGAAATTTACGATGAAGTATCCGGAAGAGAAGTTTATTCCCCCGTCATCTTACCGAGGCAGACCTGTACTCGTAATGGAAGAGAGCGGGGAAGAACGCTGCGTAGCTTGCGGATTATGTTCAAGAGTTTGCCCCGCACTTGCAATTGAAGTACAGGCAGCGGAGACTGAAAGGGAGAAAGAAAGATACCCTGAAAGATTTGAAATCAATATGTTGAGGTGCATCTTTTGCGGTTTCTGCGAGGATGTTTGCCCGGAAGAAGCAATAGTTATGAGCAAGGATTATGAGCTGGCATTTTCGAACCGTGAAGACGCAATTTACGGTAAGGATAAACTGCTTACTCCTGTTATTCAATTAAAAGATAGAATAGAATTCCTAAGAAGCTATAAATAAAAATTTTTACTGTTAGAGGTTTCGAGTAGAAATTTTTTACTCCCGGAACTTTATGCTGAAAATAATCTGCCTTTTGGTGATCGGGGGTATTCTATTTTCCTGCTTTGCTGAGAAGAAGGAGGATAACTATAGGTTGTTCTATCCCAAAAACATTCCGGTTAATTCCATATTTGATGTAGCTTTAGTTACTTCAAATATTTCTCCTCCGGCTGATACGCTTGAGCTTTATTTAGCGCCGGGCAGTGAGATATCGCTTTCCGGTGTTGCGTTCCATTCATCCGATACTACTGAAAATATAAACATTCAGCCTGCTAACCTTGAAAGTATGCCGGGTCAGGTTTATAAGTGCAGCATCAATCTTGCAGACTCATCTATTTCGGAAGGCGCGTTTTTCCAGGTTGTAATTACTCTCAAAGCCGAATATGGCACTGGTTCAAATTTAAAAGTATTAGGATTATTTAAAGATGGGGATAAAATAGTCGGCACTCTCGGCTCCAACATGCTTAAAAGAGATTTCACGGATAACTTTATTACTGCCGGATTTAATTTTTATAAGCCTTTGAAAGAGGCTGGCAGGTGTCTAAACTTTGATAATAATTCTTCATTACAAATTTCATTGAATGACATTGCGACGAAGAATCTTTTAACCGAATTCTGGATAAAGTTTGACGGTTCGAATTCAGGGTTTCTCAACATATCAAGTAAAAATAATTCTTACATTTACTATTCGCTTTCGATCAATCCTTTTCAAATGCTCGTCGAACGCTCTGCTGTAAATAACCCTGAAACGATTAGTCCTATCTTTATCAGTCGCGGAAGCTGGTATCATATTTCGGTCGACGTTTCACTAAACAGCAACTTAATCTCAGTCTACTGCGGCAGCCGTCTGCTTTGTCAATCTGTTTTACCTGAGTTGATCAAGCTTGAAGACCTGGTCTTCAGTTTCAATAATAACGATCGCGCAAAATCTTTTCAAATAGATCTTTTGCGCTTTATAGATCTGGAAAATTCAATAGATGTTTCATTCGCTAACCAAAATTATTTGAATTTTGTCTCGGACAGTTCTACGGTGCTTTCGCAGTTTGACTTTGATGATCAGCAACAAATTTATAACCAGGGGGACAACATATCGCTGTCTTATTCGAATATCCATTTTGTAAGATCGAGTGCCCCATTGTTTACCAGGGCACCGGAGCTGAATATCACTCCATTCAGCAGTGCCTATGAGCTTGACTGGAGCGGCGGAGATTACCGTCAGGCAGCTAATTATGTCTTGCAGAAGTCGAAGGGGAATTCTGGATTTATTGATTTGTTCTCAGTGCCTGCTGATAATAATTCAGGTGAAAAATATTCTTACACAGATCAACAGGACGGAACCAACGACGTTGTTTATTACAGGGTAAAACAGGTCAACATCGACGGCAGTTCGGTGTATTCAGACATGGTTAAGGTTGGGCAGGGATCAGTTAAACCTTTTGTTGTGCAGCAGAATTATCCGAACCCTTTTAATCCGAACACCAGTATTGCGGTAACTCTTATCGAGGATTCTCAGATAGAAATATCGGTATATAATATTGAAGGAAAAGAGATTCAGCAATTGTATAAAGGGTATCTGACAAAAGGAAGCTACACTTTTAATTTTGATGCGGTAAATCTGCCGTCCGGAATTTATTTCTGTAAAGTTGCTACTCCTAACTTTTCAGAAATGAAGAAGATGATATATACTAAATAAGAGAGTTTGTAACCGGTACGATCATAAACTGAAAGATAAAATCGTCAGTTTAAAAATTTAATTCTGTTAAAAGAAAGAGAGGGAATATGCTTTCAAAGGTATTATCAAGCTCGACTATCGGCATTGATGCATACATAGTTGAGGTTGAGACGAACGTGGAGAAACAAATTCCCGGCTTTACAATCGTAGGGCTGCCGGATAATGTTGTAAAAGAAAGCAAGGAGAGAGTTGCCACTGCAATAAAAAACAGCGGGTATGATTTTCTTATTAAGAAAATTACCGTCAACCTGGCACCGGCGGATATTAAAAAAGAAGGGAGCTCGTTTGATCTGCCGATTGCCGTAGGCTTGCTTTCTGCATTTGAAATTATTCCTGCCGACAGGCTTGAAAATACAGTCCTTTTAGGCGAACTTGCGCTGGATGGAAAGCTTAGACCGGTAAAAGGCGCCCTGCCGATTTCCGTTGAGGCGAAAAGAAAAAATGTCAAGCGGATAATTCTTCCGAAAGATTCTGCGAATGAAGCTTCAATAGTTGACGATGTTGATGTTTATGGAATGGAAAATCTTACTGAGGTGGTTGAGTTTTTAAATGGAGGCTTTCGTGTTGAAAAGACAATTACCGATAAAGCAAAATTATTTTCTCAGATAAATCAATATCATCTTGATTTTTCCGATGTACGCGGTCAAGAGAACGTAAAGCGTGCACTGGAAGTAGCTGCAGCAGGTGCGCATAATATAATAATGATTGGACCGCCTGGCTCCGGGAAGACCATGCTTGCAAAAAGAATTCCGACAATCCTTCCCCCTATGACTTTGGAAGAGGCGTTGGAGACTACAAAGATTCATTCCGTAGCAGGAATAATCCCGAAGGATCAGCCTCTTGTAACAGAACGACCATACAGGAGTCCACATCATACTGTTTCGGATGCGGCGCTCGTAGGCGGCGGTTCTTTTCCAAGACCGGGAGAAGTTTCCTATGCTCATCACGGAGTTTTGTTTTTAGATGAGCTGCCGGAGTTCAAGAAAAATGTTTTGGAAGTTCTTCGCCAGCCACTGGAAGATTCTAAAGTAACAGTCAGCCGTTCAAAATTGTCTTTGGAATTTCCAGCTAACTTTATGCTTGCCGCTGCGATGAATCCCTGTCCATGCGGTTATTACACAGATCCCACAAAGGAATGCACCTGCGCTCCGCCGCAGATTCAGAAATACATGGCAAGAATTTCCGGTCCCCTTCTTGATAGAATTGATATACATATTGAGGTACCTGCAGTGAAGTACAAAGATATCTCCGCAGAGTCAAAGGGCGAAGCTTCTTTGCAGATACGAGAACGCGTAATCTCGGCGAGAAATATTCAATTAAAAAGATTTTCTCATCTTAAAAATATTTTTACTAACGGGGATATGGGCTCGAGGGAAGTCCGCCAGTATTGTAATATTGATTCTGCCGGCTCAGATTTATTGAAGATGGCAATGACTAAGCTGGGTCTTTCAGCACGGGCTTACGATAGAATCTTAAAGGTAAGCCGCACAATAGCCGACCTCGAAGCTTCAGAAAATATTTTACCGCAGCATATAAGTGAAGCGATTCAATATAGAAGCCTTGACAGGGAATTATGGAAGCACTAAACCTCTGCATTTAACCACATCCGGGATACGCCGGAATTTCTGTTTTTGATTTTACTTTCCGTTCTTGCTAAGTTTTTACAGTACTCTCTTGAAGGCTAATACCTTTGAAACGTACTTGAATTAACTAATAAAATTGTCTTGAAAAAGCTTGATCGCAGAAACCGGAACTTAAATGAGAACGAATCAAATCAGCACCGATGAGAGAATTAAAGCCCTTAAATCCGTTAAGAAACCTGAAGTAACGGAAAAGCAAAAATTAAATGTTCGTTATCATGTTGAAGACTTCGATGTTAACGACCGCCCGCAAAGATTTCTTGAGGCTTTTGCAGCAATTTTAAAACACTCAAATTACAGAATGGCTTTGGACCATTATTCCAGGGTTGCGGCAAGATGTTCCCGCTGTGCTACTACCTGTCAGATTTTCCAGGCAACAGGAAATGCGGAAGACATTCCTTGCCATCGTTCCGAACTTTTATTAGATATCTATCGTCGGCATTTTACACTGGGCGGAATGCTGAAAGGCAGAATTTCGGGCAGCGGCTATTTAACCGATGAAAAGATTCAGGAGATGGCTGAAGCATACTGGAACTGTACTGCATGCAGGCGGTGTGTACTGGAATGTCCGATGGGCATTGACCACGGATTGATTACCCATCTTGCCCGTTATATTCTAAGTGAAATCGGGATTGTCCCGCGAGCATTAGTAGTCAGTACGAGAGAACAATTAGAAGGCGCATCGAGGAATACGTCGGCGGTTCCTGTGCCGGCGCTAAAAGATACACTTGAGTTTCTTGAAGACGATATGAAGGAAGAAAAAAGTGTTGACATAAAATTTCCACTGGACGTTGAAGGAAGCGAGTTTGTCTTTTTCCCGGCAGTAAGCGATTTCCTTATGGAAGCCGAGACACTTATGGGTATTGCGGCGGTATTTAAATCGACGGGGGATAAATGGACAATAGGAACGGGATATTTTGACGGTATAAACTACGGGCTGTTTTACAGCGATAGAATTCTGGAAAGAGTAATCCATAACGTCGATAATGAAACCAAAAGGTTAAACGGTAAAAAAATCTTGATCGGCGAATGCGGTCATGCGTCAAGAACGGCAAAGGGCTTTATGCCGGTTTTCTGCGGCGGCAAGGATGCGACGCCCGTAATAAGTATCCTGGAATATACTCACAAGGCTTGGAAGGATGGAAGATTGAAATTGAATCCGGATATTGTCGAACAAAAAGTTGCGTACCATGATCCCTGCAACTTTGCCAGGAACAGGTGGATAGTGGATCAGCCGCGCGAAGTGTTGAAATCATTCTGCAAAAACTATGTTGAGATGACACCTACCGGTGAAAATAATATTTGCTGCGGCGGCGGGGGGGGTGCCGTTTCAATTGATGAGATCCGACCTTTCAGGACGACCATAGGCGGTAAATTAAAGGCAGATCAAATCCGCAAATCAGGCGCCGCGGTTTTAGTGGCGCCATGTGCAAACTGCAAAAAGCAATTAAGAGAATTAGTTGAGGACCAGGGCATTAACTGTCAGGTGGTAGGGCTTCATGACTTGATATACAAGGCTATAGTTTTTGACGATTCGCAGTCGCTAAAGGAAGACAGAAAATCTTCGGAAAAGGAGGTGAATTAAAAATGGGATTTCTGCTTGAATTTGCACGCGGTCCGTTATTCCGCCTTTGCTTTGCAATAATGATTTTAGGTCTGGCGAGGATTCTGTTCCTGGACATCTGGGCTGCGTTAAGAGCCTACATAAAAACCGACGATAAAAAAATGCCGTGGAAACTAATTATAAGCCGGACTCATGAATGGCTTTTTCCTATTAAGAGACTAAAGAATAATTTTCAGATCTATTCTTTAATTTCAATTTTATTTCATGTAGGATTAATTGTCGTACCGATTTTTTTATTTGCGCACGTTCAACTTTGGAAACAATCAGTCGGAATTTCTTGGTTAACGCTCCCTTTCAGTTTGGCGTTCTGGCTAACTCTTTGCACGATTATTTTTGCTGCATTAATGTTTTTTAGCCGGTTATTCGTTAAGCAAATAAGAATGCTTAGCAGAACACAGGACTATTTATGGCTTCTCTTGCTGTTTACTCCGTTTGCTACCGGTTTTATTTGCGCCAATTTAAGTGTAAGCCCTGCAACCTATCAATTCTTTATGTTAGTTCACATATTGACCGGAGAGCTAATATTTGTGCTGATACCATTTTCGAAAATTGCGCACTGTGTCCTGACACCGTTGTCGCAAATTATTTCTGCATTAGCATGGAAATTTCCTCCGAGAACAGACGAAGATATTTGTACAACTCTAAATAAAAAAGGAGCGAAGGTTTGAGCAAAGGAATTCTAACCGATGTAACCAAATGTATCGGATGTCTTAAATGTGTTTCTGCCTGCAAGGAAGCTCATCACCTTGAAGCCGATGAGCCGAGAACCTGGCAAAAGAATGACGGGCTCTCCGCAGAGAACTGGACTTCAATTATAAGTAAGCCTTACTTAACCGCGGGTAAGCCCGGTAACCGTTTTGTTAGAAAGCAATGCCGCCATTGTCTGGAGCCGGCTTGCGCTTCGGTTTGTCCGGTAGGAGCCCTGCATAAGACCGGTATAGGCGCGGTGGTTTATGACAGCGATAAATGCCTTGGATGCCGTTACTGCATGATGGCTTGTCCGTTCGGCATTCCGAGGTATGATTGGGACAAGGCAGTCCCTCATGTTGAGAAGTGCATACTTTGCTACGATAGAATTAAAGAAGGCGAACAGCCTGCCTGTACAAACGCTTGCCCTCAGCAGGCAACAATATTCGGGGACAGGTCTGAATTGCTAAAGATTGCTCACCGCAGGTTAAAAGAAAATCCGGGCAGATATATTAACAAGGTATGGGGCGAGCATGAAGCAGGCGGAACATCGGTACTATACTTATCGGATATCGATCTTAGCTTTCTTTCTTATCCGACCGGGCTTGGCAATAAGCCGCTTCCTGAAAGGACAAAGACAGCAATGGAATCCGTTCCATTTGCTTTTGTTGGAATGGGCGGAGTAATGCTCGGACTTAACTGGATAATAC
>JBJKRP010000084.1:0-19788 GCA_046704565.1 Ignavibacteriaceae bacterium | reverse complement strand
TTCTTTTGCGGGCTTAAAGCCGTCGTCGGCAGATTTTTTAATCCAATAAAATGCTTCTGACCAGTTTCGCTCGACAAGCAGGTTATCGGTGTAAGAAATTCCGATTATATATTCGGCTTGAGGCATGCTGTTGCGTGCTGCAATCAAAAAATATTTGAAAGCCTGGAATGGATTCCACTTAACGCCCCAGCCGTTGTTAAGAAGAATTCCATAATTGTAGCATGCACCCGGTAAATTTTGATTGGCAGCCTTTCGTATCCAGTACGCCGCCTCAACCGTATCGGCTGGGAAGCCTTCGCCTAAAATATATCGGAGCCCAAGCTCATGCTCTGCAAGAGCATTGCCCGAGTTGGCTTCCTTTTTAAGATTAAATTGCTGCCACAACTGGTAAGAAAGATCAGGATGGTAATAGAAATATACCCTGTTATCCGGTCTATTCTTTTTAAAAGCTAAGCTTGATGTAGTATCCTGGGCGAATATGCTGTTTATTGCGGAGATCGAAATTATCCCCGTTATAATAACTAATATTATGAAATTATTTCTATTTATATAGGTCTTAAAAGCCAAATTTTTTCTTTGATTTAGTTGAATGAAACTTCAGTAGCGATTTATTAGGTACCGGAAAACTTTGAAACATTTCAACCTGAAGATTAGACGTGGATGCCTGCATTCCGGTTTAACTGAAGTATATTTTAAGATCATGCAAATATATTATTTATTCCTTAATAATCTTTGATAAAATTATTTGTACCTAAATCTTTAGGTATATGTTTTTAATGTGACTGGAATCCGGGAAATATGAATATCATAAATTTACCCGGGCTAAATTGCTATATTGCGAAAAACATTTTACTGTATGAAGAGAGCGATTACAATTTTTGTCCTTCTGATAAGTTTAACTGCATATTCACAAGACCTAAATAAAAAGCTAAGCCTGGTTGCCGGCGAATACGCCCAATCGTATTTGCAGCCTTTTATTGATGCATACGGCGCAGCATTTAATTCGGGGCTTTTTCATTCTGCAAAGTTAGCTGTAAATAAAGACAATGGATTCCATATCTCTTTCAGTATCCAGTCAATCGGAGCTTTTGTACCGGCGGCAGAAAAGGCTTTTAGTGCGGTTTACAAAACAACGGCTGTTATAGATACGAACGGGCAAAGCTATAATGTTGCCGCAAAAGCCACCGTAAATAATGCACCGACAATTTTCGGAAGCACTGAACCGGGGAAGGCGATCATAGATATTAATGATACGCTGAATGTCGGCGGTCTGTTTGGATTCCCGGTTCATCAGACCAGGGAATACGATACTTTTGGCAGCGTTGCCAACACTAACATCGTGCCTCTCTTCGTTCCCCAATTAAATATCGGTGACTTCCTCGGAAGCGAAATTTTCATCCGCTGGTTTCCCGCTGTCCATATCGGGAATGTCGGATCGACCGGGTACTTCGGCTTCGGAATAAGACATAACCTGAGCCAGTATTTCCGTTCGCTCCCGCTTAATGCAGCCGCAGAATTTTCCTTTCAGAAATTTAGCATTGACGATACAAACGGGAATGAATTCTTATCCGCTTCAACGTATACTGCAGGCATAGAGGTCAGCAAAGGAATCGGAATATTTGATCTATACGGCGCACTACAGTTTGAAAGCAGCATTCTGAATGTTGACTATACTTATATCCCTCCGTCAAATTCCAACAATGGGAACATGTACAGAGTCAATATAAATTTCTCTTTACATGGTAAAAACAACTTCAGAATATTAGCCGGCGGTGCCGTTAATCTCGGTGATTTTTTTATTAATGCTGATCTTAATATATCAAGCATAAATGTTATTAATATCGGAATAGGTTACAAGATTTTATAATACGGTAGAATAGAAGGCTTGTTCCAAAGCCTTCTATCCGGGGACTATAGTGCTCTGCATTAAATTAATATTAAATTGATCCGTTTTATTGAAAACTAATAAGAAAAACTAATTATCCTTGTTGTATTGAAAAACAAAAACGAGTAATTTTACCGCCGGAAAGAGGAGAATTTATTCACAGCGTTAATTAAAGGAAAAGTAATGTCAGTTATTTTTGAAAATCTCAATAAAAAAATTGCGATATGGAGACAGGAAGCCAGATCATTGGTTGAAAAAGGCGGGAACAGGATCTTATCGGAAGTTACAATAGCTCAAGCTTATGGTGGAATGCGGGGCGTCCGCTCGTTAATCTGCGATACGTCCCGTGTACCTCAGGACGAAGGTCTGATCATTCGCGGAACTCATCTTATCAAGCTGGTTGATAAGACGCCGGAAGAAATTTTTTATCTTTTATTAACAGGAGACTTGCCCTCGGAAGCTGAGCTCAAGGATTTCACAAAGGATATTAGAGGGCGAAAGGAAGTACCTGCTTATGTTTGGGAAGTTCTGAAAGCAATGCCTAAAGATTCTCACCCGATGGCAATGCTCGATACGGCTATCCTCTCGATGCAGAAAGAGTCTGTCTTCTCCAGCCAGTATGAAAGCGGGCTAAAGAAGGAAGACTATTGGAAAGCGACGCTTGAGGATGCATTAAATATTGCGGCAAGAATCCCGGCTGTTGCGGCGGCTGTTTACCGTCTAAGATTTAACAAGGGCGATAGAATTGCACCGGACCCTGATATGGATATAACGGGTGATTATGTTCATATGCTCGGCATCGACGGAGGCGAAGAATTCCGCGACCTGATGCGGCTTTATCTTGTGGCTCATTGCGATCATGAGGGCGGAAACGTTAGCGCATTAACAACACAGACAATCAATTCTGCTCTGTCTGATTTGTACTATTCCTTATCAGGCGGGTTTAACGGGTTAGCCGGTCCGCTTCACGGTCTTGCAAACCAGGAGAGCTTAAAGTGGATTCTCGAAATTATGAAAAAGTTCGGCGGCGCTCCGACCCAAGAACAAATTAAAGAAATTGTTTGGGATACTTTAAATTCAGGCAAGGTAATACCGGGTTATGGTCATGCTGTCTTGCGCGTTACTGATCCCAGGTTTGAAGCATTCCTGAATTTCGGCAAGAAGTATTTTCCGGATGATGCTATATTTAAAACCGTGAGAACAATTTTTGAAGTTGTTCCGGGAGAATTGAAGAAAGTAGAAAAGATAAAGAATCCTTATCCGAACGTGGACGCTGCCTCCGGCTCTATGCTTTATCATTACGGGTTAAAAGAATTTTCTTACTATACGGTGGTATTTGCGGTTTCCAGGAGTCTCGGTTTGGCTGCGCAGGCTGTAGTGAACAGAGCATTGCTAAACCCGATTATCAGACCGAAATCAGTAACGACTCAGTTTGTAAAGGACCTTGTTTCAAATAATTGATTGTTGAGGATTGAGCAATGAATGCTTTCATTTTCAATGCTCAATCCTCAAAACAATTATTCAATAAACGTTAGCCGTATGCGGGCTTTCTATTAATGATACTCCGGGGGAAAAAAAATTTCGAGAAAGCCGTCTTTTTGAAAGATTTAAATTGATATTCTTTTTTAGATATTCTATATTTGGAAAACAAAAACGGTAAAAATGTCCCCCAGAAACAAAGTTAAATTTATTTTCGTTACAGGCGGTGTTGTATCCTCGTTAGGAAAAGGAATAACTGCCTCGTCATTAGGTCTTCTTCTTAAGCAGCGCGGCTTCAAAGTTACAATTCAGAAATTTGATCCTTATATTAATGTTGACCCGGGAACGATGAACCCGTTCCAGCACGGTGAGGTTTATGTTACGGATGACGGCGCTGAAACCGATCTCGATCTCGGTCATTACGAGCGCTTCCTTGATGTAAACATGACCAAGCTGAATAATACCACTACCGGTCAGGTTTATAATGATGTTATTACAAAGGAGCGCAGAGGCGATTACCTTGGCGCGACAGTCCAGGTTATTCCTCATATTACCGATGAGATAAAGCAGCGGATGACAAAGCTAAGCGAGCTTGGTGAGTACGATATCATCATCAGCGAGATAGGCGGAACGGTCGGCGATATCGAAAGCCTTCCCTTCATCGAGGCTATCAGACAGTTGATGATGCAGTTCGGAAGAAAGAATACAATGAGTATTCACGTTACTCTTGTGCCGTATATTGCTTCAGCCGGAGAAGTAAAGACAAAGCCTACGCAGCACAGTGTCAAAAATCTGCTTGAGCTCGGGATACAGCCTGATGTCTTGATTTGCCGATCGGAGAAAAAGCTGGCAAAAGAATTAAGGGATAAGATTGCGCTCTTTTGCAATGTCGATTCCAAAGAGGTTATTTCTGCATATGACTGCTCATCAATTTATGAAGTGCCCCTGGTATTTAGCAAAGAGAAGCTTGATCAGCTCGTCATAAACAGGCTGCACCTCCCTGATAGAAAAAGCAGACTTGACGACTGGGAGAATTTTGTTTCAAAAGTAAAAAATCCGACCAGGACTGTTGAGATAGCGCTCTGCGGAAAATATGTAGACCATATGGACGCATACAAAAGTATCATGGAAGCTTTCATTCATGCCGGTGCAGAGAATAATGCAAAGGTGAAAGTAAGAACTATAAGTGCAGAGCTATTCGATACGGAGGAACCTGCTGTGCTTCTGAAAGGTGTCAGCGGGCTGCTGGTAGCTCCCGGCTTCGGCGAGCGCGGCATCGAAGGTAAGATTAGAGCCGTACAATATGCACGCGAGAACGACCTGCCTTATTTTGGTATCTGCCTTGGAATGCAGTGCGCGGTAATTGAATTTGCACGAAACGTCTGCGGTATAAGCAAGGCGCACAGTTCCGAATTTAAAAAGAATAACTACAGCGTTATAGATTTGATGCCCGATCAGAAAAACGTAAAGAATATGGGCGCGACCATGCGGCTCGGTGCTTATCCCTGCGCGGTACAGGATGGGACAAAGGCTATGGAAGCGTACAAATCCAATTTAATTTCGGAACGGCACAGACACCGATATGAAGTCAACAATAAGTTCAGGGCAAAGCTTGTTGAGCATGGGATGGTGTTGAGCGGTGTTTCACCCGACAGAGAACTTGTAGAGATTATGGAGCTTCCGGGATACAGGTGGTTCCTAGGCTGCCAGTTCCATCCTGAACTAAAGTCCCGGGCTACCAAGGCTCATCCTTTATTCAGGCAGTTTGTTAAGGCTTCTCTTCAATACGCGGAAGATAAAAAAAAATCTACTGAACAGGAATAAATACTCTTAACGGTAAAGACAATGGAATGTATTTTTTTACGGTCAAGTATTTTATAATTACTTATTTGTTTTTTATGAAATGATTAAACGTTCTCTTTTGCTGTTCGTCTTCTTATTGATCTTGCCCGCTGAAATTTTTTCACAACCGAGCCTTAACCAGGCTGTCAGGCGCGGGCTGGAATATGAATATAACTTTGAATGGGGGAAAGCTGAGACAATATTCCGCGGACTAATAAGCAAATATCCTGATGATCCACGCGGTTACCATTACCAGGCTGGTATCTATCTTTGGTATTATATGAGCAACCATGATAAGACGAGTCTTAAAAATTTTGCAGCTTATTCCGATTCTGCAATTGATAAAGCCAGGAATATTATAGATAAGAAACCCGATAATATTTTAATGCTTTATGTCTTGGGCTCAGATTACAGCTACAGGACTATTGCATTTGCCAAGGCAGAAAAATTTCTGGACGCTGTCTGGGCAAGTAAGAAGTCCGAATCATATCTGTCGCGTACGCTTCAGCTCGACTCGACATTTTACGATGCATATCTCGGCTTGGGCTTATATAATTTCGGAGTTGGTCAAATTCCTTCGGCATTCCGGTGGGCGTTAAGCCTTGCGGGAATTCACGGCGATAAAGATACCGGGCTAAGATTTATTAAGAAGGCTGCCAGGTTTGGCGATCTTTCAAAGGTAGAAGCCGAATACTATCTCTCTCAAATCCTTACTGATTATTATTATAATTACGCCTCTGCGGCGCGTCTGCTTCAGAACCTTACCGGCGTATATCCAAAGAATATTTTATTCAGCTATTCTCTTGCTGCCCTTGATATCAAAAGAAGGAAGCTGAACGAAGCCGGCGAGCTTTTACAAAGAATAATTAAATCCAACGACACGAGCTTTGCGCAGATCATCTCTTTTTCGAATTTCCTGATGGGAGATGTCAAATTCAAAGAGAATAATTTTAAGGCGGCGGAAGACTATTATCAACTATTTATTGCTACTTCAAATGACAGCGATTACAAAGGCATTGCTTATTACCGGCTGGCAGTCTGTAATGAAATTAACGGCGACAGACAGGAGGCGGTAAAATATTTCGGGTTATGCGGAAGAGGCAACATGGATATTGAAGACGACATTTTTGCAAAGCGGCAGGGAGAGATCTACAGTAAAAGACCGCCGGCTCAAACAGAAATCAGCTTGATAAAGTTTTCCAATATGATTGATAACGGAAAATATAAAATAGCTTCCGACTCTCTTTTAGCTTTACTTAATCTGGTTAAGACGGATAGAATGAAAGCTGAAGTATCGTTAAATTTGAGCGAGGCTTATTTCCTTTTAGGTAAATATAACGAATCGTTGAGCTATGCATTAACTTCCAAGGCGCTCGACGTATCGGCAGAGCGATGGATAGAGCCTTATGCATGCTTTTATGCCGCAAGAGCTGAGGCTAAGCTCGGTAATAAAGACGCAGTTAAGAATTATATTGACGAAGCCAGAGGCTTCACCGATTACGATTACCAGAAGAAGCTAAATAACTTAATCTTTGCACTTACTTCCGGCGAAGGTTAATTTCCCTTTGCTGACAACAAGACCTTGACGGCGATTGTTTATTATTTTATTTAATAATTAATATATTTAGATAGATTTTGAAAACAGCAATTTTTGTATCCGGAAGAGGATCAAATCTTCAGGCAATTCTTGAATACCGGCAAAAGATAAAGCGGATTGAGATTGAAGCTGTAGTTAGTGATAAGATAAATTGTCCGGCGTTTGAAATTGCCCGGCAGAATTTAATTCCTGTCCTGAGCGTCGGTACTAAAGAAGGCTGCATCAGTTATGAACAGCTTTTAAAAAAGCTGGAACAACTTGGAATTGAATTTATAGTACTTGCCGGATTTTTAAAGCTTGTTCCTTCCGATTTTGTAAAGCGGTTTGAAAACAATATAATTAATATTCATCCGGCGCTTTTACCTTCCTTCGGCGGTAAGGGAATGTACGGTATGAATGTGCATGAGGCTGTCTTCAAATCCTCGGCGAAGGTTTCCGGTGCTACAGTGCATCTTGTCGATCCGGACTACGACACAGGCAAAATAGTAGCGCAGCAGTGTGTGGATATTTCGGATGTAAAATCTCCGGAGGAGATTGCTGCAAGAGTCTTAGAAGTTGAACATAGGATATTACCGAATGTGGTCGGCAAATTTGCCGAGGGGAAAGTGAAGATTGGCGACGGAAGAATTGTTGTAATTGATTAACCATAATTGAAAAAAAAGTGAGGCAATTAAATTGAAAAAATTAGCTTTGATAAGCGTTTCAGATAAGTCAAACATTGTTGAATTTGCGAAGGCATTAACTGCCTTGGAATATAATATACTCGCAACCGGCAATACAGCAAAGGTATTGAAAAGCAGCGGGATTGAAGTAACGGAGATTAGTTATTATACCGGTTCGCCCGAGATTTTTGACGGCAGAGTAAAAACCCTGCATCCGAAAATTTTCGGCGGGATACTTTTCAGGAGAAATAATGAAGAAGATAAGAAGCAGGCTGAAGAAAACGGAATACAGCCCATTGATGTTGTATGTGTAAACTTGTATCCGTTTGTAAAGACTGCTGAGAATCCCAATTCTTCTCTAGATGACATTATTGAAAATATTGACATCGGCGGTCCCAGCTTAATCCGGGCATCAGCAAAAAATTATAAGTTCGTTTCAGTCTTAACAAATCCTGCGCAGTACGAACCTTTCCTTGATGAATTAAAGAAAGGCGAAATAAGTGAGGCAGCCAAAAAGAAACTTGCTGTGGCAGCTTTCTCTCATACTGCTGAATACGATACCTATATTTCAAACTTCCTCGAAAAGAAATTCGAAGTTGAGCAGACTCATATCAGGATAAATTATCCGAAAGAGAAAGAACTTCGTTACGGTGAGAACCCGCACCAGAAAGCGGCTCTCTACGGCAGGTTCGGAGAATTTTTCGAGGTCTTCCACGGTAAGGAAATTTCTTACAACAACATATTAGACCTGCTCGCTGCAGTGGAGCTTGTAGAAGAGCTTGGAGAAAACTCATGCACGATAATTAAGCACCAGAATCCGGCAGGCGCGGCAACCGGCACCGATCCTTTCGATGCTTATGTAAAGGCTTTGAAGTGCGACCCGGTTTCTGCTTACGGCGGCATTGTTACGTTTACAAACACAGTCGATGAACAACTTGCCTTAAAGATGAATGAGCTTTTTCTCGAGATAATATGCGCGCCGTCGTATACTGAAGAAGCATTGAAGGTTCTATCTAAAAAGAGGGACAGAAGGCTTCTTCGCCAGCTTAAATCGGTAAGAGAAGATAAGATTACATTCAAAAATATTCCCGGCGGAGTCATAGTTCAGGATGCCGATAGATTGACTTTGTTTGAAGATCAACTTAAAGTTGCAACAAAAAAGCAGCCTTCGGAAAAAGAATTGGAAGATCTTAAGTTTGCATGGACTGTTGCAAAGCATACAAAATCCAACACGATTGTTTTTGTTAAGGACAAAGTAACGCTGGGCGTTGGTGCCGGACAAATGTCCAGGCTCGACTCGGCAAAGCTTGCTCTTATGAAATCTCAGGAACACGGACTTGACTTAAAGGGTTCTGTTGCTGCGTCCGATGCTTTTTTCCCTTTCCCGGATACTTTACTCGAGATAATTAAATACGGTGCAACTTCAGTTATTCAGCCGGGCGGTTCCGTTAGGGACAATCTTTCAATTGAAGCTGCCGATCAAAATAATATTTCAATGGTCTTTACCGGAATAAGACACTTTAAACACTAAGAGGAATTATGGGCTTATTTGATTTTTTTTCTGCCGATATTGCTATCGACCTTGGCACTGCAAATACTCTTATCTACGTAAAGGGCAAGGGTATTGTTCTAAACGAGCCTTCGATTGTTGCCTTTGACAGAAATACAAAAAGAATAATCGCGCTTGGCAACAAGGCAAAGGAAATGCAGGGCAGAGAGCATAAGGAAATCAGAGTTACCAGACCGATGCGCGACGGAGTAATTGCCGATTTTGAAATAGCTGAAGGCATGATAAGAGCATTTATAAAAATGGTGCGTGCCGGCGCGCTTTCAAGCAGAAGAGTTGTTGTTGCCGTTCCCAGCGGCGTAACCGAAGTTGAGAAGAGAGCAGTCCGCGACAGCGCAGAGCATGCCGGCGCAAAAGAAGTTCACTTGATTGCTGAACCGATGGCTGCGGCTATCGGCATCGGAATCGACGTTGAAGCTCCGGTAGGAAGCATGATAATCGACATCGGCGGTGGAACGACAGAGATTGCTGTTATAGCCCTTTCGGGAATTGTGAATGAAGAATCGATAAGGATTGCCGGCGATGAGATGAATTATGCAATAATGCAGTTCTTCAAGAAGAACCACAACATATTAATCGGCGAGCGTACCGCTGAAGCAATCAAATGTGAAGTAGGCTCGGCAGTTCCATTGAAAGAAGAGATTACAATTCAAGTTAAAGGAAGAGACCTTGTAGGTGGTGTTCCAAAGACGACCGAGGTAAGCTCTGTAGAAATTAGGGAAGCATTAAACGAAGCGATTGTACAAATAGTTGATGCTGTAAGACAGTCTCTGGAAAGAACTCCGCCCGAACTTTCGGCGGATATTCTTGATAGAGGTGTAATGATAACGGGCGGCGGAGCCTTGCTGAAAGGACTTGATGAGAGAATCAGAATGGAAACAAACTTACCGGTTCATGTCGCCGAAGATCCGCTTACTGCCGTTGTCCGCGGTGCGGGAAAGGTAATAGATAACTTAAATCATTTTTCGAAAGTATTAATTAGGAATAGAAGATATTAATGTTCCGTTTCTTTTCTACGGTCTGGGAAAATTTTAAAGAATATATTATCCTCGTAATTCTGCTGATTGTAAGCCTGGTTACAATGTCGCTGAACCAAAAGCCAGCCGCAAGGAAAGTAAAGTCGCTCGCATTCGGCACATTTGCAGCGTTTACCTCGGTGATTTCCGATGCCGTAAATATCGGCGGTCTGAAAAGCGAGAATGCAGACCTTCGCAAATTGAACGCAGAGCTTATGCTAAGGGTAAATGAACTCCGTAAGTACGGCATAGAGAATGCTGAACTGAAAGGGCTGCTCGGATTAAAGGATACAACCAGGCTGCCATTAATTGCGGGTACGGTTGTTTCAAAATCCCTTTCAATGTCCCAGGGTACTTATACTCTTAACATCGGAAGTAAGAACGGTGTAGAAGCCGGCATGCCTGTTATAAATGATCAGGGTTTGGTGGGCATTGTAAATTCCACGTCGGAGAACTTTTCGATAGTTCGTACGCTTAAGAACCTTGACTTGAAGCTTACTGTTCAGGATGAAAGAAGCCGTGTGGAAGGAATAATGAAATGGAACGGGACTGACCTGGTAATGATTGACATTCCCAAGACCTATGACGTTGAAGCCGGGGACAGGATTGAAACTTCACGAATAAGCTCAATTGTAGATATCCCGGTCCCGGTGGGAACAGTAATAGGACTAAGCAAAATTGAAACCGGAATTTTTAACGAGGTTAAGATTCATCCCTTTGTTGATTTCATAAAAACAGAACATGTGTTTGCGGTTGCGGTAGTTGCAAGTAAGCTTGAGAACGGCGAACAGTTAAATTTTTATAAGCGGAATAAGTCAGAGAAAAAAAAGTAAATGCGTGCAGAATATATTTGGTCAATAGTTCTTTTCTTCCCTTTGCTCATAATCCAGACTACCATTGTTCCTTTGATTGCAATTCATGGCATAATGCCTGACCTGATAATGATTCTTTTGGTTTATTATTCTATCAGGTGTGGTCAAATATACGGGACCGTATTAGGCTTTGGTTATGGTCTCTTTTTTGACCTTATCACCGGCAGTCTGCTTGGCAGTACAATGCTTTCCAAAACTCTTGCCGGATTTATAGCAGGTTACTTCTCAAACGAGAACAAGAGGGATATATATTTTAAATCCTATTTCTTTATACTTATAGTTTTCATTTGCTCGGTTGTTGATCTGGTTGTAAGCTCATTTTTCTCTTCGCTCGATCTCAGCACCAGTCTTATCAGGCTTGTATTTGAGCAAGGAATTTTACCTGGCATTTATACATCGGTTCTTAGCATATTTGTAATCATGTTTTATCCAAAACGGAGCATAAGTTGAATGAAGATCGGTTTGCCTCTGTCTCGAGGAAATCAATCGTTTATTTTGTTATAGCAGGCAGCTTTGCACTGCTCGGCTTCCGCCTTTTCCAAATGCAGATAATTGAGAACGCCGCTTATAAAGAAAAAGCCGCCGAGAATGCAATTAAGCCGATTGAAATAACTCCGCTTAGAGGAGTATTCTATGACAGGAATATGAAAGTTGTTGTTAGTAACATACCTGCCTATACCTTAAGGATTACGCCCGCAGATTATGATACGACTCTTAACGGAATTATCGAGACGGTAATTAACGAGCCAGCCGGATACATCAGTAAAATATTAAAAGAGAACAGGGTCTATTCAAAATATATTCCTATCAGAATCAAGAGAGATATCGATTTCAAAGCTGTCTCATGGCTTGAAGAAAATTCGGAACATCTTCCCGGAGTAGATTATATTGTCGAAATGCAGAGAGGCTATCCTGCTGGAATACGAGGCTCACACATGTTCGGATATGTTAGAGAAATTACGCCGAGGCTTTTAGAAAAGGACAAAGATTATTACAAGCCGGGAGACATGATCGGCTACAGCGGTATTGAAAAGGCTTACGAAAAGATTCTCCGCGGGGTGAAGGGCTACAATTATGTGCTTGTCGATTCGCGGAGAAGGGAAATAGGGAAATTTAAAGACGGTACCGAGGACGTTCCTGCAATCAAAGGTAAAGACCTCGTTCTGGGAATTGATTCGGACGTTCAGCGGGTTGCAGAGCAGGCGCTTGAAGGTAGGCGCGGAGCCGCCGTTGCAATGGATCCCAAGACTGGAGAGATACTTGCCTTTGCTAGCGCTCCCGATTTTGACCTGAACCAGTTCGCTTACGTTACTTCCAGAGATTATTTGCGAAAATTATACAGCGATCCGGATAAGCCTTTCTTTGACCGCGTTACGTCTGCAGCGCTTCCCCCAGGCTCGACGTTTAAAATAATGGAAGCCGTTGCCGCACTAGATCAGGGAGACATTACAACTTCATTTACAATTGATTGCAGGGGCGGTCAAACATTTTTCGGAAGATATTTCAAAGACGATGCTGCGCACGGTACCGTGAACGTAATCCATGCGATAGAACATTCATGCAACGTATTTTTCTACAATCTTATTTATAAGATTGGAATGAAGGAATGGGATATTTATGCGCGAAGGTTTGGCTTCGGTAGAAAGACCGGGCTGGATATAGATGATGAGGTGCCGGGCTTTATTCCAAGTCCGGAGTATTATGAAAAAATTTATGGACCTGACTGGCCCAAAAGTATTATGGCAAGCCTGGGGATAGGTCAAGGTGAAGTCAGCATAACGCCGATCCAGTTGGTTCAATACTGTTCATTGATAGCAAACGACGGTGTAACCTACACGCCTCACCTGGTGCGCGGCTATCTTACCAATAAGGACAAAAAGTTTGTTCCGTTCACATATAAAAAAATTGATATTGGAATCCGTAAGAGCATCTTCGATATTGTAAAGCAGGGAATGTTTTTAGTTGTAAACGGTTCCGGCACTGCTGTCGGAATTAAGGATAAAGACGTTCAAATAGCCGGTAAAACGGGAACTGCACAAAATCCGCATGGGAAAAACCACGCATGGTTTATCGGCTTTGCGCCATTTGATAATCCGAAGATTGCCGTTGCCGTGCTCGTTGAGAACGTTGGATTCGGTGCAACTTACGCGGCTCCTATTGCCAAGAAAATGATTGAAGCTTATCTCGAAAAGGATAAGCTGAAAGATATTGAAAAGACTTTGCCGAAAGAACTTCCGAAAAATTTGATTGGAGAAGCCGTTGCGCATTGATTACAAATTAAATGATAAGTTTGATTTCGGAATCTTTATCCCGGCGGTCATTCTATTCTGCATCGGGCTTGCAGCAATCTACAGTTCAACGCTCAACAATGCTCATGCTGCGGGAAATTTTCAGAAACAGCTTATCTGGGGCGCGGGCTCGTTTATAATATTTTTTGTTATCTATTCATTACCGACAAATACTTTTAAGACGCTTGCTGTTCCCGCTTATCTTTTTTCAATCTTGATGCTCGTGGTTGTACTTGTAATTGGGAGAAGAATTTCAGGACAGAAAAGCTGGCTCGGATTGGAAGGAATCGGTTTCCAGCCCTCGGAGCTTGCAAAGCTGGGAACCGTACTTGCCATGGCTTACTTCTTAAGCAAGAAAAATACGAACATAGAATCATTCAAAGATATAATTTTTGCCCTGGCAATCGGGTTATTTCCTGTAGCATTAATAATGCTTGAGCCGGACCTTGGTACTTCATTTATCTTTTTAGGATTAATTCTTGTCATGATTTTCTGGAAGGGGATCAGCTTGTTCGGCTTGTTTGTTGTCCTCTCTCCCGCAGTAGTTGCGGTCTCATCCTTGTTTGACATTTATTATTTGATAGGAGCTTTAGTGCTTGTACTTATTGCGCTGCTGTTGTTTAAGAAGGACATTCTGTTCAGCGGATCGATCTTTGCATTAAATATAGGCGCAGGATTTTTTACTACTTATCTCTATAGAGCGCTAAGCCTTCATCAGCAGACACGAATAAGATCATTCATCAACCCCGGCGCAGATCCTCTTGGAGCGGGGTATAATGCAATTCAGGCTAAGGTTGCTATTGGCTCCGGCGGTCTATTAGGGAAAGGCTTTCTCGCCGGCAGTCAAACCCAGCTTCAATTTATTCCCGAACAATGGACTGATTTTATTTACTGCGTAATTGGAGAAGAGTTTGGATTTATAGGTACCATCATAGTACTTGCGTTATTTCTCTATTTGTTTATGAGAATATTAAAGCTTGCCTCTTCGGCAAAGGATGAGTTTCTCAGTCTAACCTTAATTGGTATCCTATCGATTTACTTTGTCCATTTTTTAATAAATGTAGGAATGGTTGTCGGGATTATGCCTGTAATCGGATTGCCGCTTCCATTTGTAAGCTACGGCGGCAGCTCTCTGCTTGTGGACATAATCATGCTCGGTATTGCCGCAAATATTTATAGAACCAGGAAAAATTATACTTAAACTAAAATGAATGCACTTGAAAAATTAAAAAAGAAAAATCTTGATGGAAAATTTATTTGTGTCGGGCTCGATACAGATATTGATAAGATTCCCGCTCATATAAGAGAGATGAACGACCCGGTACTCGAATTCAATAAATTGATTATTGAAGCTTGTTCTGGACTTGCGGCGGCTTTTAAAATCAATTTTGCTTTCTATGAAAGAAACGGATACAGGGGACTTCAAACGCTTGAGAAAACACTTGCCCTTATTCCCGGCGATCTGTTGACTATCGCCGATGCCAAACGCGGCGATATCGGGAATACTGCACAGATGTATTCGAAGGCAGTATTTGAAAACCTAAATTTCGATTCTATTACAGTCAATCCTTATATGGGTGAAGACTCGGTCTCTCCCTTCCTTCAAAATAAAGCTAAGCTGATATTCATTCTTGCTCTTACTTCCAATGTGGGAGCTTTGGATTTTGAAAAGCTGAAGCTTGATGATGGTTCGTTTCTCTTCCAGAGAGTAATAGAAAAAGTTAATCAATGGAATATTAATAAAAACTGCGGGATTGTTTTCGGCGCGACAAAAACAGAGGAGCTCCGGGAAAATATTAAAAGCTTTGGTAGTCTCCCAGTCCTTTTACCGGGAATAGGCGCGCAGGGCGGCAGCCTGGAAGAGACGGTTAAAGCCTTTAGGAATTCCGGGAGGCTGGATTTCTTGATTAATGTAAGCAGGGGAATTATTTACAAATCTAATAAGGACGATTTTGCCGATGCTGCCGAAAGTGAACTCTCAGGTCTTAACAAAATGGTTGCAAATCTTTTGAAAGGTTAGAAAATTCTTTATGTTTAAATAAAAGAATTATCTATTTTCAAACTGGTTCGTAAAAATTCAAGAGGGATATTATGATGCAGCAAGCAGTAACAATACCGCCGGATGTTTTAAGATTATTTCTTCAAAATTGAATTAAGAGGGAGCGCGGGATGAAAAATGACCGAAAGATTTTGGAAAAGTTCCTTTACGAGATCTGGAAAGACGGAAAATTCAATAAAGAATTAATTACGGAAAAAGGCGAGACGATTGCTGTTATTGATGCGGGGATACAGAATCAAGATTTGAGCGGACCGGATTTCAAGAATGCTAAGATTAAGATTGGAAACATTACCTATTCCGGCGATGTTGAGATCGACTGTAACTATTCAGATTGGAAGGCACACGGTCATAGTCTGGATAAGAGATACAACTCGGTAATCCTTCATACTTACCTAAATAAAGATAGAAATGCACCGTTCGTTTCTTCAGTTGACGGCAGAAAAATTCTGTCCGTCTCGCTGGCAGAATTTCTTGAAGAAGACTTAGTGAAAAATGTTCACTCGGCTATCTTAGCCGAAAGAAAAAAGAGAGCCTACAGCCTGCCGTGCGTTGAGAACAATGATGAGATTAAGGTAATCGAAAAATTAAATTGTGTCTATGATCTCGGAAAGAAAAGATTTAATAATAGAAAGGAAGCATTCTTTTTGAGACTGAAGGAACTTTTTTATTTCCAGGAGTTAAACATAAAAGAACCGGTGATAGGCTATGACTTCGACGAAAATTTTTACAACCGGACTTTCTTTCAAAAGGATTTCAGCAATAAAGACCTCTGGATACAACTATTATACGAGTCGATATTTGAAGCTCTTGGTTATTCCAAGAACAAGGATATGATGAAAGCTCTTGCTAAGTCTGCCGATATAAAATTTCTGAAGTCTCTAAACCAAGATGATTTTGTTTTAGCGGCGGAAGCCTCTTTATTCAGCATAAGCGGCTTGCTGCCGGATGTGCAGAATCTTCCCGATGAGGAAACCTCTTCGTATACCAAAAGATTATTCGAGTTATGGTCCCGGATAAAGCTTAATTATGACGGTCTGACTTTTAATCCTGCCCAATGGTATTTCTTTAGATTAAGACCAAATAATTTCCCTACGATTAGGATTGCCGGAGGCGCACGGTTAATTAATATGCTTATTAATAAAAATTTAGTGGGACAGGTTCTGGACACTTTCTCGCAGTGTAAGAATCAGAAGCAGATGACAAGACGTTTGCGTTCATTGTTTACGATGAAGGGCGAGGGATTCTGGGCAAGCCATTATGTGTTTGATCAGGACGCCGCCGAGAAGATTAGCTATTTTATCGGTGAAGCCAGAGCAGACGAGATAATAATCAATATTATTCTGCCAATCGCCTCATTGTACTTCGAAATTTTCAAGAGAAGAGAGTTAAGCATTAAAGTAATAAAGCTGTACTTGAATTATTATCAGCACAGCGATAATACTTTGGTTAGTGAAATTTCCGATATACTTCAGCTAAAAGATGCCTGGCACCGAAGCGTTTTATATCAAGGGATGATAGAGCTGTACAGGATTTACTGTTCCCAGGAAAAATGCAGACAGTGTCCTATCGGTGAAAAGGTATTTGCCTAATCTTTAGTTGTTCCCCATTAACTTCTGTATATCATCTCTCAGCTTTGCAGCTCTTTCATACTCTTCGGCTTCAATAGCTTCTCTTAATTTATTTTGAAGAGCGGCAATTTTAGCTTCTTTAGTCTTGGGCTTTTCCTCTTCAATTGTTGAGTTTTCATTTTTAAGAGTTACTTCCTTTTCAGCCTCTTCAGAAGGTACAAAAGCGGCAATCTGCATGACGGATTCTGCCACATAAATGGGAGACTGAGTCCTTACTGCCAGGGCGATGGCATCGCTCGGGCGGCTGTCGATTTCATTTGTCAGTGCAGAGACATCAAGTATTATTTTCGCATAGAAAGTATTTTCACGGAGTTCATCAACAATAATTTCCACAACAGTTGCACCGAGATTATCTATAACCTGCTTTATCAGATCGTGAGTTAAAGGACGCGGCGGCTTTATTCCCTCTATCTCCAGGGCGATTGCCTGGGCTTCGAAAGCGCCGATAATTATAGGCAGCCTTCTTGTACCGTTTATTTCTTTTAATAAAATAGCATAAGCGCCTCCGGTCGAAGGGCTCGACGACAACCCCAATATTTCACACTGTACTTTTTGCAACTAAAATCTCCTAAAAAAATTTATTTATATTTTTTTATTTCTTCTGTTAAAGCCGGAAGTATTTCGAAAACATCTCCGGCAATTCCGTAATCCGCAACTCCGAAGATCGGCGCATCTTTATCTTTGTTAATGGCGACAATATATTTAGACGAAGACATGCCTGCAAGGTGCTGTATGGCGCCTGAAATTCCGCACGCAATGTAAAGAGACGGCGTTACCGTTTTACCGGTCTGACCAACCTGTTCGCGGTGAGGTCTCCAGCCAGCATCTACAGCGGCTCTGGATGCGCCGACAGCGGCTCCCAGTACTTCGGCTAAGTCTTCAACAAGATGAAAATTCTCCGGGGCTTTCAAACCTCTGCCTCCCGAAACAATGATGTCTGCTTCCGCTACATCAAGCTTACCTTCCGATTTCTTAAATTCAACAACCCTCGACTTTAAATTTGGGGAGTCAACTACTTTTACCGAAATGTTAAGTTCAACAGGTTGTCCGCCTGAATTAGGCTTAAAAACATTTGGTCTAATTGTTATTATTTTGATTTCGCTGTTAAGTTTAGCTTCAACCAGAGCCTTGCCCGCATATACAGGACGTGTTGCTGTAATTTCGCCGTTATCGGTTTTCAAATCAACACAATCCATAAGGCAGCCGCCGTCGAGCTTGGCGCTTACAAGCGGGGCGAGATCTTTTCCTAATGAAGTGTTGGCAAAAACCAAATACTTAGCACCTTGCTCTCGTGCATGTTCCGCTATAATTTTAGAATAAGCAGATGAAGAATAAAATTCTAAGCTTTCGTTTTTGAAATGCGTAAGACCGGGTACACCGTATGCAGAAAGTTGGTTTAGATTTTCTATCTCGTTTCCAATTACGATAGCCTCCGGTTCCAAGCCTAATTCACTTGATAATTTTGCTACGGCATTCAAGACCTCAAAAGAAACTCTTTTTAGTTTTCCTTCCCGCTGTTCGAGTATTCCGATAATTTTATCTGCCATTTTATTTTCCTCTAAATTACTTTTGCTTCTTCATGTAGAAGCTTGACTAATTCCGGTACTGCAGAAATATCTGTACCTATTATTCTTCCGGGTTGTTTATCCTGCGGCTTTTTCATCTTTAAAATTTCTACTTTGTTTGCTGAAGGAGAGGCAGGCTTTTCCTCAATGACTTTTTTCTTTGCCGCCATTATGCCTTTCAGCGAAGCATACCTTGGCTCGTTTAATCCTTTCTGGCAGGTAATAACAACGGGCAATTCGGTCTCAACAACTTCTTTACCGCCTTCAATTTCTCTTTCCGCAACTACCTTGTTATTTTCTATCTTTAATGAAACTACTACTGTTGCGCAGTTATAGCCTAACAGTTCCGCGGTTAGCTGTCCTGTAATCGAGTTATCGTAATCAACCGATTGCTTGCCGGCGAAAACAATATCGCAATTAAGACCTTTAATTTCATCTGCCAGCGCTCTGGCAACGGAGAATGAATCTCTCTGGCTATCGTCTTTCAAGAGTATTCCCTTATCGGCACCCATAGCCAGTGCTTTCCTTATTGTTTCTTTACTGGCATCGCTGCCGAGGCTCAGCACGATAACTTCGCCTCCGAACTTTTCTTTTGTCCTTAGCGCTTCTTCGACTGCAAATTCATCATACGGATTAATGATGTATGTAACCCCGGCGGAATCTATAGTTTTTTCATCCTGACCGATTTTGATTTTCGTAGCAGTGTCAGGTACATGACTAACACATACAGCTATGTTCATTATACCTCCGTTTTAATATTTTATTTTCTCTGAAAAAATATAACCATACCATGCTATAAAATCAAACCAAACCGATCTCTGGTTGCTGTAAAAATCAATTTTGGAAATCACTTTAAACTCTTCTCCCAAATTTTTATTTTTTCGGTATGGAAAAAGAACTGGAAAACACACCGGCTGGCGGCGTTGATACTTCGGAAGACATATCGATCGGATTGGAGAGCAAAGTCATTTTATTCAACGATGACTGGCATACCTTTGAAGAAGTAATTAACCAGCTAATAAAAGCCGTCAACTGTTCTTTCGAGCGGGCGAGGAGCCATGCTTTTGAGGTTCATGTAAAAGGCAAATCAATTGTATTTACAGGCTCAATGAAAGATTGCCTGAAAGTAACTTCGGTACTCGAAGAAATTGCTTTAACAACGCAGATTATAACCTGACGGAAAGCAGCATGATTTTTAAAGTCAATTCTTTTACTGCCTTATAGTTAGCTTAAAGAAGGCAGCTATTCGAAATATATAAAGGAGAAAGCCTGATATCACATCTAATTTTTTCAGAAAGCTTGCTCAAGTAAAGGCGGTATATCCAATT
>JBJKRP010000083.1:0-6843 GCA_046704565.1 Ignavibacteriaceae bacterium | reverse complement strand
CGTCGGCATTGCTGAAAAAAAATTATCTCCGTACTGGCGGTAATAATTTTCGCAAAGCTTTATTCCCGCAATCTTGGCAATTGCATACGGCTCATTCGTAGATTCAAGATAATCGGAGAGCAAGTATTCCTCCTTAAGAGGCTGCGGTGCAAGCTTGGGATATATGCATGAGCTCCCGAGAAAGATTAACTTCTCTACTCCGTTCACATGCGCCGCATTAATGATGTTCGATTCGATCATAAGGTTGTCGTAAATAAACTCTGCCCTGTAAGTATTGTTGGCAAGTATCCCTCCCACTTTAGCTGCCGCAACAATTACGATCTCCGGCTTTTCATCTTGAAAAAACTTTTCAACCTCAACTTGCCTGATCAGGTTAAGTTCCGGGAAAGAACGGGTAACCAATTTAGTGTACCCATCCTTTTCCAGCTTCCTTAATATTGCAGAACCAACCATCCCGGCGTGCCCCGCCAGGTATATTTTCTTTTTTAAATATCTTTTAGAATTCACAATCTCTTTTCCATTCTAATAACTAAACGAGCATGATCTTATGAACAACGCTTACATGCAAACATGATTCTGTCAGGCTGCCTATTGCTTGTCAAAAAATTCTCTTATCTTGCTTACCACGTATTCAATCTGCTCTTTTCCAAGCTCGGGATAAATAGGAATTGCAATCGAGGTATTGGCAGCCTCTTCCGCATAGGGGAAGTCTCCCAGCTTGTAGCCTAAGTAAGAAAAGCATTCCTGGAGATGAAACGGCACCGGGTAATAAATTTCGGTAACTACGTTATTGTCTGTAAGGAACTGCCTCAGCTCATCTCTCTTTGCAACCCTTATAATGTACTGGTTATATATATGGTAATTGACAAGCTGCGGAATCTCTCCCGGCTGCGGTCCCTTCTCCGGCTTGTAAGCTGCCTTTGGAATAAGCACCGGGTTTCTTGAGTCAAACGAAATCCTTCCGGGTATATCCGCAAGACGCAGCTTTGCAAACTGCTTGTTGTATGACTCGGCATTCCTCCTGCGCTTCTCCGACCACTTATTAAGGAACGGCAGCTTTACGTTCAGTACCGCCGCCTGTATGGCATCTATCCTGAAGTTGCCGCCTATAACTTTATGATAATATTTCGGTTCAGCACCATGCACGCGAAGTATCTTCAGTTTCTTCGCAAGTCCTTCGTCGTTAGTTACCACAAGCCCGCCGTCGCCGAAGCATCCTAAGTTCTTGCTCGGGAAAAATGAAAAGCATCCGATGTCTCCTATCGTTCCGGCACAGCGGTTATCCTTATACTGCGCACCGATTGCCTGCGCGGCATCCTCAATCACTTTGAGTTTGTTCGCCCGGGCAATATCCATTATGGCATCCATCTCAGCACATTGACCATACAGATGTACTGCGATTATCGCCTTTGTCTTCTTAGTAATTTTTCTTTTTATCTCTTCAGGATCGATATTAAACGTCACCGGGTCAATATCGGTAAATACCGGCACGGCATTCATCCTCGATACTACCCCTGCAGTTGCAAAGAATGAATAAGAGGGAACTATAACCTCATCGCCGGGCTTTATATCTATTGCCATCAGCGCAATAAGCAGTGCATCCGTTCCCGAGGAAACACCGGTCGCATATTTGCATTTAAGATACTCGCAAAAAGCCTGCTCCATCCTGTCCACTTCGGGTCCGAGTATGAACTGCTGCGACTCCGCAACCCTTATTATTGCTTCATCTATATCTTTCTTAAGCGCCTTGTATTGAGGCTTCAGATCGAGTAAGGGGACTCTCATTTACTACTCCAAATATTTTATCGTACTAAGTTACAAAGAATTAAAAAGAGTTAAAAAATCGTTGTGTTTGAAAATAAAACTCCTCTTTTCTTCATTTAAATTTGATCGTGAATTCTTTTTCAATACAGGTTATTTACCTGTATGGAATTTTTCCTTTTCCCGGCTTTAATAGAAAAAATCTTTTTCTATTTCTTTGAACGGCTTAGCCTGTTTGTCCTTTTCGGAAACAATGGGTTTCCCGACTCGCCAGTCTATATTCAGATCCGGGTCGTTGTAAATTATCGCCCTTTCATCCGGCTTGCTGTAAAAGTCCGTGCACTTATAGTGGAATACCGCTTCATCCGAAAGCACCGAGAATCCGTGTGCGAACCCTTTGGGTATCCATAGCTGCAAGTGATTCTCTTCGGACAGCTCGACCGAAAAATACTTTCCAAAAGTCGGCGAGTTAAATCGTATGTCCACCGCTACGTCAAGGACACTGCCTTTAATTACCTGGCACAGCTTCCCCTGCGCCTTTTCACCTGCCTGGTAGTGAAGCCCCCTCAGCGTACCGTATTTCGATCGGGATATATTATCCTGTACAAAATTAAGATCAATCCCGTAAGATTTATATTTCTTGGTGCTGAACGACTCATAAAAATATCCCCGGTCGTCTCCGAAGACATCAGGCTCAATTATTAAAATATCTTTTATAAATGTTTTTTCTACTTTCACTGTTTCTTTTCTCTTTGCCTCTGCGTCTCTGTGGTAAAAAAATCAACCGCAAAGATACACAGGCACAAAGTAATTACATATCAAACAATATTCTCTCAAGATAATTTCTGTATGAAGATTTCGGAATTGCTTTAATCAGCTTATCAAATTCCTCTCCGGAGATGAACTTCATCCTGTAAGCGACCTCCTCGATGCAGCCGACCTTTAACCCCTGTCTCTGCTCAATTACACCGAAGAAGTTTGCCGCCTGCAGCAGAGCCTCCGGCGTACCGGTGTCCAGCCAGGCTACGCCCCTTCCGACTTTCTCTACCTTAAGCCTGCCGCGCTTCAGATATTCGCGGTTCACATCCGTAATTTCAAGCTCGCCTCTCGCAGAGGGCTTTAAATTCTTTGAAATGTTTACAACTTCATTATCATAGATATAGATGCCGGGGACAGCAAAATTTGACTTGGGCTTTGCCGGCTTCTCCTCAATCGACAGCGCATTGCCGCTGCCGTCAAACTCAATTACTCCATACCTTTCGGGATCATTAACCTGGTACCCGAAAATGGTTGCATGAATGTTATTCTTCAATGCCTTGTAGAAAAAATCAAGGTAGCCGTAAAAGATATTGTCCCCTAATACCAATGTAACGCTGTCATTGCCGATAAATTTTCCGCCTATAATAAATGCCTCCGCAATACCGTTCGGCGCAGGCTGTTCGGCATATTCTATCGACAGCCCTAAATGTGAGCCGTCATCAAAAAGCTGCTTGTACAAAGGGATTGTTTCTTTATTTGAAATAATCAGGATTTCTCTTATCCCGCCAAGCATCAATAAAGATAACGGATGGTATATCAGCGGCTTATCATAAATCAATGTCAACTGCTTGCTGTAGACTCTAGTTACCGGGTAAAGCCTCGACCCTGATCCCCCGGCAAGTATAATTCCTTTCATGCGATTTCCTTTGTTAGTAACATTAATCGTCAATCTCTAAATCCTAAGGTGCAAACTTGTTGAGTATCATTCTAACCAGCCATGCAACTACAGCCATCAGTCCCCCGTAAAAGATGAGCAGCTTTAGTGAGCCCTTGGATAAGTCCAGTGTTGAAATATATCCGCGCCAGCCGCACTTCCCGCACCTGTACTTCCGGTATGGTGTAATATTCTTAATAAGCCTTTCGCTAAGGTTACGAACGTGCGAGCGGTGAAGAGTATTGTATGCCCCGCATGAGGGACACTTCCCGAACAGGGGATTCTTTCTGAAAATGTTTCGCTTATTTCTCATAAGAAATTATTTGTTAAAAATTATCTTGAGCTAAATACATTTACTGCCGGTAGACAACATTCTACACCGGCAGTTCCAAACATTTTAAGTTACAATGATAGGAGTTTCCATAATCCCGCCACCAACCACTACAACTACCTACCACCAACAACCTACACCACACCACCGACCAATCACCTACATCCTGCGAGCCTTCAGTACCATTTCAAAGAATTCCGCCGCACCATCTTCGTTATTGTCCTTCGGAATTTGAATGTCCGCCATACGCTTTAACTCGGGCAGACTGTTTTCCAGCGTAACCTTCAATACCTTAGGCAGGAACAAATATATATCGTTATGCCAATCGCCCATCACTGCCGTTTCTGCCTGACTAATCTTCAGATACCTCAGCATCTTTTTCAAAGCCTTACCCTTATTGCTGCCCTTCTTCCTGATCTCAAGATAATAAATTCCCTTATGCCTCTGAGACCTGAAATATGAAGAGGTTAAACCTGAAGAATAAGGGAAGCTCATCCTGTCCCGGACGTGCTTAATGTTATCCTTATAGTCGCTCAGCATCGTTATTTCGAGTACGTTATTTATGTAGCCGTTATATTCAGGTATTTCCTCAAACTTAGCCCCGAACTTTTCCGTTATGGTCGGCACTACCGAGTTCTGCTCAGTATAATAAATTGCATCCGGGTGGCACAGCGCTACGTTAAGTAAAAACTTGTCTGCGTATGCCAGCGCTCTCTTTACGTATTTGGCAGGCACGTATGACTCAAATAAGATACCGCCGCCGGGATACTCTTTAATCATCGAGCCGTCCAGAGATATTACCGGGTTCTTTACTTCAAGCAGGTCGGCATAACCCGTAAGCGCCGAATGCAGCCTGCCGGAGGCAAATGATACCGACACCCCTTCCTTCTTCAGTTCTTTGATGAGTCCTTCGGTGCCGCTGCTTATTTCACCGCTGTTTGTTAAAAGTGTCCCGTCGAGATCTGCGACAATTAATTTAATTCTTTTTAGCCTGTCTTTGTCGAACATTTACCTATTCATAATGATTCTAAATGTCTAATATAAAGAATCGCTGCGAATAAGTCATTTAACGCAAGGGATAATCTTAAAAAAATAAACCCGCGCTTTCTCACGCGGGCTTTTGTACATTCAATTCATAATGATGCGAATTAAGGATCATAGATTAGAGTTCTGAGATCCGCTCTAAATCTCCTATATCTGATCTCTCCGAAGGAGTCTCGAAGAGTCCGTTAGACTCTTCGGAGTTCGTAGAATCCGTTAGATTCTACGGAATCTAACGATCTAACGACCTTTCGGACTGGTTTCTGATCTCCGGCTAAACTTTCGTCCTCGTTCCTGACTTAGTCTTCTTTTCCTTCGTCCCGTTTGAATAATAATAATAGTATTTGTAGTACGAACCGTAACCGCTCTTGTAAGTGAAGTTGTTCAGTACCGAGCCGATAAATGACGAGCTGCCGGATTTAATCAGTTCAGAGGCTTTCACCATCAGGTCCAGCTCGGTCTTCTCTGCGGATACTACCATGATCGAGGCATCCACAAGTGCCGCCAATATTTCCGAGTCTGTTACCGCAATAATAGGCGCCGAGTCCAGTATTACCAGGTCGAACCTCTTCCTCATTTCGCTTAGGAAATCCTGCATAGGCTTCGAGCCAAGCATCTCCGAAGGGTTCGGTGGTATTGTACCGGATGGCACATAGCTTAAGCTTTCAATTTCAGTCGGGCGGATTATCTCTTCAAGATTTACCTGTCCGAAAAGATAATCTATCATACCGGGATATTTATTCGCCCTGAATACTGTATGTATCCTCGGCTTTCTCAGATCGGCATCAATGATCAATGTCTTCTTGTTTGTTAAGGCAAATGTGCCGGCAAGATTAACAGCCACTGTAGTCTTCCCCTCGGAAGGTGCGGATGATGTAATCAGTATCGTCCTTATTGCGTCGCTGCCTAACTTTGAGTACTGTATCCTCGTCCGTAACGCCCTGAATGCTTCGCTCGGTATCGAGTCCGGCTTCTTTGCAACAATAAACTCGAACTCCCTGTTCTCCCTCGCATTTAGCCCTTCTATCTGGGGTATCCATGCAAGTACGTTTATGTTCCTGTTCTGTATGTCTTCCGGCGTTTTCACGGTATTGTCAAAATAATCTTTAATAAATACAAATCCGAACGCCAGCCCTGCGCCGAGGACTAACCCTATAAGGACAATTAATATCCTGTTCGGCTTCGCCGGCTGGTATGGTCTGATTCCATGATCGATAATAAATACGTTACCCGGCTGGGACTGCTCATTTATCAGCGCTTCCTGGTACTTTTCCTCAAGCAGCGCATACAGCTTCTCTGCAGCCTCCCTGTTCCTCTCGAGGCTTGCATATTCAATTGCCGTCGACGGCAGCTTGTTGAACTGGGATTCATACTTCGATACTATCTTGTTCAGTTCATTTGCCTGGGTAGAGAACGACTGCGACTGCACCTCCGCATCTAATATCTTGCCGGTAAGGTCCTTTATCTCGTCCGGGTTGCTCGCAAAGATTCCCTGCTTTACAACGTCTACCTTTTCCTTCAATTGAGCCTTTAGCTTGTTGATCTGGTTGTCGTAGTCTTTAACTGCGCTTGTATTATTTATCTGCGGGTTGTTTGCCAGTGCAATCTCTTTGTTAACCTCAAGCTTCGCTATCCCGTCCTGTATTGCCTGCAGGGATGACTGTTGAGCAAGGCTTTCCACGTATGCTGCAATCTTCGGGTCCTGCTGCTTCAGTTCATCCTTTAACTGCTTCAGCATTTTATTCGTGCCCGCCATGCTTATAAGCACGTCGTCCCTCTGAGCCTCAAAGTTTGCAAGCTGAGTTATCAGCGCCTGCGATTGTGCATCGAGCGCTATTATCCCGTTCTTCGCCTGGAATGCGCTTAACTTTGTCTCCGTCTTCTGCAGTTCTTCCTGTTTGTCCGCTACCTGCTGCGCTAAAAACTCCCTTACAGTTGTAAGCTGGTTCCTGTTCATCTCCAGGTCAAAAAGTCTGTACTGGTTGGCATATATGTTTGCTATTAATGCCGCTTCATA
>JBJKRP010000082.1:0-4967 GCA_046704565.1 Ignavibacteriaceae bacterium | reverse complement strand
ACGGAGACTCTCCTTGAAAGCGAATTATTCGGTCACGTTAAAGGCGCGTTTACGGGAGCCATAAGGGATAAGAAAGGCAAGTTTGAGCTTGCCGGAAGCGGCACTATTTTCCTTGACGAAATATCTGAAATATCTCCCAACCTGCAGGTAAAGCTGCTGAGAGTCATCCAGGAAAAAGAATTTGAAAAGGTAGGCGGCGAAGATTCAATACCCGTAAAAGCAAGGATAATAGCCTCGACTAACAAGAACCTATCAGCACTTGTTAAGGAAGGGAAATTCAGGGAGGACCTGTACTACAGGCTGAAGGTATTTACTATTACTCTTCCGCCTCTGCGCGAACGGAAGGAAGATATACCTCAGCTTGTCGTTCACTTCCTGGCGAGAATAAATTTTGAGCTCCATAAGAATGTCCAGATCGTTCCTTACGAGGTTATGGAGCTTTTACAGAATTACAGGTGGGTGGGAAATATTAGGGAACTTGAAAACATTTTAACGCAGGCGGTGGTGCTGGCAAAAGGTAACGTGCTGGAGAAGGAAAATCTTATTTTATTCGTTGATGAAGCCCAGCCGGGTAAGACGGGACAAAGAGCCTCCCTCTCCCTGGCAGAGGTTGAAAAGGAACATATTAAAACAGTACTTCAGTCTATAGGATGGAATAAAAATAAGGCTGCTAAGATTTTAGGAATTTCAAAGTCAACTCTTTATAAAAAAATCGAAGAGTATGCAATTGAAAAGAATTCTTAATTTTTCTTAGTTCACTTTTCAAACTGCCTTTCCCAATTTTATACTGTAGATTGACCAATAGACAAAGTGGATAGACTACCTGATGCTATTCATTAGCTCTAAGCCCATGCACTATGCACTTTACCCTATGCGGATTATCTGCGGTATAATTTTTGACTATGTTGTTAAAATAAGTAACTGATGTTGCACAATCCTTTGGAAAAATGGGATATTGAAATAATTGAATCTGCGAATTCACTCCGGCTTCCCTGCAGCAGGCAGGTACTCCAAGGATAGAGCTTGCGTAAGTTGAGAAAGTAAATAATTTTTTTTGAGTCTGCAATGAGCTATTCTTTTATAGATGACCTTTTGGTAACGCCTACCGGTCTGCTGATTTTCAGCTTCTCGGATAACGAATATTGCCTGGACATTAAGAATGTGGTAACGGTGATAAATTCAAGCGACAATGATCAGGAAGTTTTTAATATAGATGAAGAACATAAAGCAATTAAATTCCGCGGTGAAAGAATTTCTCTTGTCGATTCAGTACGTCTTTTCTTAGCAGGTAAACCTTCTTTATCAAAAGACAAGCGAATTATCATAGTAAGCTTCCAGGGACATAAGCTTGCATTTTATTCCGACCGTATAATCGAGATTATCTCTATTAATAAAAAGATAGCTGATGATCTCCTGTACCGGGAAACGAAATTTAATACATTCTTAAGCGGAGCGATTGAATACGAAGGAAGAACCATCTATGCTCTAAATCTTTACCAAATTATTCAAGAAGAATTCTCGTTCCAATAGTTTATTCCATAAGCCTGGCAAGCCGGAACCCATAAGTAAAATCAATCGATAATTGGACATTGAAAATTCTCAACTTCCGACACTTAATTTCCAATTCCTTCCCCCTTAGTACAAAATATTTTGATGAGTAGAATAACTATGAAAAGCCGGCTTGCACAGTTAAAATTCATTGCCGAAAAAAAAGAAACAGACTACTGCTCGCGGGCAGTAACAGGAAAATTCCAAAAGAAGACTATAGTTCACGAATAAAACTGGAATATTTTAAACGAGTATCCAGTCCGATTTTTATACCTGTATTCCGGTTTTCAAACCTCGATTGATTTCAGATTTATCTTCCGCATTAAAAATCTTTTCAAAAATTGCATATGCTGTCCGGTACGGTTCTTGGCTTAAGTGATTTTAAAAAACGAGATAATTTTAAAGAACCAGGTATCGGGAGATGAGATGAGAAAAATTTTTCTACTATGTGTTACGGCAGCTATACTACTTTTTAATATAAGAGGCTATGGACAAAGCGCGGGAGATTATCAATCAGTTGCATCCGGCAATTGGAATGCGACGGCAACATGGAACTACTATAACGGGACTGCATGGGGTGCAGCTCCAACTGCACCAACGGGCGCTTCCGGTACTATTACTATTCAGGCTGGGCATAATGTAACAGCCAACATTGCTGTTACCCTTGCCGCCGGTGCGACAATTATTGATAACGGTATACTTACAAATCAACCGCCTGCAGGTACTTACTTTACTATGAACGGTACCTTTGTTGAGACTGCTACCGGTTCAATCGCCGGTACAAATGGCTTTTGGAAAATATATGGAACAATTGAACATAGAAAGAACGGCGGAACGCTCGACTTCCTCGGATTGAACATCGTCGCAATCTGGGGACCGGGTGCAACTTACTTAGTTACAGGTGTTACAACAACGCCGCCTTCATTACCGGGCTATTGGAATTTTGGGCAGGGAACAAATTTAGTTTGGAACTGTCCCGGACAAACAAATGATATAAACGTAGGCATTTATAACCCGACTTATTCATGGCAATACTTCGGGAGCTTTACACTCCTTAACAGCAACGGTTGGAACGTAACATTATTTACAGGAACAAACTATAATGTATACGGCGACTTAGTCGTAGACGGAGCTTCATCGAAGCTGACATTATTTACATCCGCTGGGAGTGTGCCGTTTAAGAATTGCACAATTACAAATAACGGTCAATTATACATAGCGCCGTCTCCCGGCACTTCAACATCATACAGTTTACTTACGTTAAACGGCAATCTCACCGTTAATACCGGCGGCAATATTGGTACTTACAGCGGCGCTTTTACCGGGATAGGCTTCAATAAAATTGTAATGCAAGGCAGTGCAGCCCAAACAGTAGATTTTACGGGAGCGGGAACTGTAACTTCTCCAACTGCAGAGAGCGGCATATTGAATTTAAATGTTCAGGAATATACCGGAGGCAGTGTTGTATTAAATTCTCCGCTAACGGTTAATAACTTTTCTATAACAGGGGCGGGTAAGCTTACAACCACATCAACAAATTTATTAACGGTGCTTTCAACAGGCTCTGTTGCCGGCGGCAGCACTACGGCTTTTGTCGACGGACCGCTGGCTGTTCAGGTTGCTGCGACTGGTCCTACTGCAATAACTCTTCCAATAGGAAAGGGAACGGTAGGAAGGGCAGCTCAATTAACGGTAACACACGATGCCGCAACTATGACAACTTATACGGCGGAGATGTTTAACGCAGCTCCTCCTTTAAATACTTTACCTGCGACATTGGGAAGTGTTGCTTCAAGCAGGTATTATAATATTTCTAAAAGTGCGGGTGCTAATGTAACCGCTGCTGCAATTCAATTAAGCTACGGTGCGGATGATTCGGTTAAGATTATTACTAATGAAAGAATAGCAAAGAATGACGGCTTAGGCAATTGGGTGGATTTGGGCGGCAGCGGTACCGCACCTACAACAGGAACCATTACGTCTGCAAATAATTTTACCGACTTTACAGCACCGGTCTTTGTTCTTGCAAATGCACCGGTACCTTCTATTTCAGGTAATGCAGGTATAGGTGGAGTTACGCTAAGCTGGACAGACGGTTCTGCGCAGACAACTACCGCCGATGTAACAGGTAATTATGTTGCAATGGTTTCGCAAGGATGGTCTGGGACAATTACCCCGTCTCTTACAGGCTATAGCTTTACGCCGATAAGCAAAACCTATTCAAACGTTACAACCAATATCACCGGCGAGAATTATACGGCGGCTCCTATTAGATATACTATCTCCGGAAACGCCGGAGTTGCAGGTGCAGCTTTAAACTGGACTGACGGCGGACTTCCGCAATCAACAGTTTCAGATCCGACTGGCGCTTATTCATTTACGGTTTCATACAACTGGTCGGGAACTGTAACGCCTACTTAAGCAAATTAAATTTATACTCCGCTAAATAAATGATACGCAAATGTTTTAGCGAACCAGCTTGCACAGAATTATACAGCGACGGGCGTTACTTATCCGTTCTCTTATTCCTCAGGAGTTCTTCTGGAAGATATTACCGGTGCAACTCAGGTAATAGGACCAAACTTTAATAACAGCGCTATTACAACAGTACAAAATATTGGGTTTGATTTCTGGATGTATGGCACGCGGTATACGCAATTTTCTGTTTCGGAAAACGGACTGATGAAGCTTGGAAGTGCAGTTATGTCAAATGAATATATCAATTCGATGACGTCTGCTGCCAATCTTCCTAAGATAGCTCCGTACTGGGATGACTTAGCTACAGGCACGAACGGCAGCGTTTCATATAAAGTAATTGGTACGGCTCCCAATAGAAAGCTGGTAGTACAGTGGAATGTAACTGTGCCTTTAGCGGCGTCAAGCCCTGCAAACGCTGCGTTCCAGGCATGGCTGTGGGAAAGTACAGGAGTAATTGAATTTGTTTACGGCAGCGGGATGGCTGCAAATGCAAATCTTTACTCTGCAGGAATAGGCAACAGTTCAACCATATTCTCAAGTATTACTGCCTCCGTACCAGGCGCAGCTTTCGGAACTGCCGATAACAGCAACAGCGTTGCTATAGTAAGTGGGACAAAATATACTTTCACTCCTTACGTACCTGCGGCTCCTACAGGATTGACTTTCAGCAGCGTTAACATTTCATCTATGACTTTAAACTGGACGGATAATGCTACTAATGAATACGGGTATATTATTTATGATTCTACTGCCGGCTCTTCCGGCTACTCATTTGTAACTCAGACTGCCGCCAACGCAGCGAGCGCCGCTATAAGCGGGCTGAACATCGGTGCCACATACTACTGGAAAGTATTTGCCATTACAGATGGTGCATTAAGCGCAGCGGCAGCCGCAGGCATACAGGCTACTGTTGCTGCTTCTTTATCAGGCACCAAAGCTAT
>JBJKRP010000081.1:0-5449 GCA_046704565.1 Ignavibacteriaceae bacterium | reverse complement strand
CTTGAGGAAGCCGCAAAATTATTTACCGGCAAAAAATACAGCGAGGCTCTGGTGAAATTATTTGAGATAAGAAAACAGTACCGGGAAAACCTTGCCAGCGTAGAAAACTTCATCGCACTCAATCATCTTGAATTAAATGAAATTGAAAAGACAAGGGAGGCTTCCGAAAGAGCTTTGAGACTTAATCCTTTTTCTTCCCAGGCATATGCAACACTTGGTGAGATTTATTTCCGAGAGAAGAATAATTCTGCCGCTAAAAAAATGTTTGAGATTTCCTTGATGCACAATCCACAAAATAATTTTGCCATGGCAGGGTTGGAGAACGTAGAGAAGACAGCCGGAACCTTCGGCGGAAACGGCAAAGCTCATAACTACCAATTCTTGAATGCACGCTGATTTCGACTATAAGTTATAAGTTATATGATATAGGGTATAATGCATACGTAAGCCTCTCAGCCATATACCCTAATTACGTTAAGGTAAATATATAAGATAATGGAAACGGAAATAACCAGCGTATATTCTCAGGCAGTTGAGCTCTTCGAGCGGAAAGATTATTCATCTGCGCAGGAACTACTGCTGAAACTTGTCTCTGAAAACCCTTACGATATTGATGCGCTGCATTTACTTGGAAAAATTCATCTTGACCTTGGAGAAATATCCGGTGCAATAGAGTATTTTGAAAAGACTATTTCAATTTATGACTCACATCCGTCCGCGCACTATAACCTGGGACTCTGTTATCAATCGCTGAATAATGAAGAGCTCGCTAGGAAACATTTTGAGCGGGCTCTAATTAATATCGGCTTTAATTTTAGAAGAGCCGGAAATGATGAAGAGGCGGAGAAATATTTTGACAAGATTTCCAGTGATAAAAAATCAAAGGCAATATTATTTACAAACATCGGCGTAGAAAAAATGGGACGCGGGTTTGTAAAAGAGGCAATCGAATATTTTGAACTCGCTTTGCAGTATTCGGATGAATACCCGGAAATACATTATAACAATTCTCATGCTTTGCTCATAACGGGAAATCTTGGAGAAGGCTGGAAAGAGTATGAATGGCGGAAGAAACGAAAAGAATATTATCCGCGCGAATACTCAAAGCCTGAATTGAAACCGGGGATGCCGGTTAAAGGTAAAAAAATCCTGGTCTTTGACGAACAGGGATTGGGAGATTCAATCCAGTTTATAAGATATATTCTGAAATTAAAAGAAGAAGGTGCGGAGATAATTCTTGAATGCAACAAGAAGCTTCATAGAATATTTAAAACAATAGCCGGCAATTCTTACATGATTGAAAGAAGAATTGACAAAGAACCGCAGGTTGAGTTTGATTATCAAATTCCTCTGTTAAGCTTGCCCTTTTATTTCGGAACTAATCTCAATAATATTCCCTCGATTGGACAGTACATTTTTGCCGAAAGAGAATTAACAAAGAAAATGTCTGCGCTAATCGGGACAGAGAATGATTTTAAAATTGGCATAGTCTGGGGCGGAAATCCGAGCCATACAAGCGATGATAAAAGGTCTATACCGCTTTCTCATTTCAGTAGATTGCTTTCTGTAGAGAATGTAAAGCTATTGGCGCTTCAAAAAGGAAGTCCGCTAAAGCAAATTGAAGAAATTAACTTCCTGGTTTATGTGCTTGATAAATATTTAAATGACTTTGCAGATACGGCTGCAGCAATTGAAAATCTGGACCTTGTAATTACTATAGATACTTCGGTTGCTCATCTTGCCGGAGCTATGGGAAAGCCTGTCTGGCTTCTGCTTCCTTTCTTCCCGGATTGGAGATGGCTTCTGAACAGAAACGATTCGCCCTGGTATCCCACGATGAAAATATTCAGGCAGAAAGAAGAAGGAGACTGGACGACTGTGTTTGATGAAGTTGTCCGGGAGATGCATTCTATTGTAAAGAGTAAGGGATATTTAACATGTAGAAATAATTATGCTGTAGGGAGTAAGGAGTATAGAGAAGAGTGTAACGGCAAAGTAATAGTGAAAGCTCAAAATGAAAAACTATACTTAGGGCTGTCGGGAAAGCAAGATTATGGATGGGGTATAGTAAACAGATATTTAAAAAAAGAAGTTGCCAGCAGGATTGCTATACACAGTCTTGAAGAAAAGGGAATACCTCCGGCAGAAGAATTAAAAGATGCCAAAATATTCCAGATATTAAAAGACCTCAGCTTTAATCCTATATTCGATGTTGCTGGCAGAAGCAATTTCGGCTATACCGTTTTTGAAAATGAGCTTAATGATCAATCGGTTGCTAATTCATTGCGGTACGATTTGGTTATAGCAGCTTCTACCTGGGGTAAGAATAAACTTCTTGAATCGGGAATAAAAAATGCTGGCTGTTTAATCCAGGGAGTTGATACGGAAAAGTTTTATCCAGGAATTAACAAAAGAAATGATAATTTATTTGTTATCTTTTCAGGCGGCAAGTTCGAGCTGAGAAAGGGGCAGGATCTTGTGCTCAAAGCAATTTCAATTCTTCAAAAAAAATATAAGGATATAATATTAATTACTGCATGGTACAACCTTTGGCTGGAGTCTGCACGACTAATGGCTGTATCCAAACACATCAAGTATGAAGAAAGAGGGAATACCTGGGAAGACTTTATGAAGAATATTTATCTTATAAACGGTATTGATCCCGGGCGCGTATTCACTATGCCACTGATTCCGAACAATAAGCTTAGAGAGCTTTATTTAAAATCCGATATCGGACTATTTCCAAACAGGTGTGAAGGCGGTACAAATCTGGTGATGATGGAGTACATGGCTTGTGGAAAACCAGTTATCGCCTCTTATAATACCGGTCATAAAGATATTATAGATGCACGGAATTCGATTCCTTTAATGAAGATGAAAAAATTTGAGCTAATCGATCAAGATAAAAAACTTGTTGCCGATTGGGAGGAACCTGATGTTGAAGAAATAATTTTTCAGATTGAATTTGCATATCATCAGCGGGACGAGCTGAAGTTAATCGGAACTGAAGCGGCAAAATCAATGAGGAATTTTACCTGGGCTAATACCGCTGAAAACTTGTTGAGGATTACCGGTTTTATATCCGATGAGAACAAAATAGCCGTAAACAATAATGCGGCAGAGACATTGTCCCGCAATGTAAAGGAGTTGCCCCCGTTAGAAGGCTGCATCTTTGAAGAAGAAAAATTCTCTGAAACCTGCAGGCAAATACAAAAGCCGGAAAGTTATTTTCAACTAAAGCCGGAAGACTATTCAGCACGCGCAATCAATCTTAAAAAGTCCGGGAATACAGCGGAAGCCGAAAAGAATTATCTTAAGGCAATTGAATTGAACCCGGAGTTCTGGCAAGCTTACTATAACCTGGGAATACTTTATCATGAAACGGGTAAATTCAAATTAGCTGTTGACTGTTACAAAAAATCTATTCAGTTGAAGTCTGACTTTTATCTCTCGCATTATAATCTTGGAAGCGCTTACCGGGAATTATTTTCTTTTGATTTAGCCTGCGGGTGCTATGAAAAATCAATCCAGCTTAAACCGGATTATCCGGATGCTCATTATAACTTAGGAGTTGTAAGAGGACTTCTTAATAATTTTGATGAAGCGCTGGAATGCTATAACCGTGCTATTTATTATGATGCGGAACATGTAAATGCACACTGGAACAGATCACTGCTGCTTTTGTTATCCGGTAATCTGATTGAAGGCTTTAAGGAATATGAATGGAGAATGAAGAGGAAGGAATTTAGTAAAAGGAATTTTGTATGTCCGCCGCTGACGGATCAGAATATTGCAAACAAGCGGATCGTTGTGTATACCGAACAAGGATTAGGCGACGCAATTCAATTCGTCAGGTATTTGCCTATGTTAAAGCGCAAAGGCTGTAAAATAACCGTAGCCTGCGATCCATTATTGCTGGATCTTTTTAAATTATTAGATGGAATTGAAAATGTAATATCGGAAGATGAAGCACTGAAAAATCAAGGTGAATACGACTTCAACATTTCTCTCTTAAGTCTTCCATATTATTTTAGAACAACGCTTGAGACAGTTCCAGCTAATGTTCCGTACATAAAAATTGCAGACAGTAAGAAAGAAGAATGGAAAGATATTCTCGGCAAGGACGAAAGTTTCAAAATCGGCTTGGTATGGGGCGGAAATCCGAAATACGGAAATGACGATGAAAGGTCGATTCCTCTCAATAAATTTTCACCCCTGTCTTCCTTTAATGATATAAAATTCTTTTCATTGCAGAAAGGAAAACCGTTAGAGCAGATTTCAAATGCGGGCTTTAAAATCGAGAATCTTTCAATAAAAGGACAGGATACCTTCAATGATACGGCGGCGATTATTCTAAACCTTGATCTAGTAATTTCAGTCGATACATCCGTTGCGCATCTTGCCGGAGCGCTTGGAAAGCCTGTCTGGACACTGCTGCCATATCATCCTGATTGGAGATGGATGCGGGAAAGGGCAGACTCTCCGTGGTATCCGACGATGAGATTATTCAGGCAAAAAACTCCGGGTAATTGGAAAGAAGTAATTATCAGAGCAGGTGAGGAATTGAATAAAGTCCTTGTCGAAAAATCTTTATTGCTGGATGCACGATGATTTCGTTGAGCATGATTGTAAAAAACGAGGAAAAGTTTTTGCGCGGCTGCCTCGAATCAGTAAAAGGAATTGTGGATGAAATTGTTTTGGTAGATACAGGCTCAACGGATGGTACGACTAAGATTGCGGAAGAATTTAAGGCAAAGATTTTTCATTTCGAATGGGTTAATGATTTTTCAGCGGCAAGAAATTTTTCTTTGGAACATTCCACCGGTGATTGGATCCTGTATCTTGATGCGGACGAGAGGCTGAGCGAAAAGTCGCTGAGTGAGCTTAAGAAGCTTACTACCGGAAAGAGGAAGGCTGCATATTTCTGCCAGGTAAGAAGTATCGACGAAAAAAATAACAGACCCTCCCTGATGTCCTATGTCCGTTTGTTTCCAAACGAAAAAATGATCAGGTTCGAAGGCGCTGTCCACGAACAGATTGAGCCTTCTTTAAGAAAGAATAATTTTCAAATTAAGAATACTGAGATAGAAATTCTACACCTCGGTTATAACCTCGACAATGACGGGCTGCAGCAGAAGGCAAGAAGGAACCTCGAAATTCTTCTTGGTGAATTTGAAAAGCAAAGAAGCTCGTATTATGCTTTCCAGCTTGGACAGACATATGGGATTTTAAATGAGAAAGATCTTGCAGTAAATTATTTTAAGAAATCGTTAACCGACAACTCGTTAAGTCCTCAATATAAATCGACTGCCTACAGGTATATTGCAATCTATCTGGCGGAGAAAGCAGAATGGAATTCTGCCCTTGAGAATATCGACAGGAGCCTTCAGAGCGATGATAAGCAGCCTCTTGCGTTATTGACGGCAGCAAAGATATATATCAAGTTCGG
>JBJKRP010000080.1:0-4089 GCA_046704565.1 Ignavibacteriaceae bacterium | reverse complement strand
CCTTCTCAAAATTAGCGCAGCCTAAATCTTCATGCTCCTTGTTCTTTGCCTCGGTAATGCCGTCGGTGTACAGAACTAACAAGTCGTTTTGTTGAAGCTTAATCTCAATTTCTTCCAGAGAATCTTCAAACTGCCGGGTAAAGTTTAGCCCGAGCCCTATGCCGGAAGGGCGAAGGTTTTCCGCAATATTATTTCTTATAAGAAGAACCGGGCAGTGACCGGCTCGGGAAATGATAACAGTACCATCTTTAATATTGAATACTCCGTAAGCTGCGCTGACAAAGCTCTTGCGGTCCAACGCTCCCTTAAGGATTTCGTTCGCCTTTATTAGGATATCCTTAGGACGCTCAATGGTCTTAGAAAGCGATTCGAAAATACCTTTTAGCTCCGCCATAATGAAAGCCGCAGAAATTCCCTTGCCCGACACGTCTGCAATTATAAAACCGAACCTGTCTTCGGTTATTTCGAAGAAGTCATAATAGTCGCCGCCTACTTCAAAAGCCGGTATAAAGACGGACGAAATGCTAAGGGTTTCGTATTCCGGGTTTCTTTCTGGAAGAATCTTTCTCTGGATCTCACGTGCAACGTCAAGTTCCTTCTCAAGCCTTTCCTTTTCTATTGATTCTTCCAGCAGCCTTGAGTTTTCGATTGCGACCGAAGCATAATCTGAAAAGGTATCCAGCGCATTGATGTCCTCATCATCAAAGACAAGATCGCTTTTCCTCGCCGTAATTAAATAACCCTTTATCTCGTTGTGAGCCTTTAGCGGTGCGGCAGCAAGATAATTAATCTCTTCGCTTAGCTGCGGACGGTTGGAATATTTTCTCAGCTTAACTATAAATGAGCGTTCAGAAACTTTATCCAGACGGTTTTCGAAAACAAATCTTGTAAGATTGTCGGAATCATAATAGCCGATATTCTTATTAGCAATGGACTTGAAACCGCTATCCTCCCCCCATGCTATCCAGGATGCCTGTGCGTTGCAGACTTTCACCGCAATGTCGGTTACCGTCTCCGCCAATTCCTTAAAATCGATAGACTCAGTGATCAGCTTACTGAAATATTGCAGGAAATTAACTTCCTGAGCTTTTCTGTCGAATGCCTCCGCTGTAGGGATATGGAACAAGGTTGTGAAGAATAAAATTGAGAAGTAGATTGCTCCGTAAGTCATTATTATCTTCAGAAAAGAATTGAGCGACGGTGAGAAAGCCGTCAGCATCTGCACATGAATATTAAGCCCTGAAGTATGAATGAGATTTACAAAAAACAAAATTGAAATTATTATCGAAAGGACAAGGAGTGAAATCTTTTCCCGCTTAACGATGAAGGCAATCCATGAAATCCTTATAGAGTTAATAAGAATCAGGAGAACGGAAATTATAAAGAAAGTATCTTTAATATATTTTAATTCTGGAACTCTATTAAGCAGGCTTGAAAAGCTGGCAAGCGCAAAGAAAACAACCATCGTATTAAAATAAGTACTTACGTTCCTTTTCTGCCTGTAGAAATAGAGCTCCCGGAAAGCCACAAATATTGTGGCAGCCGAGGCTAAAATGAACATCGAATAGACAAATGAAATCAGGTTGTAAAGCAAGCTGTGGTTGATGCTGGAGCTGTCGGCTTTTGAGATTAAGCCGCCTAATATGATGTTCGAGAATGTAAAAAGGAAAAATATCAATGCGTCTATTATGCCGACGTTCATTACCAGCGCAAGAGGGTTTACAGTTTTGGAATGAACTATATCAAGTATATAAAGATATAGCATTACAAAAGTTAAACCGGTAAGCAGTTCATTGATTATCAGCCAGAATACTGATCCTGCAGAGTAAAGAAATACTCTGAATAAGAACAGTACAGCCGCTAATCCTAAAAAAGTCTGGAATTTAAGGTTTGACTTTAATTCCATGCCGTTTATTTTCAAGAATTTCAGTTTATGCAATTGTAAACTATTTCAATTTTATCTTTTCATTCGGCGGTTAAATTACTGCAAAAATTGCTATTTGTAAAGCGGAGTCTTGATAGACGGATTATTTTTAGGATGGACGTTGCGCAAATATAGCGGGGACAGTTCAATCACAGAGTAAAAGTCGAACTTTACCCCTTTAAATGTCTTTGAGATTCTTCTTTACTATGATCAAATGCTGCGATTGCTTTCCAAATCGGAAACGGACGACATTATTTATGCAAACCGGCTTTTATATCTCGAAAGGTTTCTTCGGCTGAGGCTGCGGAACAGACCTGTGTAGTTCCTTCTGCATCTGTTCCATTTCTTTTTCAAACTGCTGCATTTGCTTCTTGAACTCACGCAGTTGTTCACGAAGGTCATTCTGCCTGTAGCCGTCAGTTGAATCCTGCATAAAATACTTAAAGATTGAAGCCATAGAATCCGGGTTAAAGCCGTAGCGGTAATTGCCGAATCTCTTCTGAAGTAAGGAATCGAGCTTACCGCGTTTAGAAGAGAATGATGAATCAAACCCGAAAGCCCTGAAGTTGAAGTTATAGCCTTTCGAAGAATCGTGATAAAAATACTTATAGCTGTAATTTTTGCCTTTCGGACGTTCGGGGAAGTTAAAATAAAAATCGCGCAGATGGTTAGTAAGGCTGTCGATGTTGCCGGCAAATGCATCCATATCCGGCAGGTTAATATGCGGTACTGCTATTTTCGGGATATGAACACGGCACATGTTGCTGTCAAGATAAACATCAAAATTCTTTTCCCAGGAAGAATCTCTTCTCAGCTTGGCGAAGTTATGCCAAAAATGAACGTTGTAGTTCCTGAACTGTCTGCCGAATTTTTCCATGTTACTCTTCATTTCCTTAGACCACCGGTTCATTTCTTTGTTGAATTCTTCTTCGTTGAAAGAATAATGATCGGAAAAGATTGAATCCGGAGTAAGGAAGATGTACTTGTTCGAGTTTGCAGCCTTTACGGCTTTAACAATACGGCTCACATCTTTTTCATTATAAACCCTGTTAAAACCGGGCGGTAGAACATGTTCCATTCTTTTCCCGTTAACTTTAGCGGCAAATGAAATTAAATCAGCCGTAAGAGCTTTATTATAGTTCCATATATTCGGATTTATTGCCACGGTATTCTTATCATTGACAAGCACCTGTGATGCCAGGTCTTTCTTATACGAAGAAAGGATTGAATCGACCTGCTTTTTCTGATTGTCGTTCAGGTTCAGTTCCTTTTCGAACTTTGCCAGGTTGTTTCCCTCCTGCGTCAAACTGCCGGACTTAATTTCAAAGAACTGCTTACCGCTCTTATCGGAACCAAGCTGCAGACACTGCTTCTTCTGCTCATCGAGCGGGAGCTGATGGTAAAACGCGAAGTTGAAAATATCCTCATTGCTTAGGTTTGCGGTAAACAGCAGCGGCTTTAAATTTTCTTTGTAGAAAGCAGCAATATTTGATTTCTGCTGGTCAACAACTCTATCTATAATCCGGGGGTTGTATTTTAAGACAATCATCAATAAAACCGACGCAGCAACAATGCCTATAACCGGTGAATACTTTTTAATCTTCCTGTACCACGGGGTTTTAATTTTAAGTGAAGCTGCAAGCCTTGTTTCAAAAAAAGGATTTTCCTCAATCGATTTGACCGAAGAAACCGTAAGAGCCTTTATCCGCTTTAATTCCTCAAGCTTGTCCTGCAGATCTTTTGAGAACTTAAGCTCCTCTTCCAGCTTCTTAAGCTCTTCATCGGAAAGCTCGTTGTCTATGTATGCAGAGAGACGCTCATATTTCCTGCCTGTCCGGTAGACAGGGTTGTAAAAATTCTTCATCACAAAAGCTCCTGCTTGTAAGGCTCCAGCATCTGTCTTAAACCTTCTCTCGCTCTAAAAATTCTTGATTTCACCGTACCAATCTCACATTGCATCGATTCTGAAATTTCCTGATAACTTAATCCTTCAATATCTTTAAGAAGCAGCGGAACCCTAAGCTTATCGGGCAGTTTGGCAATTGCCTCATGTACGATTTCTTTGATGTCCGAGTTTTCGGGCGCCCTTTCATAGCCGATCTCTTCCTCCGTTTCTTTAATGGGAGAAAAGATCTGCCTTATCTTTACCTTCCTAAAATAATCTT
>JBJKRP010000079.1:0-9246 GCA_046704565.1 Ignavibacteriaceae bacterium | reverse complement strand
GCAGGAGCGGTGACAAAGGCGATGCCGCAAACATCGGCATCATAGCTTATGATGATAAAGGATTTGAAATAATCAAGAAGCACTTAACCGCCGAAAGAGTAAAGAAGCATTTTGAAGGAATCTGCTTTGGAGATGTTGAGCGCTACGAGCTGCCGAACTTGAGAGCGTTAAATTTCCTGCTTCATAATACGCTTGGCGGAGGCGGCACAGTATCTCTTAAGCATGATGCACAAGGGAAGACGCTTGCTGCAGCGCTGCTTCGTATGGAAATTGAGGTTTGAATTACTTTGTGAGACTTTGTGTAAAACTTATTGGAACTTGGTGAGCTTTTGGTTTCACAAAGTTACTCAAAGGAAACACAAAGTTGCACAAAGTTTATATTGACTAAATAATAATAATAGGAAGCGAACATGTTTGACGATGAATTAAAACAATTAAATACTTACAAGGAACGAATCACTAAGTTAAGAGGTTTTCTTTGACGTCGATAATAAGGATGCGAAGATAATAGACCTTCATCATAAGACTACGGAACCGAGCTTTTGGGATGACCAGATAAAAGCTCAGCAGATTCTGCTTGAGATTAAGCAACTGCAGACGTGGGTTGACTTGTGGAAGGAATTAGATAAGAAGGCACAGAGCCTTGAAGAATTTATTCTGCTTGCACAGATAGAAGAGGATAGTTCTTTTACAGGCGAGATTGAAGGTGAATTGAAATCGCTGGAAGCTGCAATTGTCAGTGCCGAGTTTAAGAATATGCTGAGCGGGAAGGACGACGGCAGGAACTGCATATTAACAATCCACTCCGGTGCGGGCGGAACGGAAGCGCAGGACTGGGCTGAGATGCTGATGAGAATGTATCTCCGCTGGGGTGAGCAGAACGGATTTAAGATGTCGATTGTAGATATTCTTGAAGGCGACACTGCCGGAGTTAAGAGTGTTACGATTGAAGTCGAAGGCGAATTTGCCTACGGATATTTGAAAGCAGAGAACGGCGTGCACAGACTCGTCAGGATTTCTCCATTCGATTCGAATAAGAGAAGACATACTTCTTTCGCTTCGGTGTTTGTTATACCGGAGATAGATGATACGATTGAGATTGAGATAAATCCCGCTGATTTACGAATAGATACGTATCGTTCCGGAGGCAAAGGCGGGCAGAATGTTAACAAAGTTGAAACTGCCGTGCGCATTACTCATATTCCTACCGGAGTTGTAGCCGCATGCCAGAATGACCGCTCGCAGTTACAAAATAGAAATAATGCAATGAAGATGCTGAAGTCGAAGCTTTATCAATTGGAAAAAGAGAAGCAGGAAGCTGAGCAGGATGAAGTCGAGAAGGGTAAAATGAAAATAGAGTGGGGAAGCCAGATTCGCTCTTACGTTTTTCATCCGTACAATATGGTTAAAGACCACCGCACCGAGGAGGAGACTTCCGATGTGCAGGGCGTAATGGATGGCGACTTGAACAGGTTTATCAAGGCGTTCTTGATGAAGTTTAACCAGAACTAACGCATAGCGCAAAGAGCTAAGCGCAGAGCGCAAAGTAATAAGTTTATAATTTTATTTTTGATAATAGATAGAGTAGGGGAATATAAATGCATGTATGCATGAAGTAATTCAGAATGTACTTTCACGTGCGTCAATTTACTTTTTATAAATACATACTCTAAAAAATAAAAACTATACTGATAATTTATTCTTCTGAGACCTTATTTTTTATTAAACCTTAGTAGCACTAAGTAACCAAACATTATTTACCTTATTACCTTATTTTTCTGTTTTGGACATACTTTAAATATAAACGAAGGATTATGAGCAAGAGTACGATTAAGATTAAGAATAAAATTACGAGCAAGATGAAGGCTTCTGCCAAAAAGAAAAACTCTAATGAAGATTTTTTTGACCGAGTTTATAAAATCGTGGCGAAGATTCCGTACGGCAAGGTTGCAACATACGGAGATATTGCCGAAGCATGCGGAATCAGGTCTTCTGCAAGGACTGTCGGCTGGGCATTGAACGGTGCTAAAGACTCCGGGCTGCCTTGTCATCGGGTTGTAAACAGGTTCGGCGCGTTAACAGGCAAGCTTCATTTCGGGGATCCGTTTATTATGGAAGACCTTCTCCGCTCCGAAGGAGTTGAGTTTGACAAAGACGGCTGCGTTTTGATGGATAAATATTTGTGGAAGCCGCCGAAAAGACGGAAGAAGGATGATAGTTGATGGATTAAGGGGCATGAATTAGGTTGTGAAAATTAGGAAATCTGATGTCGGAAGTCGAGAGGCATGAGTGAATGGTTTGTATGATTGCATGGAAGAGTAAAAATATCAATGTTCATTCTAGGATTTGGCAGAGTCCGAGGCGATGGAAGTTATTTGGTCTTCATTCGGTGGTCATTCAGTTGTCATCTGTTGGTCATTCGTGGTCATAGGTTAGTCATCTTATATTATAAAGCCTCAGCTGGAAATGGAATTTCGTAAATAACAATTCGGTATTATTTTTTAATCTTTGAAGTAAAGATCAAAGCTATAATTAAACCGGCAGAGCCAATCATAGGAATAGCACTGTAGCCGATTATATTAACCAGAGGTCCGCCTAAAAATGTACCGACGACTGTAGCAACCGCACCTGATGCGTTATAAAGCCCCATTGCTTCGCCTTCACTGATAGGCGTAAGTTCTGCCGTTAGAGTTGTACTTGTAACGCTGATTATAGGCCAGGCAAGAACGATTAATATAAAGCCTGCCGATGCTATTAACGGAGAGATTGAAGTGCGGACATAAATCATAATTAATAATAAAAGAAACCCCGTTAATCTTACAATAATGCCGTAGCGAAAAACCTTTTTTACCCCGAACCGGCTGGAAAGCCTTGTAGTGCCGGTAAATAGTACAATCCCGATTGCACCTGCTATAGCATAAATGAGCGAAGTTAGCCCGGGCTCAACCATATAAGCTGATTTCATTACTATCGGGAAATTGGCGAAGAAGGCTGCTACAGCAAACGATTCTATAGACCAGGAAAAAATAAAATACCCGAAATCGGTAGAGATTAATTTACCGACGCTTTTAAGAGCAGCTAAGTTTAAATGATGTGAGTGGCGTAAAAGACCGCCGCCGAGGAACTCTGATTTACCGAACTTTGCTATCCTGCGGATGTCGATAATATGTATAATCTTTTCTTTGTGTCCTTCTGCTTTTTTAACCGGCAGCCCGAGATGTCCGATCAAGACGGCGGGAATAAGCAAGGCAGCGCCGAACCACATGCCGGTATTAAATAAATTATTACCCGAAAAGAAAGCGGCGAAAAAGAGTCCGAGAGTTTGTCCTGTTCCGTTAAAGCTTTGCAGCCATCCGATTCTTGGAGACCATTCCGGCTGGGGATTAAACTCGACAACAAATAAAGTTGCAACTGTAGCAACAGCAGCAGTTCCTGCGCCGATTATCAATGCAATAATTATGAAGTCGAAAAACGAACGGCATAAAGGCAAAAGTGTCATTCCAATGATCAATGCCGTGAAGCCCCCGAAAAATATTGAACGGTGCACGTGCTTCTTATCGGCAAGACTGCCCCATAATGGCGATGAAAGCAGTCCCAAGTTGTAGCAGCCCATTACCCATCCGACATAAGCGATGTTCCCTGAAATTGACATTATCATTAAAGGAAGTAGAACGGGAATAAGCGCAGCAGTAACGGCACCAAGAATTGCATAAGCACCGTACCATGGCGCGGACCACTTAATAAACGAGTTGAGGAAATTAGTCAGGTTTTTAATCAAGCTTTGCCTTTCAATTGTGGTGAGCATTGTTCCGACATTCAATACGAAATTAATAATTATAGTCGAAATTACAAGTGAGGAGAAAAGGATTGATGTTAACCTGCGGCTTTATCCGGAAGCTTGTGGGGAAATTTATTTAGTGGATATAGACCGGGAATACATTGGATATACAATGACTGCAGAAGTGAGCACTATATAACGGCTAAGTGCATTTATAAAACTCCGGAGTTCATGATATCCGAAATTCTTATGAATGTTTGTAACCGAATAAATTCAGTCATTAATGGCGACAGATGGTCTTATGCAGATTATCCCGTAAAGCTTCATTTGTTTGATCCGCTCCCGGCAATTGAGATGGACAAATAACAAACAACCTCAGATATTCTGACCCAGGATTAAAAATAGTTACCCGTTATTTTGCAGGAAATGGAATATAAGTATAGAAGGTTATAACAACGGGAGCCATAAACCATAACTATTCCCAGTCGCCGCCGTAACGTGAAACATGTATAGATGAAATTCCTGTTTCAATCCTCAAATAAATTTTCTTCTTTGCTGAATCGAAATTGTCGGTTCTATATAAATTTGAATCAACCTTGTCGAAGCCGTCAAAGTTTCTGGAAGATAAAGCGGTACTTGTCTTTATCTCGCAGCCCGCGGAATCAGGAACTTCGATTGTAATACTTGAAGCGCCGGCTTTTACTCTCACATTAGAGTTGTCTACTTTATCGCCGAGCTTTAGCTTCAGCGAAGCAGCCCCTGTATTGATATTTATATTTTCGGTTTTGAAATTCGAAAAATCAAAATCTGTAGAAGCCGCACCTATATCGAAATCTAAACTCCATACAGGAGCAGGATTTAATTCAATAACCACCTTGTTTGTTTTATATCCTTCTCCGAAAGTAAAGTTGTGCTTCAGCATTTTCATCTCGACAAAACTATTATCACCTGAATCGTTCCTTGTCAGCTCGTACTTATTATAATGTCCTTGAGCGACAGCCGACATAAGATCGTTGGTGGGATTGCGCAGTAAAAAGCTTCCCGCTCCTGCGTTGAACTTAAACTCTGCATTCTTAATGCCAGGGTTATATGATTCGACGTAATTTGACGTATCGGAATTGTTATCCACAGTTATGTTAAAGTCGCTGTCGTGTATCGAGAAGGCATCGTTAAAAAAATAAAATGTGGAATTAAAGCCAGCGAACAAGGCAACGGCAAGAATAATTGCTGCGGTGCCTGCAATGAGCCTTTTCAGGATAACGTTCTTGGTAAAGTAAGAAGCCCCCCAAAGAATAATAACGACTGGCCAGTACTGCCAGACGTTTGAAAGATCAAAATACATTATATGAAGGTTGTACAGCAGGATTAACAATCCCAGAGCAACGAACAGAACTCCCCAGAAAATATGTTTAGTTTTCATTCCACCCTCCAGCGGTTAAAAGTTATTTCTTGATTTAAGCAGCAGACCGACTCCGATTGCAATTAATATTAGGGGCCAGAAATCACCAAAGTGAAAGCGCGGCATTAAGTTGTTCATAAGAAAGAGAACGCCGATAACAATAAGTACGGCGCCTCCCAAGTTTCTCCTATTCTTATAATGCTCTGCATAGGCTTCTGCCGGGTTAGGAGAGGGATTGGAAGCCGGATCGGCGGTATTGCCCGCGGCAGATTGCGCAGAAGATGTATCAGGAGTAACGAAAATAAAAGGCTCTTCCGGGACTACAATCCATAGAATTATATATGCTAAGAAACCGCCTCCTCCTACGAAGAGAGTGACTACGAAGAGAATTCTAACGAGCGTAGGATCGATATCGAAGTATTCCGCCAAGCCGCCCGCAACGCCGCCGATCATCTTGTCTTTTCTTGACCGGTATAATTTTCTGTTGTTCATTTTATACCTCCCGTATAATAATCTGTTTTCGACGGTAATAATATTAAAATCTATTTATTATGGGCATTATATTTATACTGCCGGTACATTGCTTTGAAATACGGGTTTAGCTTTTGATTAGCGGTTTAGAGACGGAGACAAAAGTGATGAGCAATTTGTTCCCGGACCCTTACCGAACACTAATTCATTTTCTAAAAGAATAAGTTATTTAACACTTGTTATTCCTTGCTGCCTGCTATGTTTTTAAAAAATTCAAAATGTCCTGGAATAGATTTTCTCCAGTAAGCTCCATTGTGAACTCCCGGCGAAGTAAAGAAGCCGATCTTGATTCCCTTAGCTTTACAGCTATCATCAAAAGCCTTGTTTACCTTGAAAGCAAATCCTTCAGTGCCGCAGTCAACGATGATCTTCTTATTTTTTTCTTTGAAATTTTTGAGGAGATAAATGTCGGAAAATTTCTCCCATCTCTTTTTATTAGTTGAATAAGGACCAAGATATTCGGAAAGCTGCCAATTATTAGGGAAGGCAGTAATATCAAGGATGCCGCTGGTGCTGCCGGCGCTTCTAAAGAAATTCGGATGACGGAGGAAAAGATATATAGCTCCATGTCCGCCCATGCTTAAGCCGGTAATGAAAATATTTTTCCTATCTATGTTATACTTCTTAAAGATTTCCGGTACGAGGTTCTTAAAGAAGAAAGTCTCAAACTGGCTGTTCTTCTTTACCGGACTATTGATATACCAACTGTTATAAAATCCATCGGGACAAACAATGATAAACCCGTCTGCGGTTGCAACGCTGTCCAGGTTAACTATTTCATTCCACTGAGCATAATTTCCCGACCATCCATGAAGCATGAATAAAAGCGGGTATGATTTTGCCGGGCTGTAGTCTTTTGGTTGGAATACAAGAGTGGTATCGGTATGCGGAATGTACTTAGCATTGACCAGCAGAGTATCCTGCGAGAAAACTTTTGCAGATAGAATTATTAACAAAGTAAGTATTAGCAGGTATCTCATTGTTTCCTTTCGGTCTTTATCACAAAATTATAACAGGTAAATTACAAAAGTTTAATTACAAAATTAAAGTGATACCCGGTGCAGAAAGCTTTTTTAAATTGTAAAATCTTAAAGGCTTTCATATTTTTGAGAGAAATAATTAAGATAGAAATGAAAATAGCTCTTTGCCAGATAGACACAATTATCGGCGACATAAACTACAATAAGAAAAAGATAGTAGAAGGATACCGGCGCGGCGTTGACGACGGCGTCGATCTTGTCATTTTTCCTGAACTATCGCTTGTCGGTTACCCGCCGCAGGATTTAGTTGAGAAGCACGAATTTAGACGAGAAGCCGCTTCGGCTTCCAAAGAGATTGCCGAACAGACGGGAATGACCGGGCTAATTTTCGGCTCAATAACAGAAAATGAAGATCTGGTCGGAACCGATATTCACAACTCGGCGCTGCTTTGCTTCGAAGGCGGAACTCAATTTATACAACATAAATCCTTAATCCCGAATTATGATGTCTTTGATGAAATGAGATACTTTGAACCTGCGAAAGATGTAGAAGTATTTGTGTTCAAAAATGAAATGCTGGGAATATCAATTTGCGAGGATATCTGGAACGATGCGGACTACTGGTATAAGAGAAGATACAACGCCGACCCCGTAAAAAGGCTGATAGACAAAGGCGCAACGGTTCTGATCAACATCTCGGCAAGCCCTTATCACTACGGGCATAGGAACGACCGGCAGAAGATGCTCTCGGTCTTAACAAAGATGGATAAAGTTCCGCTGGCTTATGTATGCAGTGTCGGTGCCCATGCTGATTTAATATTCGACGGCGCAAGCATGTGCTTTGATGGTTCAGGCAGCCTCGTTCTTTTAGGCAAGACTTATGATGAAGACTATTTTGTCTTCGATACAAAGGACAGCTACAAACCAATACCCCGGTCCGAGAAAAGCTTTGAAGAAGAAACTCTTGAAGCCTTAATCTATGGATTGAAAGAGTACTGCAACAAGCTCGGATTCAAAAAAGTACTTGTCGGATTAAGCGGCGGTATTGATTCTGCACTGGTCACTTATATTGCCGTAAGGGCAATGGGCAAAGAAAATGTTCATGTTATTTTGATGCCTTCGGAGTTTTCAAGCAAAGGAAGCATAGACGATTCAAAGAAACTAATCTCAAATCTCGGCATCTCATCGGAAGTTATTTCTATTCAGCCTGTTGTTGATAAAGCTATTGAAGTGCTGAAGGGTTCTTTCGAAGGCAGGCAGCCGGATATAACCGAAGAAAATATTCAAGCGAGAATCCGCGGTATTTATTTGATGGCGTTATCGAATAAGCATAATTACCTGCTGCTTACAACAGGGAATAAGAGTGAGATGGCAGTTGGATATTGTACTTTGTATGGGGACATGAGCGGCGGTCTTGCGGTAATTGCCGATGTATATAAAACCGACGTTTACCGGATAGCCGGCTTTATTAATAGAAAGAAAGAAATTATCCCGGAAGAGATTATTGTTAAAGCTCCCTCTGCAGAGTTGAGACATGGACAAAAAGATCAGGATACTTTGCCGGAGTATGAACTGCTCGACAAAATCCTGAGAATGTATCTTGAAGAGAACAAAGAGATAAATGAAATCTCGGAAATTATCGGCGACCAAGCAGTCGTAAAAAAAGTCCTTCGGTTAGTTGATGTAAATGAATTCAAGAGGAAGCAGGCAGCGCCCGCGCTTAGAGTTTCAAAGAAGGCATTTGGCTATGGAAGAAGATACCCGATAGTTCAGGGATGGAGACGGTGAAAACGGAATTTTATGTCTGCATGCAGAGTGCGATAAGGACGAGCAGTGCGGAAAGTAGTTCAGTAAAAAATTAATTGATATGAAATAATATGATTATAAAGAAAGTAGCGTTTGCAGCAATTTTGATTTTTACCGGAGTAAGTTTCCGGTTAGCTTTAGCTCAATCCGGAATGAACGTTGTTCAGATTAAGGCTTACAACTCATTTAATAAAGTTTACGCAGGAAGCGAGTTTAAGCTTGCTGTAAAAGCGGACATCAACAGCGGCTGGCATATAAACTCCGATAAGCCGCATGAAGATTTTCTTATCCCTTCTAAGCTTACTATTGATTCAGCAAAGGGATTTACTTTATCCAAAATTATTTATCCTCAGCCGCAAGACGTAAAGCTAAGCTTTTCCGATAAACCGCTCTCTGTTTGGGAAGGTGAAATATATTTAGGTGGAATAGTTGAAGCATCTAAAAGCTTAGCTCCGGGAAAGTATTTTCTTCCCGTGGAACTCCATTACCAGTCATGCAACAATCAGACTTGCCTTGCGCCAACAACCGCAAAAGATACTCTTGAGATTGAGGTAGTTTCAAAGTCGGCATCTATTGCCGAAATAAATCAAAACATTTTTAAAAATATTGATCTCAGCATTACATCGCCGCAGGTCTCGGGTGCAGGCAGCAGTGGGATATCATCCGTGCTCGAACACAGTGGACTGCTTCTGAGCCTGATATTTGTTTTTCTCGGCGGGCTTGCGCTCAACCTGACTCCGTGCGCAACGGAT
>JBJKRP010000078.1:0-11509 GCA_046704565.1 Ignavibacteriaceae bacterium | reverse complement strand
ATAGGCTGGTAAACCGGTAGACAGGTTCGCGTCATTTGTTGTTTCATATTCTTATTATAATAATTCAGAAAATGACAATTGAATGACCATCGAATGACTACTGACTAACGCTAAATGACTTTCAGATATTTTCTTTAATAAATTCTTCCAACTCATGAACATGATGAAATAAATAATCAGGCTTAAGTTTATCTTTCGTCTTCTTAGCATATTCATCCCATAGGACGGAAGCGGCTCTTACTCCGGCGGCTCTGGCAGCTTTAACGTCAACGGGGGAATCGCCGATCATTAAAACTCTCTCCTTCTTCAAATTGAATTTATCTATAAAGTTATCTATTCCTTCTGCCGACGGCTTATGTACTTTAACGTCGTCGCCTGTCATCATCATGTCAAAGTAATCGTATATGCCGAGCTTCTTAAGCGTAATAGTTGCAGCTTCCCTCCCCTTACCGGTATAAATTGAAAGAAAAATTTTTTTTGATTTGATGAAGACAAGTAATTCCTCTATCCCCGGATAAAGATCCGCCAGGTGGTGGTTACTCGAATAATTTTCGTAATAATCTTTTCTGACTGTTTCAAAATTGTCTCCCGCCCATGCTTTCAGGATTACGTCCTCGGGCGGTCCGAAGAGCTTTGCAATCTCATCATCGGTCATGGATTTGTTAAAATACTTTTTTGCAATATATCTGAATGATTCAAATATAAGATCGAGCGTTGAGGTTAATGTTCCGTCAACGTCGAAGATTATCCCGTCAAAGTTTCGCACTTATTTAAAAAATCGGTTCTTAGTATATAAATATCTTATAACGGCGGATTATTCCGGACTTCCGTGGTAGTTTTAATTTCAGGCTCTCCGGTTTTTGCTTTTTGTCTTTTCCTTTTAGGAGCCGCATTACCGCCGGTTTTCTTCTTGACTTCCTTAATCTCCTCGATCATTAGAATATTGTCCGAATTTAAGAATAGCCTCGAAGAGTTTTCTGGTGAGCCGGTGAAGGAAAGATATTTAGCAGACAGCTTCTTCTGCGTTAGTTTCTCTTCGGCAGCAACATTAAAAGTCTTGCCGTCTATAAAGTGCACCTTATATGTTCTCATTTATACTCCGTGGTTTAAAATAAAGCATGTTGAATGCTCTGATTAGTTGTATTAAAGATACTAAAAAATTTATTCGCTTACTATTGCTAAGGCATCGTTTATTATTTCGATAAGTTGTTCTTTTTCAAAAGGCTTTGCAATGTAATGTGTAAAGCCGCAGTTAAGCAATGTTTCTTTGTCAGTTGATAAGGCATAGCCCGTCATCGCAATAATCGGAGTAAACGCGTGGTCTTCCATAGAGCGGATAATCTTTACAACATCGACGCCGTTCATTCCCTCGCCTAAATTGATGTCCATGAGTATTGCATCATAAGGTCTTTCCTTAAGTAAATACAAAGCAGACTCGGCATCCCGGACAGCATCGACCGTACAAACTTTATGTAAGAATGCGGTCGTCAATTTGCTGTTTAATAAATTATCTTCCACTAAAAGCACGGATGGCAGCTTTGCCGTGTCGCTTTTATTTATTTCTACAACGTGTGCATCCAGATCGATATTCAACATTTCAGGCTGCCCGTTTAACGCAGGGAACTTTAAGTAAAAGGTGCTTCCCTTATGCTTCTCGCTTTCTACAAATATTTCGCCGCCCATAAGAGTTGTCATCTTTTTGGCAAGAGTAAGTCCCAAGCCGGTTCCTTCGTGAGACCTCCCGATGCCTTCGCTTTCCTGCCTGAACTCCTTGAAGATCGATTCGATATGCGTCTTTGATATTCCTATCCCGGTATCGATAACCTTTATCAATGCAAATGTTTTATCTTTTTCATGGACGTCCTCAATAACAATATCAACCCCTCCTTTTTTGGTAAACTTAATTGCATTATCAATTAAGTTTGCCAGGATTTGTTTTAATATGGATTCATCAAGTCTAAGCTTTAATCCTGTAGCTCCGGAGTGAACATTAAAATGCAAGCCTTTCAATTCAGCATCGTGCTTAAACTTCTCAGTTATCTCGGGAATAAATTGATCGATGTCGATTGGAGTTACATAAACTTCTTTTCTGCCTGCTTCAAGCTCGGACAGCTCCAGTATTGAGCTTAGCGTGTTTAGAAGGCGGTGACCTGAATTTAATATGTTGCGTGCCATTTCCTTATGCTCAAATGAGCGTACGTTTTCTTCCAGTAATTGTGCAAAGCCCAGTATCCCGTTCAGCGGCGTCCTGAACTCATGACTTAAGTTTGAAAGCAGTGCGCTCTTAAGCTTGTTGGATTCCTCCGCTATATATTTGATCTTCAGAAGGTCCTCTTCCTTCTTTTTCCATTCCGTAATACTTTTAGCAATTACAAGTATATAAAGACATTTCTCTTCAAAATCCATAATCGGAGTCAGAGAAGTATCGAACGAAAGCCTGCTGCCTTTTATCTCAAGGCTAATTTCCGTCTTCGTCATCTCTTTTTTTATTGTTGCCAGGTTGCAGGCTTCTATTAATACAGGCAGCTGAATCGACTTACCGGTTTCGTCAATTCTTTTCCCGACGATGCTTTTCCGGCTCAGCCCGGTAATATCAGCAAAGGATTTATTTGCCGAGAGGTAGGAATATTTTCCGTCATCATCCTTACTGATTAAAAAAACCATATCGGAAGTACTGTTGTACATAACATTTAGTATCCTATTCCAATCTTTTGTGCTGTTCTCCAGGTAAATCCGTTCATTCTGAAATGGTACCGGAGTCATCGCGTCAATATTTTCTTTTGCCATTTTTAAAGTCATAAATCACCCTAATTTTATCTTCATCGTATAAATTTTTTAGTTAAACTTTAATTTGCCGGTTAGCAGTCTATTTTATGTCCCCCGGTTAATGCTTATCTCCTCATTAATTGAATTCGGCAGCAGCACGCTAAATGTGCTTCCTTTTCCGGGCTCTGTTTCTACTTTGATAGTACCTTCATGAGCATCCACAATTTTCTTTACAATATAGAGTCCTAACCCGGTAGAAGATTCATTGCCTGTAGGTTTTGCACTTAAGCGCTGGAATTTTCCGAATATTCTTTTCAAATCGCTGCTGTTAAAGCCGGGTCCGAAGTCCTGTATTTTAATTTCCAGGTTGTCAAAGGCTTCATTTACGTTTATTTTAATTTCTTTATCAAAGTCGGAATACTTGATGGCATTTGACAGCAGGTTTTCCAGTATTTCTCTTACCTTTCTTTTATCGGCGTTAATTAAAATACGGTCGGCAGCGCTGGAAAAGTTAACGACCTGGTTCTTAGTTGAAAGGCTGTTCTGGAATGAAAGAATAACCGAGTCAATCAGCTTCCTTAAGTCAAAAATTTCTTTCTTGATCTTTAACTCTATCGCATCGCTGACGGCATTACTTAACAGCTCGTTCAGCAGTTCGTTCATTTGATAGGCGCCTGCGTGAATATAATCGGCGTAGCTTTTAATCATATCATAATCCTTGCCCAGTTCGGGGATCAGCTTCGCAAAGCCTAAGATTGTATTAAGTGGGTTCCGCAGGTCATGCGCGGCTATCCCAAGTACTTCTTTCTTAAATTCATTTGCCTCCTTTAATGAGTTCAAGGTAAGCAGATGCACCTGGGTTTGCGCCTGCAGAAGCTCGTAAAAATCAAGCAGCTTAAAGCGGTCGCCCAGGTCGACGATAACGGGCTCCTGCCTGTATATATCTTCCCGCTTTAAAGCTTCGTTAGCTGCGGTTAATACGGATGTGCTGCCGGGAAGGAAAAGGTTTTTTTCATCCCTGGTTTCGTCGAAAAAGAAAGAGGCGACATTTCTTTTTGAAAAGAGTTCATACATATACTTCTTGCTCATGGCTTCGTGAAAGCGCCTTCTTGAAAGCATCTTGTAGAATTTTCCGTCCCTTGTAACAATAATACCGGGAATCTTTTTATCCGTTTCAAAAACTTTAAGAACATCAATCAAATAATCCGAGGCTTTTATAGAGGCATCAATAAGATTGAGATCGCTAAGGACTGTATTTATTTCTACCGACGAACCCATATTTCCATTTTTTCAATTTTTACCGGGACAAACTTATGCAGCCAAGATTAAGTAAAGTTTATTTTATTGTTATCAAATTGTTAACAAAATTCCGGAGGGGGAACAGCTACATAAACACCCCGATTTATACGTTGATTTAACATTTCATTAACATTCTGTTTATAATTTCTTAATATCCGGGCTTTACCTTTGCACAGGAACTTGAGAAAACTATGTCAAAAAAAATTCTTTTTATCTGCGGGTCCTTGAACCAGACGACAATCATGCACCAGATTTCAGTGCACATGAGGGAATATGAATGCTATTTCACTCCTAATAATGCCGACGGGTTCATTAACCGCCTGTCCGAAACCGGCTTCCTGAACTTTACTATCCTCGGAGGTAAGTTCAAAAAGGACTCGCTGAACTTCTTACTTGCAAACAATCTCAGTATTGATTTCGGAGGCAACCTCTTTAACTACGATCTCGTCTTTACATGCAGCGACTTGATAGTCCCCAAAAACATTATAGGAAGTAAAATTATTCTCGTACAGGAAGGGATGACCGATCCGGAAAATTTAATGTATCACCTGGTCAGGAAACTGAAACTGCCGAGATATTTTGCAAGCACTTCCACAACAGGTCTTTCGGATTTATACGATTATTTCTGCGTCGCTTCCGAAGGCTACAAAGAATTGTTTGTAGGCAAAGGTGTGAATGAAAATAAAATTATCGTTACCGGCATTCCGAACTTTGACAACTGCAAAAAGTATTTTAAGAACAATTTCCCTTACCGGAATTATGTCCTTGTTGCCACCTCGGATTCAAGAGAGACGTTTAAGTACGAGAACCGGAAAAAATTTATTAAAGATGCCGTTTTAATTGCCAACGGGCGTAAGCTGATTTTCAAGCTTCATCCGAACGAGAACTTTGATAAGGCGACGAAGGAAATAAATTCTCTTGCGCCGGATGCAGTCGTTTATACGGACGGCAACATAAACGAGATGATCGCCAACTGTGATGTCCTGGTTACAAAATATTCCAGCGTTGTCTACGTCGGACTTGCGCTCGGCAAGGAAGTATATTCTTATTTCAATATAAAAGATTTGAAGAGACAGCTTCCGGTCCAGAATGACGGGACTTCCGCTAAGAATATTGCCGATGTTGGGAAGAGACTGATAGGCGGGGGGAAGCCTTTACCGGGCTCTATAAAGAAAATTCAAATGCACTATACATGGAATTAGATAAAGTATATACAACAATCAAGGATAATAGCGATGAAGTCTGAAAGCGCCAAGTATTTTTTTAATGCTGTAATATTCCTGGCCGCGGGAATTATTTCCGTATTCCGGCAGGAAATAATGGAAGCGGTTATATCGTTTATGTTCTGCGGATTCTTCTTTTCACTCAGCTTCCTGTTAAGAGAAGATGAAGAAGGTCTGCTGTCTGAAGAAGGTAATCGATTACCATGACTGACGGAAAAGAAATAAATATAGTTACGGTTGTCCAGGCAAGGATGGACTCTACGCGCCTGCCGTACAAGGTGATGATGAACCTGAAGGACAAGCCGCTTCTGTTAAGGGAGATAGAAAGAATCTCGCTCGCGAAGGAGGCGGGAACAATCGTCGTAGCTACCTCTGTAAATCCATCAGACGATCCTATTGCCGACCTATGCGTTAAGGAAAACATAAACGTTTTCCGCGGGCACCCCGAAGATCTGCTTGACCGGCACTTCAGGGCGGCGCTGGAATATAAAGCCGACGCAATCGTAAAAATCCCTTCCGATTGTCCCTTGATCGACCCGAGAGTAATATCCAAAGTAATAAATTTTTATAGAACCAACTTAGGCTCGTTCGATTATGTAAGCAATCTTCACCCGGCAACATACCCCGACGGGAACGACGTTGAGGTAATGAGCTTTAACGCTCTCGACGATGCGTGGTGCAATGCCGAAAGAGATTTCGAGCGCGAGCATACTACTCCCTATTTCTGGGAGAACCCGCATCAGTATTCTATCGGTAACGTTTACTGGGAAACCGGGCTGGACTTTTCAATGAGGTACCGGTGGACGATTGATTACGAGGAGGATTACTCGTTCATCAAACAGGTCTTCGAAGAGCTTTATCCGCAAAACCCTAACTTTTCTTTAAATGATATTCTTATGCTGATAGAAAGAAAGCCGGAGCTTAAAAAGATAAATGAAAAATACATCGGCGTTAACTGGTACAGGAACCATCTTAACGAACTGAAAACAGTCTCGGCGGCTAATACAAAAATTATTTAAAACGAATTATGGACCCGATAAGACTACACGAATTAAAACAAACCGCACTTAGAGCGCGCGAAAGCATAATAAAAATGTCCGGCGGCGGCGGATGCTTTATAGGCGCCTCGCTTTCATGCGTGGACGTACTCGTTTACCTTTATGAAGAATTCCTAAACGTAAGCTTTGATAACCTTAATAACGAGGAAAGAGATTATCTGTTCCTCTCAAAGGGACATGACGTGCCTGCGCTGTACTCTGTGCTTGCAGAAACCGGCATCATAGAAAAAAGAAGATTGAAGAATCATCTGAAGACAAACGACTACATTTACTGGCACCCTAACACCAACATCCCGGGAGTAGAATTCCATTCAGGCTCTCTCGGACATTTAATATCGGTTGCGGCGGGAGTAGCATACGACTGCAAGGCTAAAGACCAGAAGAATTGGATTACGGTTATCCTTGGCGACGGCGAATTGAACGAAGGCTCGGTTTGGGAAGCGCTGCTTACTATATCATCTTTAAAATTGAATAACCTGATTGCGATTGTCGACAGGAACCAGTTCCAGGCAAATAAGAGAACGGAAGAATTAATTCCGCTTGAGCCGCTTGAAAGAAAGTTTGAAGCCTTCGGCTGGGACGTAGTAAGCTGCAACGGACACGACTTCGAAAGCCTCGAGGAAGTCTTTGAAGATATACATGCGGGGGTTGTGAGACCTCAAGCGGTTATTGCTGATACAATCCGAGGCAAGGGTCTTCCAAGCATCGAAGCGGACGCAAGCAGATGGTTCTGCAACTTTACCGATAAGGAGATTGAAGACCTTTTAATCGAGCTTCATACAAAAGAGAGGGCAAATATTATTTCTGATATAATGATGGTGAGATAAATGATTTTTTTCAGCTATGAAAAATTGTTGGAGAGTCTGGTGGAGAACGACGGCAGGTTTCTCGTGCTTACGGCTGAGAACCGTGCAAGCATTAGAAACCTGCCTGATCATATCGGCGGCAGGTTCGTCGATGTGGGAATTGCAGAGCAGACGATGGTAGGCATGTCTGCAGGCTTAGCGCTCAGAGGAAGAGTTCCGATCGTTCATGCGCTTGCAGCTTTTTTAACAATGCGTGCATTTGAATTTATTAGAACTGACGTCGGGATTCCTCATTTGCCTGTAAAGATTGTGGGAAGCGTTCCCGGGTTTCTATCGGAAGCGAACGGACCTACCCATCAGGCAGTCGAGGATATAGGACTGATGAGATTAATACCCGGCATGAATATTTTCTGCCCGGCTGATGAGGAGGATTTATTGCTGGGACTTCCCAGGGTGCTTAATTCATCATCACCGTTTTATATAAGGTTTAATAATACCAAACCGGTTGTAGTTCACAATCATAACTTTGAGATCGGTAAGGCGGAAATAGTTGCCGCCGGTTACGACATAACAATCCTGACTTACGGCTTCATGTTCCGCGAAGCCTTTAAAGCAAAGAGAGTTCTTGACAAGCTCGGCTTTTCCGTCGGCTTAATAAATCTTAGAACTCTAAAGCCGGTGGATTCAAAAGAAATTATTAAGGCGGTTAAAGGCTCTTCGCTTACCGTTACTATTGAAGATCATTTTATTACGGGCGGACTGTATTCAATCGTCGCCGATTTAATGACGAAGGAAAAAATCTCAGCCAACATCTTTCCGGTCGCGCTTAAGGAAAGGTGGTTCAAGCCGGCGCTGCTGGATGACTTGCTTGAGTATGAAAGATTTACAGGCGAGCATATAGCGCTGAAGATCGTCGACATAATGCAAAAAGAAAAAAAGTTTATCACCCACTTATACGAATAATCCGCAGAAAGGGATTTATAATGGAGATTGAAAATATACTGGAAAGAAGTTTACCGGCAATTGAAATGTCGGATTCGCTTTATAACCGCGCATTAAAGCTAATCCCGGGTGCCACACAGACTTTGGCAAAAGGTACCTCTCAATACGTCGAAGGTGTGGCGCCTAAATATTTAGTACGTGGAAAAGGCTCCCATGTTTGGGATGCCGACGGCAACGAGTACATAGATTTTAATATGGGCGTTGGTCCGGTCTCGCTCGGCTATGCTTTCAGGGAAGTGGACGAAGCAGTCTTAATGCAATTAAAGAACGGGATAACATTTTCACTTATGCACCCGCTGGAAGTAGAAGTAGCCGAGCTGATACACGAGGTAATTCCGAATGCGGAATCGGTCCGCTACAGCAAGACCGGAGCCGATGTAACCAGCGCTGCAGTCAGGCTGGCAAGAGCCTATACCGGGAAGAACAAAGTTTTATGCTGCGGGTATCACGGATGGCATGATTGGTATATCGCTGCAACCGCAAGAAATGAGGGCATCCCTGCGGCAGTTAAGGAGCTGACATACACATTCAGCTATAATGATATTCATTCCGTCATAGAATCAATTGACGACGATACCGCGGCAATAATTTTAGAGCCGGTTACTTTCGAGGAGCCGGTAAACGATTTTCTTCACGAGCTGAGGAATATTTGCACCCGTTACGGAATCGTTTTGATATTCGATGAGATGTGGACCGGGTTCCGGATGTCTTTAGGCGGCGCGCAGGAATATTTTAACATCGAAGCAGACCTTGCATGCTTCTCAAAGGCAGTCGCCAACGGCATGCCCGTTTCAATACTTACTGGGAAAAAGAAAATAATGGACATTCTTGAAAAGGATGTCTTCTTCTATACTACGTTCGGCGGCGAAGCGCTTTCATTAGCTGCCGCAAAGGCGACGATTGAGTTCATGAAGAATAATATCGTGCAGGAATATCTGGCATATCAAGGTCAGAAAATTAAAGCCGGGTATAACGAGATCGCCGGCAAGCTCGGAATGGATTATACCAGATGCACCGGCTACGGCTTCCGCTCAATGGTCACGTTTGATGCTAAAGCGGGCGACCCGCTTGAAATGAAATCGCTCGTTCAGCAGGAGCTTATCAGGAGAGGAATACTCTGGCAGGGATTTCATAATATGTGCTACTCGCACAGCGACGAGGACATCCGGGCGCTTCTGTTAGCTTATAAAGAATCTCTTTCGATTCTTAAAAAAGCCGTTGAAGAGAATGATATAAAAAAATATTTACTGGGTAAGCCGGTTCAGCCGGTATTCAGAAGAACAGGCAACTTTAATGTAAAACCCAAGCCGGTCATGCTTTTTGACGACTTCAAGTTCAGGCAGGTTGTCGATTAAAAGAATGATGCCGGCATTAATTAGGTATAGGGTACAACGGTATCAGGGCGTTCGCACTCACTGCCTTGTACCGTTTACCTTATACCACGATTTAATCTTTTTTCCTAAGGAAAAAATCTTTTAATAAAATTAGAAAAAGATGAGCGAAACATATTTTAGCTTAAAAGGAAAGACTGCCATAGTTACAGGCGCGCTTGGTCTTTTGGGAATGCAGCACTGCTTCGCTCTTGCAGAAGCAGGCGCCTCCGTTATTGTCTGCGACCTGAACGAGAATCTCTGTAAAAAGTTTTCCGGCGAGCTCGGGATTAATTCAATCGGTGTAGGGGTTGATATTACCGACTATTCATCCGTACAAAATTTATTGGAAACGACTCTTAAAGAATTTTTTACCGTAGACATTCTTGTGAACAACGCGGCTATTAATGATAAGTTCGAAGAAGCAGGAAGTGCGGCAGAGTTGTCTAAGTTTGAAAACTATCCGCTTGAGCTCTGGAATAAATCCCTGAATGTAAACCTAACCGGAATGTTTATCTGCTGCCAGGTAATAGGAACTGAGATGGCAAGAAGAAACAGCGGCAGCATAATTAATATTGCATCCACTTACGGTATAGTTGCGCCGGACCAATCATTATATAAAGATAAGAACGGTCATCAGCGTTTTTATAAGACGGCAGCCTACCCGGTAACAAAGGGCGCCGTTATCTCATTTACAAAATATTTAGCCGCCTACTGGGGGAATAAAGGAGTGCGCGTTAATGCGCTCTCTCCCGGCGGAGTTGAGAATTTTCAAGATGAATTCTTTATTGATAATTATTCCAGGCGGACGCCGCTCGGCAGAATGGCAAAAGCCGCGGACTATAAAGGCTCGCTTATCTTCTTAGCAAGCGATGCTTCGCAGTATATGACCGGAGCTAATCTTGTGGTTGACGGCGGCTTTACAATTTGGTAATAATATAAAGGAGTAATAATGTCCTCAAATAGATTTGTACAGGTAAGCGGCAGGTCAATCGGCGACGGCTATCCTGTGTTTACAGTAGCCGAAATAGGAATAAACCATAACGGCTCCGTAGAGATTGCAAAGAAGATGATCGACGGCGCCATCTTTTCAGGATGCGATGCGGTTAAGTTTCAGAAGCGCACGCCGGAGATTTGCGTTCCCCGGGACCAATTGGATGTTGAAAGAGAGACTCCCTGGGGAAAGATGACTTACATTGATTACCGCCATAGAATGGAATTTACAAGAGAACAATTCGGTGAGATCGTCAATTACTGCAATGAGAAAAAGATAATCTGGTTTGCTTCATGCTGGGATGAGATTGCCGTCGACTTTATCGAAGAGTTCGAGCCGGTAATGTACAAGATTGCCTCGGCATCTTTAACCGACGGAGAGCTTCTGCTGAAGCATAAATCCCTCAACAAGCCTGTAATGCTTTCTACAGGCATGTCTACAATGGAAGAGATTGAAGCTGCGGTTAGCATTCTCGGCAAAGAAAATTTAATGCTCGCCCATTCCACCTCATCGTATCCCTGCAGCAACAGCGAGCTGAATCTTAAAATGATCTTAACATTGCGGAAAAAGTTTGAATCAATTCCAATCGGGTATTCCGGTCATGAAGTCGGCTTGGCGCCGACCTGGGCGGCGGTCGCTCTCGGCGCCTCCTTTGTTGAAAGGCATATAACCTTAGACAGGGCGATGTGGGGAACAGACCAGGCTGCCTCGGTAGAGGTAATCGGGTTTATGAGATTGGTAAACAGTATACGCGATATTGAGAAGGCGCTCGGCGACGGAGTTAAGAAGATTTACGAAAGCGAGCTCCCGCAGATAAAGAAGCTTAGACGCGTTAGCTCTCTGAAAGTAGTTTTACAGGAGGACTATTGAATATTTAAATTACTTCCTATTTTTGCTTAGTTGTTTACTTGCAGTATTACAAAAGGAAATTAAACGGGGGCGCTGTAAATTATTCTGTCGCTCTCAGCTTAATTATATTATTAAAGCTGCC
>JBJKRP010000077.1:0-29783 GCA_046704565.1 Ignavibacteriaceae bacterium | reverse complement strand
AATGCGAGGCGGAGGTTGCCATCATTTCTATGGCGCAGCAGGCGAGCCCAAACCCAACTTGCCAGAGCGATGATAGTCTTGCCCAGTTTAGAAGGTCATCAACTTTAGCAATTACTATGCTGTCGTTTGTGAATTGTTTATCTAATAAGCCCATAATCTAAAATTCATTTCCAATTATTTGACATGTAGTTTTAGTACCTGTTTCCAGTATCCGCAGTAAAAAGATCAAGCGTGAACCTCAAGCTCTTCAGATATAGGCTCTTTCTTTACAACAGGCGGAACAACTTTTGGCTTAACCCACTCGAGGTCTCCTTTTCTCCACTCGTAAGCCATTCCGAGTCCAAGTAGAAATAGGAATATTGCACCAATAAGAAATCCTTCGAAACCAAATTCCTTATAAACAAGCGCCCAGGGAATCAAAAGAACAATTTCAACATCAAAGATTAAAAAGATTAAAGCGACTACATAAAAACGGATATTGAACTTTACCCACGGCGAGCCAATCGGGTCTTCGCCGCATTCATAGGTCATTAACTTTTCTTTTGATGGTCTGGAAGGTCTAATGAACTTTGCAGCAAGTACGGCAATTACGACGAACACAACTGCAATCAGCATAAAAGCGAATATTCTTCCGAAATCAGTCAGCATTTCTTCTATTAAAAATTTTATACGATACTTTAATTGGTGTCAAGAAATTTTTGTTTTTAATTTCTTTACGAACTTTTTTATTGCACTAACAGAGACAAGATATATGCCAAGGCACACAATTCCAGATTTTCTATGATACTTTGATAAGTGCAAGTTTATAAGAGATTCTATTTTTCATAAGTAAGAATGGGCATTCAGATTCTTTTCTCAATTAAGAGAAGACGCGATTACAAGATTTACAAGCATCCTTTTTACATAGGCGGTTCCGCATTAAATTGAAAAATCATTTCGGTTCTTTTCCGGCTTTGATTGATTATAACGGCGATAAAATTTATATTTTCAAGCAATTATTATAAAAATTTACCGATGCGACCTACTTTTGCTATTATAAATCTGACTAATCTTAAAAAGAATTTCTTAAATGTTAGGAAGAAGGTTGTTACGGCAAGAATAATGGCAGTTGTTAAAGCTAACGCTTACGGGCATGGTGTTAAAGATGTTATAAGCGCCTATAACTCTTTGGGAAATAAAAAGCCGGAATATTATGCGGTTGCACTTTGCGACGAAGCTATAGAGCTTAGAAATCTGAAAGTTAAGCAGCCGATTCTTGTCTTTGAGCCGTTTGAAAAAGGTGAAGCTGAGGCAATTTTCCGTTACGATCTTATTCCAACGGTTTTTGAAGACAGGCACCTTAGAATATTATTGAATGCTAAAAAAAAAATCGGCGGTAATAAGTTCCCGATTAAAAAAATAAAAGTTCATGTTAAAGTTGATACCGGTATGAACCGGCTTGGAATCCGTTACCAGGATTCTTTCAAGTTTGTAAAGAAGCTTAGCCGCAATAAAGATTTTTTGATTGATGGAATTTACACTCACTTTGCGACCTCTGACGAGGCAGATAAAGAGTTTGCAGATTTTCAATTAAAAAGGTTTAAGAATCTGCTCATAGATTTAAAAGAAAATAATATAAATTACGGGCTGGCTCACGCAGCAAACAGCGGCGCCATTCTCGATATGCCTGAAAGCTATCTTGATATGGTGAGACCCGGAATGATTTTGTACGGCTATTATCCGTCAAATCAAACAACCGAATCATTTCCGGTTTATCCTGTAATGTCGGTCGTATCGGCGGTATCAAGCGTGAAAGAAATTTATCCTGACGAGACTGTTGGATACGGCAGAATTTTTACTGCAAAAAGAAGAACAAAAATTGCTTCCGTGCCCATCGGCTATGCCGACGGGTTCAGCCGCAGCCTTTCCAATAAAGCGAGAGCTATAATTAATGGGAAATTTTATAGCGGAGCAGGAAGAGTATCGATGGATAGAATTACTTTAGATATAAAGCTTGATGATGTGAAAGTGGGCGATAAGGTTATTCTGATAGGAAAAGAAAACGGGCTTGAAATAAGTGCGTGGGATTGGTGCAATATACTCAACACAATTCCGTATGAAGTAACTTGCGGCATCAGCAGCCGGGTTCCAAGGATTTGTAAGAAATAAATGGATTTAATTAAGCAATATATCGTTCAAAGCATTTCCGCGGCGTCAAACAACCTCCGCCTAAGCACGGAAAAGATTGAAGCTGTTGCTCTTCTGCGCGAAGAGATAGTACGCTCCGAAAATCTACCGGAGGATATTAGGGGAATGAAAAAAATTACGGAGCTTTCAACTCTTGCAATCCGTTTAAGCGAAATACATAATTTTCTTACACAGGGGCAGGTCGATTTATTTAAACTGTCGGAGAAATTTAAAGAGCACAGCCAGTATTTGATAAAAGACCTGAGCCATATGCTTGACCTGGTAAGTCCAATAACCCTTAAGCAGGCGCTCGATAAGCTGCATGAAAAGCCGGAAGCCGCATCCGTTTCTCCCGCGAAACCGGATGAGGAAGAATCAAACGGTATCAGCATAGACCTTTCCAGGAGAAACCCGGATGACGTTCCTTTTGTAAAGCCGGAGACCGAAACCATAAAAGAGAAATTAATCCTTGAAGAAGAAAAGGATGACCAGGATGTATTCATTCAAAATTATGAATCGGAAATATTAAAGCCGGTTAAGCCTCTCGATTCGATGCTGAAGCAGTTGATTAACAACGAAATCAATACCGACGAGCTAATCAAATTTTCAAAAATTATGAAGGTAAACGGAGAGCTTTCTGCAAAGATCGGTTTTGAAATAATTGCGAATATGCATAACATTATTGCCAAGGCTCTCGTGCTAATACGGATTAGAGAACTGATGCCGGGAAGGGAAGTTATTGAAGCGATGAGAGCATGTTTGATTGTTATCGTAGCTGTCGTAAAGGGGAAGGAAGTTGATATTACAAATTATCTAAACAGGGCTGAAGAGTTCGGCAGAAAAATTCAATCAATAAAAATTAAGGATATAACTTAATGGAATTATTTGCAGTAATAATGGCTGGCGGTATTGGCTCAAGATTCTGGCCGAGAAGCAAGGAAAAAACGCCGAAACAATTACTAAAAATTTTTGGGGAACGGACAATGATCCAGGATACGGTTGCCCGCCTTGAAGGAATTATAAAAACCGAAAATATTTTTATAATCACAAACAAGATCCAGAAAAATGAAATTGAGAATCAGCTTACTCAATTACCGCCCGGGAATATTATCGAAGAACCGTTTGGAAGAAACACCGCTGCCTGCATAGGTCTTGCTTCAATAATTATTGAAAAAAAATGTAAAGACGGAGTTACAATTATTCTACCCGCTGACCATATTATAAAAGATGTTGAAGCTTTTCACGCAACCTTGACAAGAGCGGCTAACTTTGCGTTTAAATCCAGAGGTCTTGCTACAATCGGGATTAAACCGTCACGACCCGAGACCGGCTACGGCTACATTCAGATTGATGAGAAAACAATTGAAGACGATATCTTTAAGGTCTATACTTTCGCGGAGAAACCAAACTATGCAACGGCAGTAAGGTTCGTCGAGAGCGGGGACTTTTTCTGGAACAGCGGCATGTTTATCTGGAGAGTAGATGCTGTTCTTGATGAGATAAAAATTCACATGCCTGATCTCTACGAAGGGTTAGAGACGATAAAAAAAGATATTGGTACACTGAAGTTTGAGAGTACGCTTTCAAACGTTTATGGTCTCCTTCGAAATATCTCCATTGATTACGGCATTATGGAGAAGTCGCAGAAAGTATATCTTACCAAAGGTGAATTTGCCTGGAGCGACGTCGGAAGCTGGGAAGAGGTTTACCAGTTGTCGGAAAAGAACGATGACGGCAATGCTTTAATAGGAAATGTATTTACGCAGATGTCTGCGGACTCTTATGTTTATTCCCCTAATAAATTCAGCGCAGTAATCGGGGTTGAGAATTTAATTATTATCAATACAGACGATGCGCTGCTTGTTTGCCGCCGCGACCAGGCTCAGGAGGTTAAGAAGATTGTCGAGCATCTTAAAATAAATAAATTAACTCAACACTTATAAACGAGGAACAGTTCGTTTGAGATTGACCAAAAAGTAATATTTTTCTTGAAAATAGAACACGGATGACACGGATTAAACAGATTTTCGCAGATTTAAATTCTGAAAATTACTTTTCGGTCAAACTCAATATTTGCTGATGAAAAAATTAATTACCGAGATTGACGTAATCAGAACTTTCAAGAATGGAATAAGGGCTATTCCGCTCGACGGGACTGAAATCCTTACTCCATCGGCAAAGGATAAGATTAACGAACTGGGCATGAAGATAGTTGAGAAATCTACGGCAGACGAAATCGATATTGAGGAAAATCTTTTAGCGAATTCATCCAATTTAAAAAAAGCAGCAATCGGTTCTGATCATACCGGGTTTAAGCTGAAAAAAATCATCTCAAAAATTTTAACGGATAAAGGCTTTGAAATAATCGATGCCGGAACGTTTGATGAAAAACCGTGCGACTACCCGGATTTTGCATTTGCCGTTGCGTCAAAAGTTAAAGAAGGAAACGTTGCCTGGGGAATTATAATTGACGCAACCGGGAACCCATCTGCAATTACAGCAAATAAGCTTAGAGGAATTCGCGCCGCCAATTGTTACAATGAATTTACTGCGAGGAGCGCAAGGGAACATAACAATGCGAATGTTTTAACACTCGGCGCCATGGTGTTAGGTGAAGAAACAGTCAAATCAATTATTGAAGCATGGATTGGTGCCGGGTTTGAGGGAGGAAGACACCGGGAGCGATTAGATAAAATTTCCGCTATTGAACGAAGGAACCTGAAGTAAAAGCTATTAAATACCCGGACTGTTGCCGCGATTTATAATAGATTTCGTTTTTAGATCAAAATCGCATTTATCTTTTCTAATATCGCATTAAAACTTTTTTCTTTTGCGCAAAAAGAAAGTTTTATCCTAAAAAAAGTTTCTTTTTCCGGCTTAAAAGATTCTTTTATTATGATAATACTTTCTCTTTAAGCTTAAATACTTTCTTCCAATGTAATAAAAGTTTCTTTCTAAACAGTAAAAGTTTCTTCCAAAGCTACAAAAGAATCTTTTCTAGAAATAAAAGTTTCTTCGAGAACAATATTACTTTCTTGCCGGTCTGTTTCTATTTCATTTACAGTAATAATAGTTTTGCTTTTGGTGTGGAAGTCAACCAAAAAAGCTTTCTATCTCTTATTCCGGCTTACAAGTTCCTTTTTGCTGTCCTCAATGTTTTAAAGAACATCGTAAATAAGATTCGCATATAATTAAAACTTTATTTAATTTTGTCATGTAAAAATTATCCAAAAAGTAGCTGAAAGAAATTGAGCAGAAAATCTCCCTGCCTTGAACTTAGCCTTACAACAGACAGACATCATCCGGTAGTGTTTTTAAAATTCAATCGAAATCTATCGCTTTGCGAAAGGAAAAGACTTGTTCATAGTTGACGCACCAGTTGAAAAGATTATAGAATTAGACAACCAGGTATTCCTGCTAAAACTTAATTGTCCTGAAATTGCTCATTCGATTAAGCCGGGACAATTTGTAAATGTAAGAGTTTCGGAAACTATTTACCCTCTGCTCCGGCGTCCGTTCAGCGTTTGCGATGTTGAAGGCGACTTTTTTTACTTGATGTTTAACATATATGGAGAAGGTACAAAAATCTTAGCTGGCAAACATTTCGGTGATACTGTAGACGTGCTCGGTCCGCTTGGCAACGGATTTAATTACGAAGATGATTATGAGACGGCAATAATTGCTGCCGGAGGCTTAGGCGCGGCGCCGTTTCCGTTTTTAATAAGAGAGATTGGAAATAAAAAAAATATATTTACCTTTATCGGCGGTAAAACTTATAGAGACGTTATTACACATGGAATGACAAATATTTCGATGGCAACCGATGACGGTTCGCTCGGCTTTAAGGGAAATGTTGTAGAGCTGCTTCAGGAAAATATGGAGCTGCTTAAATCGAGCAAGATAAAAATCTTTTCTTGCGGACCAAATGCAATGTTAAGAAGCCTGAAGGAATTTTGTATAAAGAATAATTTTGAATGCGAAGCCTCAACTGAATGTGCGATGGCTTGCGGATTCGGTATCTGCCAGGGGTGCCCGATTGAGTCAACAAAAAATAATGATAAATATCTTTTGGTCTGCAAAGATGGTCCGGTATTTAACGTACGGGATGTAATAATATGAGCAAGATTGATTTATCCGTAAAGGTCGGTTCTTTAAGGTTTAGGAATCCAATTCTGCTTGCATCGGGAACAGTCGGCTACGGCAATGAGATGTCGGAGTTCGTCGACTTAAATACAATTGGCGGCATCGTAACAAAATCATTAAGCTTAAAGCCAAGGAAGGGAAATCCGCCGCAGAGAATAGTTGAAACTCCTTCCGGGATGCTTAATGCAATCGGATTAGCAAATGTAGGGGTTGAAGTTTTCATAAAAGAAAAAATTCCTTTCTTAAAGAAGTTCGATGTCCCTTTAATATGCAACATTGCCGCAAGTACCATTGAAGAGTATGTTGAGTGTACAAAAATATTAACAGCAGAAGATACGATTAAGGGATTCGAGATAAACGTTTCCTGTCCGAATGTTAGAGAAGGCGGACTTCAGTTTGGGAATGATATCTCCGCAGTTGGAAAAATCACTGAGAAAGTTAAAGCCGTAACAAACAAGCCGGTCATAATAAAATTATCTCCAAACTCTTCATATATCTTTGAGTTTGCCAAAGTGGTTAAAGACAACGGCGGCGATGCAGTATCGGCAATAAATACGCTGGTTGGAACAGCATTCGATATTTACACCCGTAAGCCAAAAATTAAAAACGTTACGGGCGGTTTATCCGGTCCGGCAATTAAGCCGGTAGCAATTGCAAAAGTACTGGAGATAAAACAGAATGTTGACATTCCAATCATCGGCATCGGCGGAATAATGAATTGGAAAGATGTTGTCGAATTTATGATTGCCGGTGCTTCCGCAATTCAAATCGGCACGCTTAACTTTATCAATCCGGCAGCGGCAAAGGGAATGATAAATTCACTTGAAGAATACTGCAATAAACTGGGTATAGAAAAAATTTCGCAACTAACAGGCTCATTTCAAACTTAACTGTCATGAACGTTGACAAGGCTTTAGAGAAATTATTTTCGCTCCATACATTCGGAATAAAATTAGGACTTGAGAACATTTCCGGGTTCCTCGAATTTTTGGGCGATCCGCAAAAGCAGCTAAAAGCTTTTCACATTGCCGGTTCTAACGGGAAAGGAAGTACAGCTTCGTTCATTGCAAGTATTTTAATGGAGTTCGGGTACAAGGTCGGTTTGTATACATCGCCGCATTTTGTAAAATATAATGAACGAATTAAAATTGACAACGTCCAAATCCCCGATAATTATGTAGCTAAATTTCTCGAAGATTTTGCCGATTATATCGACGAACGCGGATTGACTTTCTTCGAAGTAACGACCGCAATTGCTTTCAAATATTTCTTTGAGTCCGGAGTTGATTATGCGGTAATCGAGACCGGGCTTGGAGGAAGGCTTGACGCGACAAATGTGCTTCAGCCTTTGGCGGTGGTAATAACTTCAATCAGCCTGGAACATACGAATATCTTAGGAAATACAATTAAAGAAATTGCCGGAGAGAAAGCAGCGATAATCAAAAATCCGGCAAAGGTTTTTACAGGAAGGATGCCTTCGGATGCAGAAGATGTAATCGAAGGAAAATGTTTTGCTGAAAATTGCAGTTGGTTCCGGATTGACGATTATATCAATATGAAAGGAAACTTGCCGGAGCTTTATACAGAAGAGCTTGAAATTGACGACTGGAGTATGCCTCTTAAAGGCGAGTATCAAAAATTTAACGCAGCCCTTGGTGCCCTTGCTGTTGATAAAACTCTTTTAAAGGATGATTACAAGACAATTTCTAAGGGAATCAGGAACGTTATTAAAAATACCGGGCTGCAGGGAAGGTATGAGTATTATTCGAAAAACCCGGACATAATTTTTGACTCGGCACATAATCCGGAAGGCATTGAGAATTTCCTAAAGGAGTTCTCTAAGGAAAGTAAAAAATATAGAAGACGGATTTTATTGTTTGGAGTAATGAGGGATAAGTCGATTAAAGACATGCTTGTAAAGCTAAATACCGGCTTTGATGAAATTCATATTACGGAGGTGAATTACGAGCGCACAAGCAAAATAGATTACCTTCAAAAGATTTCGGGCGAATTAAACATTAAGGTAGTCCCGGAACAGGATCCGGCTGAGTTTATAAAGAAATTCGAGAGGCTAAACTCTAATGATTGTTTGGTTGTCTTAGGTAGTATGTACTTAATAGGCGAATTAAAATCTGTGCTGCAAAGAAATAATTGTGCTTGACATTTTTTTCAAATAGCCGTATGTTTCATATGAACCTCAAGTTCCAATCAACATATACTTATTTTTTGAAAGTAAAGAGTAATACCGCGTAAGTGTATCTGAACAGATGCCTTTGAAAAATTAAAATCAATTTCTTAACTAATCCTGCGCTCGCGCAGGTCTATTTAATCACTTATTTATTGGGACTAAACTATGCCAATGGATATCTCCGAGCTCAAATCGAAAAAGATTGTAGAGCTCAACGCTATAGCAAAAGATTTAGGAATAGCAGGCTACAGCGATTTACGTAAGCAGGAACTCATCTTTAAAATTCTGGAAGCCCAGACCGCTAAAGATGGTCTTACTTTTTCGAAGGGTGTTCTGGAAGTTTTGCCCGACGGATACGGATTTCTCCGTTCGTCGGATTATAACTACCTGCCTTCACCTGACGATATTTATGTTTCACCTTCACAAATTAAAAAATTCAGCTAAAGGACCGGCGACTTCGTAAGCGGTCAGGTTCGTCCGCCGAAAGAAGGCGAAAGGTTTTTCGCACTCTTAAGAGTCGAAGCCGTTAACGGACTTCAGCCCGAAGAGATCCGCGAAAGAACTTTGTTCGATAACCTCGTTCCGGTTTATCCGACAAAGAGAATCAATCTTGAATCCGCCCCCGGCGAATATTCAATGAGAATTATGGATTTGCTTTCGCCTATTGGAAAAGGTCAGAGAGGCTTAATCGTTTCTCCGCCTAAAAGCGGCAAGACAATTCTTCTCCAGAAGATTGCCAACTCGATAACGAGAAACCATCCTGAAATCAAATTGATTATTCTTTTAATTGATGAGCGTCCTGAAGAAGTTACCGACATGGAGCGTTCAGTTAAAGGCGAAGTAATCAGCTCCACCTTTGATGAGCCTGCAGAAAGACACGTTCAGGTTGCAGACATGGTCATAGAAAAAGCGAAGAGACTCGTCGAAGCCAAAGAAGACGTTGTAATCCTTCTTGACAGTATTACGCGTCTTGCAAGAGCACATAACGTAGTAGTTCCTCACAGCGGAAGAATTCTTTCAGGCGGTGTTGACTCAAATGCACTTCACAAACCGAAAAGATTTTTCGGCGCTGCAAGAAATACCGAAGACGGCGGCAGCCTGACAATCATTGCAACCGCTTTAATAGATACCGGAAGCAGGTTGGATGACGTTATCTTTGAAGAGTTCAAAGGTACAGGCAATATGGAATTAGTGCTAAACAGAGACTTAAGCGACAGAAGAATTTTCCCTGCGATAGACGTTAACCGCTCCGGCACAAGAAGAGAAGACCTCTTGATGAAGGAAGACGAAATAGCAAAAGTCTGGATTCTCAGAAAAATTCTTAGCGACTTTAATCCTGTTGAAGCGATGGATTTCTTGCTGGATAAAATCCGGGGTACAAAAAACAATAAGGAATTTTTGAACAGTATGAATAGCTAATTCGGGATTCCGAAAAGTTCATCTCTAAGAGTTTTTTACTCTTAATTTCTTTTTAATTTTCAGTTGCTAAACCGATGCATTGATATACAAGGGTGTAGTGTGTCCATCCGTATTAGTCTTTTTATTTTTACATTAAAAAGCACACGGATAAATTTGGGCAATTGTATTTATCAAGTATATTTATAGCCAGGATTTTGGATTTTATTCTTGATTGATAGAAGAATTTTCTTGACGTCGTTTCTTACACAGCATGATTTGTTGAATTGCGGCGTGCACCAAAACGGTAAGTTTACCAACTTTAACAGCAGTTTTCTGTTCCCGGAAGATAATTGTGTCTTAATAATACTTTTCTGCGATACAGCTTTAGGAAGAATTGCCGTTCCTATCCCTAACAGAAAGGATAATGTATTTGACGGACAAGCAGAAGAGAAATGGATTTATAAAAATGCTTCCAGAGCTTTTGAATTTGTCGATAATGAAGAGGTGGTAATTGCACTTTAATAAAACAAACAGATATATTCTTACATGCGGCGACATCAACGGCATTGGTCCGGAGATTATTATAAAAGCATTAAACAGGATTGCAATTAAATCAAATGATTACTTTACTATCCTTTGTCCTGGTAATGCTTTCTACAATGCTGCTAAAATTGTGAAACCGCGCTTTAAATTTTCAGATTATAAAAAAGATATTGACCATTTACGTTATAACATACTCCTGGTAGATATTGGAAATTACAAACAAACGATAGGCAAACCGACAAAAGCCTCAGGCGAAGCCGCTTTTGAATCTATCCGGACAGCTTTGATGTTATGCAAGGTTTGCTATGCTGGAGCAGTTATTACCGCTCCGATTTCTAAAACAGCAATTCAAATGGCTGGGCATGATTTTCCCGGGCATACGGAAATGTTTGCCGACTGGTTCAAAGTTAAGAATTATGTTATGATGTTTCTTTCTAAAAAGATGAACGCCGCACTTGCAACAATCCACGAGCCAATAAAAAAAATTCCCGGGTTGCTAACGAAAAAAAATATTTCCGATAGACTTGATGTAGTCATAACATCCTTAAAAATGGACTTGAAGATTCCTTCACCAAAGATTGCAGTTTTAGGATTAAATCCACATGCAGGCGAAAAGGGATTAATCGGTAAGGAAGAGATAAACACAATTATCCCGGTGATAAAAGACAAAAAATTCTCCAAATATTTATCCGGTCCATTTTCCCCTGATGCTTTCTTCGCAAACCAGATGTACAAGAAATTTGACTTGGTTTTCGGTATGTACCACGACCAGGTTTTAATCCCGTTTAAGCTGATGAACTTTGGCGCCGGCGTAAACTTTACGGCAGGGTTACCTATAGTCCGTACTTCACCTGACCACGGGACTGCTTTTGATATTGCCGGAAAGGGAATTGCCGACGAATCAAGTTTTGTTGCGGCATTTTTATATGCCAAAAAGATTTTGAATAACCGGAAAGTTAATGCTTCGGGAAAAGGAAAATAAAATTTACTCACAGCTTCCGCTTATATACAGCTATCTTATGCGGAAGATTGACTACAGAATATGGGCAGAATATATTTATTCGATTGTAAGCGAAGATTTGCCAGCGAACCCGGCTGTACTAGAGCTGGCTTCCGGCAATTGCAGGCTTGCCAAACATCTTTCCGAATTTTATACCAAAATAACCGCGTCGGATATTTCAATTAATATGTTGCAAAGTGGTTCGAATGTCCCGGTCCCCAAAGTATGCTGCGATATGGTTCGACTGCCATTTAAAACAAAATTTGATTTGGTCTTTTGCGCCTTCGACAGCGTTAATTATCTAACAAGTAAAAAGAAGATTTTATATTTATTCCGGGAAGTAAAACTGTTGCTTGCCGTGAATAGTATTTTTACTTTTGATGTCAGCCTTGAACGGAACAGTTTAATTCACACGAAGCAGCCGGAACGGAAAGGCGTTTATAATGGCATCCGCTTTAAACAGTTGAGTGAATACGACAAGCTTAAAAGAATTCACAAAAATATCTTTAAGTTTGAAACAACCGGCGGAGAATTTTATACCGAAACACACAAGCAGAAGATTTATCCGTTCGAGACTTATTTTGAACTGCTGGAATTAGCCGGATTTTATGTTGTGGAATGTCTTGACGCCTTTACTTACGATGACGGAAAACCCGGCTGCGAACGGGTTCAATTTATAACAAGGAAGAAAAATGGAAATGATGTCTTTTAATAATGTTGCTTTTAGCTATCCTGTCCAGCCTGTTTTTTCCGATGTAAATTTAACGGTTGAGCAAGGAGAGCTTTGCTTCCTGATAGGTAAGAGCGGAGCAGGTAAAAGCACCGTGCTGCAGCTAATCTATATGAACATACTGCCGGACGCCGGTGAAGTAAAGGTAGCAGGATTTAATTCGAGAACGATAAAGCGCCGCAATCTTCCTTATCTAAGGAGGAAGCTTGGAATTATTTTCCAGGATTTTAAATTGCTTAAAGACAGGAATATATACGACAATATTTCTTTTATTCTTGAAGCAACAAATACTCCGAAGCGGGAAATTAAGAGACGTGTTAATGATGCATTGACCGATGTCGGATTGTTCCATCGCCGCTTCAGCATGCCGGATGAACTCTCCGGCGGTGAGAAGCAGCGAATTGCAATTGCGAGAGCGACAATCAACGAGCCAACTTTAATACTTGCAGATGAGCCTACCGGAAACCTTGACCCTGAAACAGCAAACGATATTGTCGATTTGCTGATGAAGATTAACAAACGCGGAACTGCAGTCTTGTTTGCCACTCATAATTACGAAATAATAAAAAGAATTCCCGCTAAGATTTATAAGCTGGAAGACGGCAAGGCTTTAAAAGCCATAGCGAAGCCTAAATAGGTTTACTTAAATTCCATTAGTTATATTTTGTGAAAAACCTGGTGAGACTTTGTGTAACCAGGGAAGCTCACAAAGTCTCACTAATTTCAGCCAAAAACTCCTCAAAGTTATTTCAACGCGGACATAATTTCACCGGTAACTTGTTCTACCGGCGCAGAGCCGTTTATATAAATTAAATTATCATTCTTTTCATAATAATCTAAAACCGGCTTTGTAGAACTGCGGAAGACTTCCATTCTTCTTCGAATAACTTCTTCCTTATCATCTTCTCTCTGGTAGAAACTGTTTTCAGCCTTACATGAAGGACAAAGCTTGCTGTCTTTAATTTCACTTAATGTAAAGATTGTTCCGCACTGCTTGCAAGTTCTGCGGCTAGTCAATCTTTTTACCAGTTCTTCTTCATCGGCGGTAATGGCAATTAGGAAAACGTTCTTGATGCTTAATTCAAAAAATAGTTTCTTAAGCGCTTCCGCCTGCGGAACTGTCCTCGGAAAGCCGTCGAGGATGAAACCGTTTTTGCATTCGGGCTTTTGCAAAGTATCTTTTATTAACCCAATCATTACATCATCCGGAACTAATTCGCCTCTATTCAAAATTTCCTGGGCTTTAATTCCTAATGTCGTTTTATCCTTTACAGCTTTACGTAATATATCTCCGGTTGAAATATGAGCGATGTTAAATTTAGCAGATAAAATTTTTGCCTGGGTGCCTTTTCCCACTCCAGGTGAGCCGAATAAGATAATTTCCATTTTTTCCTCTTACTTTTTGGCGCGAAACTTATGGATTATTGATACTTTAATCAAGTAAGGTATGCAAATATGAAATTGTTTATTTTCAATCTTACAATTGAACAAGTGAATAAGTGTGCCAGCAAGCTTAGAAACATTCTTCGCAATCGACAGAACATTTTGCATTTATTACAATGTTCCCATGGATAATTTGCCCGTCATTGTATTTTAATATTGCAGCGCAGAAGTTATCCCAAAAATATTTAATCTCTTCAAATGTTTCTTCGTCTATTCGAACGATTAAAGCCTTTGCCGGGAGTTCGGCGAAATACTCCTTATTAGCGGAGGTAATTGCAGAAACAAAATGAGGATCTTTTGAGTATACGCTTATGGGGTGCGAAATTTTTTTTGAAGGTTCAATTTCCTTAAGCTTCATATACCATCTCTTATAAATAATGCGGCGGTAAAGCGGTAAGCCTTAACCGCCGCAAAATTAGCGACAGGCTGGGTTTTACCTGTCGCAGTTGGGATAAAACTAAAGGGCAGAGTCATATCCCAATTCCTTACTTAGAATTTTTAACCCGTAAGTTTTTAATTATTAAATAGGAGATTTAGCCTATGGGAAATTAATTGCAGGAAAATTTCTTCGGTGGAAGAGAGTTTTAAAATATCAATCTGAATAATCGACCGTAGCATATTATCGATAACTTTAATTACCTCTTGAGGCTTAGAAAATATTTGAAACTTAACTGCACCTATTACTCTCCATTAGCTACAACTAAACTAATAAAATAATATTTAATTCCAAATATCTAAATCGAAAAATTTTGCTTTAATTTTATTTTCGTAAGCCCTGCATAAACCCGCCGTGCGGGATGGAAGGCTGGATTGCTATGAAGGCTTTAGCATCTATGGATTTTATTAACGCCATTGTTTCTCTTTGCCGCTTGCGCGGAATTAATACAACAATAACCGATAGCCCTCCTGAACCTCCCTCGGCAGGTAGAATGGTAACGCCGAACCTTGACTTTCTCAAATGGTCGGCAATTTTATCCGCGCTATGCAGCGAGATGATGTTCATCTGAATAAAACCTAAACCTATTTTTTGTTCTATTGTTATTCCCAAAATATTTCCGAGCCCATAGCCCGATGCATACCCTATAAAGTTGGCGAAATTATCAAGGTGTTGAAATATAAATCTGATCGCAAAGATCCATATCAGTACTTCAAAAAAACCGATTAAGCCTGCGGCGTATTTTTTACCCTGGACAACATTTATAACGCGAATGGTATCGAGGGAAACGTCGCAAATTCTCATACATGCAATTAAGACTGCCCCGCCTAAAATATCCCACATGGGTGTTATCCTTTTGATTCTTAAATATCTTCAATTATTTCCTGATTTAAATTTAACACAATCTTAAACTAAATATTGTGTAGGTCAAAGACATATTGTCTTAATGTAATGAAGGTGCAACAGCGGGCTGGCTACATGTAGTTTACTCTTAACTTATTTTTCAGTACGTTTGCTTTAGTGAGAAAATGTTAAAAGGGGGATTCAAGCCGGATGATAGTTCTTTCTGTACAATATTTTATTTTTAGGAGGGATAGGATATGAAGGACAAGGGACCATTTCGTTCAACGATCAATCGTTTGGTTATTAGCCAAATGTTAATAATATCTTTCGCGGAAAAGAATATTCTTGCTCAAAGTGCTAACCATGTAGTTATCAGCGAGGTTTACGGCGGTGGAGGCAATTCAGGATCAACTTACAAAAATGATTTTATAGAATTATATAATCCAACTGATTCGCCGGTGAGCTTGATGGGATGGTCATTGCAGTATGCATCTGCAACCGGATCAAAATGGCAAGCAACAAACCTTGCCGGTCAGATAGAATCGCACAGGTACTTCCTTATACGCGAGGCTGAGGGAAGCGGAGGTTCGGTTAACCTGCCTACTCCCGATGTAGCAGGCTCAATTTCTTTGGCTTCAACAAGCGGGAAGATTGCACTCGTTAATAGCACTGCTCTTCTGCAGGGAACTGATCCGACTTCTGCTTCAATTGTCGACAGGGTAGGTTTCGGCAATTCAGCCACAAGCTATGAAGGAAGCGGACCTGCACCGGCTCCCGGCAATACTTCTTCTATTGAACGGAAAGCTGCTGGTAGTTCTTCGGCAAGCTCAATGAAGGTTGGCGGATTAGATGAATTCATGGGGAACGGCTATGATACCGATAATAACAATAATGATTTCGTTCAACGCTCAGCGCCTCAGCCTCAAAACTCCGCCAGCCCTTCCGAGCCTGCAGAGGATACGGATGGCAACGGCAGCGGGTCTGCTGTTATCCTGCCTGTATTTGTAAATGCATCTGAAACAGCGGATATAAAAATTAGGGTTGCCGGCGGCAGCGATAATACTTTGTATAGTATCATGACAATTATTCCTGATTCCTCGGGATGGAAATGGAATAAGGATACTTCCGATGTAAAAGCATCTGGACGTGGTGCAGATTCTGCCATCGTTACCGTTCAGGGAGATACAATCTTTATTTCTTCATTAGCGGTTACCGCAAAGGATACTCTGGAAATAGAAATCCTGAACTTAACTGCGCCCTCAATTGCCTGTCGTTCAACCTTTCAGATAATGACTGCGGTACGTGGAGGAATTCCTGTTAAAATATCACGGCAGCCGGATATCCAGGTAATTAGTATTACGCCGATTATCCAGTTGCATAATAATAATGCCGAAGGAATTCCGGCAGCCCCATATATTATCAACAGCACCGTTTCTATAAGAGGCATAATCACTGCTGATTTCGATACTTCAAAAACCGATATTTATATACAGGATGCAACTGCGGGCATTAATGTATGTTCTTCCGAAAGATTTTTTGATTATAAAACCGGTGACAGTATAACCGTTGCAGGAACTATTGCCCAGTTCCGCGGCTTGACTGAAATTATTCCTGAAAAAGATTTGTGTATTATTCATTCTCATGGAAACAAGCTTCCGGAACCGGTTGTGCTTACAACAGAAGATGTTAATATGACGTTTAACACCGAAGACTTCTCTGAACTTAATGAAGGAAGATTAGTCCGTCTGAATAGTGTTACATACAATTCATCTAATCAAACAGTCTCAGATGATGCCGGGACCATAGCTGTATATCTTGGAGATATTCCTTCACCGGGCGGCACTTTTGACTTAGTAGGAATATTGAAGCAATATAAACCCGGCTATCCGGCTTCTCCGCCTTACACTTCAGACTATGAGGTTAATCCCCGCTCACAGGAAGACATTATCATCAGTTCCGGTCCGGCATTTTCGGCTGAGCCTGTAGAGACAAATATTCTTCCGAATTCTATCACTATTTCATTTAGGAGTTCGCAGCCTTCTCAGGCTGTTATTAAATACGGAACTTCAAGCATATATTCCGATTCTGCTGTTGTAACTGAAACGGATACAATTCACAATATAGTATTAACAAGATTAAAATCGGCGACAATCTATCATTATCAAGTTAGAATCAAAAATGATAACGGCATTAATTCAACAGCGGATGAGCTTTTCTCAACTTCATCGTCGGCTTCTTCCGGTATGATAAATGTTTACTTTAATCATTCCGTTGATAATTCTGTTTCAGCAGGGGAGGATGCGCAGAATATTAATATTGCACAGGAATTTATAAACAGGATAAGTTCAGCCCAATATTCTATTGATGCTGCCCTGTACAGCTTAAGCGGAACAGTAGGTGCCGATATAGCAGACGAACTTATAGTAGCTAAGAGCCGCGGCATTAGAGTTAGAGTAATTGGTGAATATGATAATCATTCGACATCCCCCTGGACGGCGTTGAGCAGTTCAGGCGTTCCCGTCATCTTCGATAATTTTAGCGAGCAGTATTCAGGCAGCGGGTTGATGCATAATAAATTTGCGGTATTTGATAACAGGGATACTTCAGAATCAAATGATTGGGTTTGGTCGGGCTCATGGAATGCTACCGACCCCGGGAATAACAAAGATGCTCAGAATATTGTTGAGATACAGGATAAGTCAATTGCAAATGCTTATACTGCCGAATTCGAGGAAATGTGGGGGAGCAATACCGAAATTCCAAATGAATCAAATTCGAGGTTTGGAATTCGAAAGACAGATAATACCCCGCACCGTTTTAATATTGCCGGCTCGCCTGTGCAGCTTTATTTTGATCCATCAGATCATACAACTTCGTATATATCGGATGCGCTTAATGAAGCCGTTTCATCCATCAATATTGCAATGCTTACATTTACTCGAAGCGATCTGGCTCAAATCTTAATAAATAAAACAATAGAAGGGGAAAAAATTCATGTAGTTCTTGACAATAAAACTGATTCCGGCAGCCAGTTCAACTTTCTTAGGAATAACGGTGCTGACATACTGCTTAAGGGCAGCGTGGCAGATGGACTACTTCATCATAAGTATGCTATTATTGACGGCGATACCCGCTCTGCAGACCAGAAGGTAATTACGGGCTCTCACAACTGGTCAAATTCTGCCGAGACGTCGAACGATGAGAACACTCTGATCATCCACAATTATAGAATTGCAAACCTTTATCTGCAGGAATTTAAAGCGAGATATTTGGAAGCAGACGGTACCGATATAATTTCTGATGTCGGAAATAAAGATGATAAAGAGACTCCACACAGCTTTAATCTTTTACAGAATTATCCGAACCCTTTCAATCCAAGTACGGTTATTACCTACCGGTTGGCAGCAGGCACTCATGTATCACTAAAAGTATTCAACATACTTGGTCAGGAAGTAGTTACTCTAATAGACAGGAATGAAAGTGCCGGAACTTATAAAGTAATCTTTAATGCAGAAGGCTTAAGCTCCGGAATTTATTTCTACAGCATTACTGCGGGAAGCTTCCACCAGGTAAAGAAGATGATACTGCTGCGTTGAGTGGAAGTTCAATAAATGTAAATTAAAGAGCAAGTTTAAGTATAAGTTCAAGAGTGAGAAAAGTAATCATTTAAATGCAAAAAAATTTGTTTAATCTTACCTCTATCCTTAAATTTGTCTACTAAATTTTAAACTCTTCACAGGAAAGTAATGAGCGAAATTAAAGGAAAAATTATACAGGTAATCGGACCTGTAGTTGATATTGAATTCGAAGAAGGACATCTTCCTAAAATATATAACGCTGTTAGGATTCCAAGAACAAATACCGAAGGCGTAAAAGAAGATTTAATTGTTGAAGTCCAGCAGCATTTAGGCGAAGACAGAGTTCGAGCAGTAGCTATGGATTCTACCGACGGCTTGGTTCGCGGTATGGAAGCATTCGATAACGGCGAGCCTATATCTGTTCCGGTCGGTCCAGGAACTCTTGGAAGATTAATTAATGTTATTGGAAAAGGAATTGACGGTTTGGGAGAGATCAAATCGGATAAAAAGTATCCGATCCACAGACCCTCGCCTCTTTTCAAAAATCTTTCTACGAAGACCGAAATTTTTGAGACGGGTATAAAGGTGATTGACCTGATTGAACCGTATTCCAAGGGCGGTAAGACCGGTTTATTCGGCGGCGCCGGAGTAGGGAAAACTGTTATCATTCAGGAATTGATTCATAACATCGCTCAGGAACACGGCGGTTACTCGGTATTTGCCGGCGTAGGCGAAAGAACCCGCGAGGGAAATGACCTCTGGGTGGAGATGAAAGAATCCGGTGTACTTGCAAAGACAGCCCTTGTATTCGGTCAGATGAACGAGCCGCCTGGTGCCAGGTTGAGAGTTGCTTTAACAGGCTTAACTGTTTCGGAATATTTCAGAGATGACGAAGGTAGAGACGTTCTTTTATTCATCGATAATATTTTCCGTTTTACGCAGGCAGGTTCCGAAGTAAGTGCGCTGTTAGGTCGTATGCCTTCGGCAGTTGGTTACCAGCCGAACCTTGCAACCGAAATGGGCGCACTTCAGGAAAGAATTACCTCTACCGATAAAGGTTCAATTACTTCGGTTCAGGCTATTTACGTTCCTGCAGACGACTTGACCGATCCTGCTCCTGCAGCAGCATTTGCTCATCTTGACGCAACTACAGTATTAAGCCGTCAAATATCCGAGCTTGGTATTTATCCTGCAGTTGATCCTCTTGACTCGACATCAAGAATCCTTGAGCCCGGTATACTTGGTCAGGAACATTATGACGTTGCAAGAAATTGTAAAGAAATTTTGCAGCAGTACAAGGACCTCCAGGACATCATCAACATCCTCGGTATGGATGAGCTTTCCGATGAAGATAAAACAGTTGTCAAGAGAGCCAGAAGAATGCAAAGATTCTTCAGCCAGCCTTTCCACGTTGCCGAGCAGTTTACCGGCTACAAAGGAAAGTACGTTAAGCTTGAGGATACGATCAGAGGATTCAAAGCGATTATTAACGGCGAGTATGATGACCTCCCTGAATCTGCGTTTCTGTATGTCGGTACTATTGAAGAAGCCGTTGAAAAAGCTAAGGCGATGAAGTAGATATGCCCCAGTTAAATTTGGAAATACTTACCCCGGACAAGTTGTCATATTCAGGTGAAGTAAATGTAGTTACAGTGCCCGGCAGCGCAGGCAGCTTCCAGGTTTTATACGGTCATGCACCTCTGCTCAGTACATTCGATATCGGTGCAATAAAGGTAGAGATTAACTCCGGTAAAACACTCTTCTTTTCAACCGGGGGCGGGACAATAGAAGTTCTGAATAACAAAATTAAGCTGCTTGCAGATTCTTTAGAGCCCGTTTCCGAAATAGATATCGACCGCGCAAAAAAGGCTCATGCGAGAGCTCAGGAGCGGCTGGATAAAAAGAGCTCCGAAAAGATAGACGTACCGCGCGCCCAAGCAGCATTAGCCAGAGCTAACAACAGGATAAATATTTACGAAAAATATTTTCAGTTAGTTGAATCGAATTGAGCATGGCTTTTCCGCCTGCCTGGTTCCGGTATTCAACAAAATTCCTCACCTGGTACGCGGAGTTTATAATATAATATCAAGCATCTAATTTATATATCCATCCCCGATAACTATCTGCTTAAGCGCCGAGTTCTCGTTCAGCATTGCATCGAGCTTTTCAAAATGGTCGATTAGAAAGCTTATGCGTGCAGTTTCATGACGCAGCGCAAGCAGCATCTGCTGCTGCTCAAGCGATAGCCCGGACTTTTCCGCAACCTTATACGACTTCAGCTTTGAACTCTTATAGTTCTCCCAAAAATTATTATCAAGCTTATAGTTAATCTTATCAATTAAACTCTCAAATTTATATTCCATCTCCTCAATAAGGACGACGTCCGTATCGCCGGGGCTGTCTTTATAGTCCTTTACATTTGCAATGTAATAACCGTCAAGGTGTATTTCATGGCTGATTATAAAAAATCTTTTTACTCCCTTAACCACAATATCCATCTCCCCGGTCAAATAAGTCTTAAGCACTTTGTCAATTAAAACGTAAGTACCTACCTGCGAGAGATCATCATTTAGAAGAGAGACTATTCCGAAACCGGATCCCTCTTCCAGGCATTTATTTATCATCTTCTTATATCTCTTCTCAAAAATGTGAAGAGGATAAGAAGACTGGGGGAAGATTACCAGTTTCAAAGGGAATATCGGAATTATCTTTTCCATTTATGTACAATGAAAATTCTTAATTTACTATTAACTTGAAATTAAACTAATAAATTATTTCCAGGTTTTTGTTGATTTATTTCAAATATGAAAGACACCCGGCTCAATGGAACCATTGTTTCTCTCCAGTCTAAATACAGCCGCAGTTTGTAAGATACCGGATGCTGAGTAAATTATTTTAGCAATAAATTTTTGATTTTAGCCGGCGAAATTTGTAAAATTGACATAACTTATAAAAGGTTTTAATGCCAACAATTAAAACTATTTCTGATGTCTAAAGATTTTTTCTAATTTAAATACGGTATCTCTGAAAAGGGTATTATGAAAAAGGTGTCATTTAAATCTATATCCACGGCAATCAAATCAATAATCAAATTATTTTAAAACAATATTTAATAGGAGTACTATATGGAAAATGCGGGACCGCTTGTAATAATTATAATTGCCGTAATCTTTCTCTTTATTCTCGGCATAAGAATAATCCGCCCCACGCATAGAGGACTTGTCGAAAGACTTGGCAGGTACAACAGGTTTGCTCACCCCGGCTTTAGCTGGATTATTCCGTTCATCGATAAGATGTACCAGGTTAACATTACCGAAAGAATGATAAATGCCGAACCGCAGGAAATAATTACCAACGATAATCTTAACGCTATGGTAGATGCTCAGATTTATTACCGCGTAAAAGAAGACGAGGAGAGCGTAAAGAATTCTCAATATAATGTTTATAACGTAGGAGACCAGATAGTAAATTTGGCGAGGACTACATTGAGAAACATAATCGGAACAATGACGCTAAAATCTGCCAACAGCGAACGAGGCGTAATAAACGAGCAGCTTCATGCTATCCTGATTAAAGAGACTACTTCCTGGGGGATTGATATTGTCCGTGCAGAACTAAAGCAGATTGACCCGCCGAAAGATGTACAGGATACAATGAACAAAATTGTTAAAGCGGAGAACGAGAAGATTGCTGCCGTTGATTTTGCGACCGCTGCGGAGACATCTGCCGACGGCGAGAAGCGCGCTGCAATTAAAAAAGCAGAAGGTGTCCGTCAAGCCAGGATTCTTCAGGCTGAAGGTGAAGCTGAGGCAATCCGGTTAGTTAATGAAGCCGCAGAAAAATATTTTGTAGGCAATGCGCAAATATTAAAGCGGCTTGAGACGGTTCAGAACTCGCTCGAAAAGAATACAAAGATTATTGTTCCGCAGGACCAGGATTTAGTAAACGTAATCGGAGATATGGCTGGCATTGCGCCAATCAAAAAATAATTTTTAAGGTGAAAGACACCCAATGTCTTAAAGATATTGGGTGTCTGTAGTTTCTTTATTTAATTGCCGAAAATCTCGATGCAACTTCATCCCAGTTGATGACGTTCCACCAGTTCTCAATGTATTCAGGTCTTCTGTTCTGATACTTTAAGTAATAGGCATGTTCCCAAACATCGAGACCAAGAATTGGAGTCCCTTTCTGGTCGGCAACATCCATCAATGGATTATCCTGGTTCGGAGTCGAGGTAACAACAAGCTTCCCGTTCTGAACAATTAACCAAGCCCAGCCCGAGCCGAATCTTGTAGCTGCGGCATTGACGAACTTTCCTTTAAACTCGTCGAAATTCCCGAACGCAGCATTGATAGCATCGCCAAGAGTTCCGGAAGGCTTGCCGCCGCCATTCTTCTTCATTATTGTCCAGAACAAAGAGTGATTGTACACGCCGCCGCCGTTATTTCGTACGGCAGCCGGCTGCTTGGAAACTTCTTTCAGAATATCTTCAATAGTTTTATTTTCTAAAGAAGTTCCGGCTACGGCGTTGTTAAGATTTGTAACATAACCGTTGTGGTGCTTAGTATAATGAATCTCCATCGTCATCTTGTCGATGTAAGGTTCAAGAGCATCATATGCATAAGGCAATTTTGGAAGTTCAAATTTTCCCATAGTATCTCCCTAGTGATAATTAATAAAATATTTTAATTATGAAATGATTATTAAAGAAAATAGATTCCGATTATTTCCGGAGACGTGATTTACATCCTGGAAAGATCAGACGCCAAATGATTCGCCGCATCCGCAGGTTTTAGCTGCATTTGGGTTGTTAAAAATAAATCCCTTTCCGTTCAGTCCGTCTGTAAAGTCAAGTTCGGTGCCGGAAAGATAGAATAAACTTTTACCGTCAACAAATAATTTGATGCCGTTATTTTCAATTACGGTGTCGCCTTCTTTCTGCTCGCCGTCGAAGCCGAGTGTATATGTTAAGCCGGAACAGCCGCCGCCTTTAACTCCAACTCTTAAGCCGTAAGCTTCCGGGACGTTGTTTTCACTCATTATCTTCTTTACTTCTTGGGCTGCCTTTTCCGTAATCTTTATTTCAGCATCTAATTGAACGTTCGACATTAATCCATTCCTTATTTGTTTTTAAATATGAAAAAATATTAACTAAATTGTCAAGGCTTAAATCACTTGAGCATCTATATTCCGGGTTAAAACGGATCACCTGGAACGGTCGTCACAAAATCAGGATAATTTATTCTCCATGCCTGCGCGTTTACCTTCACAAATATATTTGACTGTTCTAAATATCCTCCGACTCTTGCTGCAAGCTCTTCGGAATCTGCTATTGTAAGTCTTGTGCCTTTGCTTTCAAAATATTTCTGAATCCCGTACTGCAAATCTCTAAAAAAGAAATTTGAGTTATGAAACAAAGGAAACTTTGCTTTTAAAAATTGAAGAAAGACTTTGTAATCGCTTTCGATAATATCGAAATATTTATTTTTCATGTCCATTCCATTTATACCCTTTCGTTATTTAATAACTTTACCGGCGAAATATCCCTTAAATGATTTACGACTTCTACAAACCTGGTAACGGTATAATCGATTTCTTCTTCCGAATTAAAGCGTCCGATTCCAAATCTTATCGAAGAAGTAGCCATCTCATCGGAGAGACCGATTGCCTTCAGAATCCTGCTGGGCTTTAATGTTGAAGAACTGCATGCAGAGCCGGTCGATAAGGCAATCTCTCTTATACCGGATATTATTCCTTCCGATCTTACATGCTTGAAACATAAATTTAAATTATTAGGCAGACGGTTGTCTATCGAGCCATTAATACCGATGTCGTCTAACTGTGTGGTTAAACCGCTGTAAAGCTTGTTCCGTAGAAATTCTAATTTAACAGATTCATCTTTCATTACATGCGAGCAGATTTCAACCGCTTTGCCGAATCCAACGATACCGGTAACATTGAGGGTGCCTGAACGAATGTTGTTTTCCTGACCTCCGCCGAAAATCCGGGGGATTATTTTAACTCCCGGGCTTCTTTTACGAATAAATATTCCGCCAACTCCTTTTGGTCCGTAAATCTTATGCGAAGAAAAAGACGCGGCATCGACAAAAGATTTCTGCACGTCAAAGGGAATTTTACCTAAAGCCTGAGTGGCATCGGTATGAAAGATAATTCCATGCTCTCTGCAGATCAAGCCGATCTCCGTAATATTGTTTATCGTTCCTATCTCGTTGTTGGCAGTCATTATAGAGACAAGAATAGTCGATTCTTTAATTGAATCTTTTAATTGATTGAGATCAAGCAATCCTTCATGATTAACGGGAAGATAAGTAATCTCAAATCCTTTTTCTTCAAGTCTATGAAGAGAGTCATTTCCGGCGCTGTGCTCGACAATAGACGATATAATATGTCTGCCTTTGTGCGAATATGCTTCGGCGATTCCGAAGTGTGCAAGGTTTATTGATTCGGTGGCGCCGCTTGTAAAATAAATTTCCTTCGCATCTGCGTTGATGAAATCAGCAATGATTTTTCTTGAATGCTCTACGGCGCTTTCGGCTTCCCAGCCGAATGAATGACTCTTGCTTGAAGCATTGCCGAACTTTTCGAGGAAGTAGGGCTTCATAGCTTCGAACACTTCCGGGTCAAGCGGAGTTGTTGCATGGTTATCTAAATAAATCGGCAATTTCATATCAATCTCAACTACAAATTAAAAATTAAAAGACGGGAAATACAAATAAAACCGAAAAATCTTGATGCTGAATACTTGTTGTTTGATACGGTATGCTTGAAGCCTTTTTGCTAAAGTGGTTTAAGCTTTCTTGTAAAATGAGTCGATGTCTTTATCAGGCAAATTATTTTAAGAGAGGTGATATAATTATCATGAGACAAGTTTGCAAATATCTTAGCTTAAACTAATTTGCGGTGTTTTATTTCCGTTATTGCAGGACTTTTATGAAAATCTTATACATGCTGTTCTCCGTCTTAGTTTTAGCCGGTTTATCTTTCGGACAATCAGGCAAGGTTGTTGAGATATCAAAGGTAAGCGACTATAACCCTGTTGAAACTACGATTGCCATAAACCCGCTTAATCCTAAAAACATTGTTGCTTCCTGTACAATGCTTACTAAATTTGTCCCGGGCTATTCCGATTTTACGTATGCCTCTACAGACGGCGGGATGACATGGACAGAAGTGCAAAATGATAATCCTGAAAAACGGGTGCAAGGTGACGACGGGGTTGCCTTCGGGATCAATGGAAGGGTGTACCATTCATTCCTGTCCTTCCGGGCTGTAAGTAAGTGGGAAACAAGGCAGCTCTCCTCCGGAATATTTATAAGTTCTTCCGGTGACGGCGGGTTTACGTGGGACAGACGTGCGGTTGTAGTTGACCACATAAATACAAATTCACCAATGGAAGATAAGCCGTATGTTATAACGGATAATTCTCCTGCTTCTAAGTTTGAAAATAATGCTTATTCAGCATGGACTCACTTTGCAGTTTATGGAAGTCATAATCCTGCGGACTCCTCGCAGATTTATTTTACCAGGTCGATAGACAGCGGAAAAACTTTCTCCTCGCCTATGCGGATTTCAACTACAGGCGGAGACTGCATCGACAGCAGCAACACCGTTGAAGGAGCGATTACTGCTACAGGACCGAATGGTGAAGTTTATGTGGTTTGGGCAGGTCCAAGAGGAATCGTAATGAACGAATCGTTTGACGGTGGAAAGACTTTCGGAGAGGACAAAGTTATCGGTTGGATTTATCACGGCTGGGATTTAACGGTGCCGGGAATTGACAGAGCTAACGGGATGCCGGTTACAAAAGTCGACATAAGCAAAAGTCCGTATAGAGGAACAATCTATGTTAATTGGGTTGACGACCGCTTCGGCGATCCGGATGTGTTTTTAAAATTTTCAAGAGACGGCGGAAAGACGTGGTCAAATACAATCCGCGTTAATGATGATAAGATAGGGGACGGGAAGTATCAGTTTTTCTCCTGGATGTCGGTCGACCCTGTTGACGGCTCGGTAAACATTATCTTTTATGACAGGCGGAATATGAACGGAACGTTTACCGGCGTTACTTTAGCCCGAAGCATCGACGGCGGAAAGACATTCGTGAATTATAAAGTAAACCAGCCGCCGTTCGAATGTAACCCGAAAGTATTCTTCGGAGATTACATCGGAATCGATTCTTATAACGGCGAAGTTGTTGCGGATTATATGTACTTTAAGAATGATACTACAACTGCTGTCAATGCGGCGATTCTCAATTTTAAGCCCGGAACGCAGGAAGAAGACAGGTAAATTGCAATTACATGATACTAATTTAATAAAAGCAATTTGGCAATTCGATTATTAATCGGTTATATTTGGCGGGGTGGTATTTAGTTCAATTTATAAGGTAAATAATCAAAAGGGTGAACAATGCATGAAACAATTACTTATTCCTTAATCGAGCGGCAGAAAAATTCGGAAGAATATTACCGGAAGGTTGGAATATTCGCCAATGAAGTATTGTACGAAGCCTCAAAGACAATTACGCCGGCTGCGGTAGAGTTTGCCAAATATATAAAAGAATTTAACCTCGAAGAAGTACGCAAGCTGGAAGAGTACGTTCTTGAATTGATTAGCTTCGGAGTACTCTGGTACACTTACGGAAATATTGCTCTCGGAGTAAAGCGCGCGCCTTTTATAACTTTATCAAAGATGGCTGAATGGCGAAAGAAGCACCAAAGGCTCAAGCCCTTTATAGATTTGTTCAGGGGAATAATGACGACTCTTCTTTTATTGCCCGAAAAGGAACAAACAACCGAAATCAAACTCCCTACGCCTGGGCAGATTGATAAAGTTTGCAGTTGGTTTGAGGCAACCGGTGAATTCAGGGAAGAGGCGCTCCGCTTTATAAGATGGCGAGCATACTGGTCAACACTGGAGCGCGCAAAGTTAGAACAGATACTTATGTCGATAGCATTATTTACCCGCTGGTTTGAGAAGCGCTCGCTTGAGGTGCTTGGTGAGTACACAAAGAATGTGGATGATTTTTTAGAAAAATCCGGGAGCCTCTACCTCTGGCGTGAAGACAGAATTTCATGCACAAGGACAAGGCTGGAATATCACCTTAACATGGTCGGCGCTGAAATAATGAATCTTGCCTTCCAGGATGATTTCATTAATACAGAAGCTACTTCCGTACTTGTTCCCGGCTGTATGCGCGGTCGTCCGTTTGATGAATGCGAAGCTGTCAAAGTAAAAGAAGGATTGAAGTGTCAGGGCTGCTTACCGGAATGCCGCGTAAATCAATTAAGAGAAACAGGGGAGAGGAACAACTTTGACGTTTATATTATTCCGCATGCATCCGACTTAACTTTGTGGGCGCCGAAGCCCGGTAAGCAAAGGCGCGGAGTAATAGCGTCTGCCTGCGTAACAACTCTTGTAGAAGGCGGCTGGGAACTTAAAAGATACGGAGTACCGGCGCAATGCGTTCTGCTCGATTACAGCGGATGTAAAAAACATTGGCACCGGAAAGGATTTCCTACACAGCTAAACGTTCATGAGCTTAAGAGAATTTTGAGCTCGAAGCCCGGCATAAGCGCTTGACTGTACAGCCGTAGGTAAGTATGCCAGCTTATTTCAGGCAACGGTTTCCTTCATTATCTTTATGAACCACTGAAGAGTAATTGCGCTGAGTATAATAAACATTACGAACGAAATTATAACATCGCCGTTTCCTATTAGCCCGTCGCTTAAAAAGCGTGAAGCGTTTACGGCATAAGTAAAGGGGTTTGCCATGGCAATACTCTGAATTATCTTGGGCGCAAAGCTTAACGGCAGCATTACGCCTGAAAGAATAAATAACGGAAGTACAAAAAAGTTAACAATGCTGGCGAGCATTCCTCCGTCTTTCACGATGAATGCGACTGCGTAAGAAATAGATGATAAAGAAACCCCCATCAATAAGACCAGCAAAAGAAGCAGTACCATTCCTATAAAGGCGGGCGAAAAGCCGAAGAACATGGAGAGCAGGCAAATTATAATGCTCTGTACGATTAACACTACTACGCTTGTAAGTACGAAGCCCAAAACAAGAGACAGCCTGTTAACCGGTGTTACCCGGATCCTCTCGATAAATCCGTTCTCAAGAAGATCGAGAACGCCGAAGCCTGCGTAAGATGAGTTGAACATCGCCGTCATTACGATTAAGCCGGGAACGAAGAAGCGAGCAGTAGATTCCGCAGGAAAGCCCGGCGCAGATGTTACGCCCTTTAAGAAAGGCATAAATAAAAGCAGGTAGACTGCAGGCTCGAACAATCCGATGAACAGCCAGAAAGGATTACGGATAATAATCCTTATTTCTTCTTTGAAGATTACGTATGTGTCGATTAAAAACTTTCTCATAATTTACCTTAAGATTTTTTATCGTCGATTAATTTTCTGCCGGTTACCTTGAGGAAAACATCGTCGAGTGTCGGTCTTGATAAACTGACTGTCTGAATATGGAGATTTTTTTTATTCATCAGGGACATGACCAGTGGAAGTGCGCTGTCGCCTTCATCAACAAAAACATGAAGCATTGTATCAACATTCCTGACTTCCTTTACAAAAGCCTCGGAAGAAAGAATACCGGCTGCGGTCTGCATTGCGGCGCTGCTCCCGAAATTTAAAGTAATAATATCGCCTGAAATAATCTTTCTTTTCAACGCGGCAGGATTATCAAGCTCAGCGATCTTGCCGAGATTAATAATTGCAACCCTATCGCAGAGCTCATCCGCTTCCTCCAGGTAATGAGTCGTTAAGATGATCGTAGTCCCTTCTTCATGCAGCCTGGTAACTTCGTTCCAGACATGGCTGCGGCTTTGAGGATCGAGCCCGGTAGTCGGCTCGTCGAGGAATAATATTCTCGGAGTATGAATTATTCCGGCTGCAAGGTCGAACAACCGCTTTTGTCCTCCGGAAAAGGTTTTAGCTTTCCTGTCGGCAAATGCATTAAGCTCGAGCTTTTTAATTAAGCTGCCGGCTTTTTCCTCAGCTTCCGTTTTGCTCATCCCGTAAAGACGACCTTGAAGAACCAGGTTTTCTCTCCCGGTAGAACGCAGTTCCAGTCCGCCTTTCTGGCTTACGTAACCAATGTTCTTCCTGACTTCCTTTTGATGCCTTGATAAATTGAACCCAAGGATATCAACACTTCCGCCGGAAGGTGAGATTAATGTGCACAATATTCTTAAGGTCGTAGTTTTACCGGCGCCGTTTGGACCGAGCAGTCCGAATATCTCGCCTTTATTTACTGAGAAGTCAATTCCTTTAACGGCTTC
>JBJKRP010000076.1:0-4382 GCA_046704565.1 Ignavibacteriaceae bacterium | reverse complement strand
ATATTACTCATACTTTTCTCCAATCACTTTTAGAAATTCTTTCGGCGTTAGTACTTTAATCCCAAATGTTTCAATTCCTTGGAAATCCTTTTCATTGAATGTAATTAGATAATCACTTTCAGACTCAACGGCCAATTCCAAGAACATATCATCTTTAGGATCTCTTAAAAATGGCCTCCACAAATAAAATATCCTTCTTTGTTCGGCTATAAAACAAATATAATTTAAAATATCATCAATCTCGGTTTTCTTCAGCTTAATATTTGTTTTGTCTCTTTTAATTGCATCTTCATATTCTAAAAGGACAGGTACAGAAATAAATACTTTAAATCTTTCATCATCTATAATTGAAAGAAGTTTAAAAGAAGAACCATTCCTTGAACGTAAAGCCGATACTATAACATTTGTGTCTATGACAATTTTGTATTTTTTCATATGGTATTATATTCAATACCACATTAAGAAGCAACCCTTTCTAAAATGTTTGGGGTATAACGAGGTTGCCGCTAACCGGTTTATCCCGCTGCGGCGGGGCAGCCCAGTCCGCCGCGGCGGGAAGCCTACACAGCCTGCCCCGATTTTATCGGGGGGCTAACCAACCCGACAATTTAGCACGTGAGATAATAACTTTAACATACAGAATATTTTTTTTATTAAGGTTACTTTTAATTTTTAGTTTATAAACATCTTTATCTCACGTGCTGAACCAAAAAGCCGAATGCGCCCGCCTTGACTCGACGTCAAGTCGAGGCAGGAATATGGTTTACCCCGCTGTGGCGGGGCTGTCCGGTTGAGTCCACAATTTTGTCCTTGCCAAAATTAACTTATTGAATGAACTATTATGAAACAGTTGATTAGCAGCGGCAGGTTATACCGCTTTGCTAACTAACTTTTTCTATCCTCTTTACTTCTCTTTTAAGTCTATCTTTTAATCTGTCTTTTTCTATTTCTAAATTATACCTTATCTGCAAGTTCAGCCAAAACTTTTCAGATAAGCCAAAGTATTCCGACAATCTTAAAGCTGTGTCTGCTGTTATTGCTCTTTTACCAAGGACAATTTCATTTATTCTTCTTGCTGGAACATTTATATCTTGAGCTAATCGATATTGACTGATTTCCATCGGTTTTAGAAATTCTTCAAGAAGTATTTCTCCCGGATGGATAGGTTCTATTTTCTTATTCATAATCTTTATCCTTTATGATAGTCGGTAACTTCAACTTCATATGCATTGTTTTCTTTCCATCTGAAAATTATTCTCCATTGGTCATTTATTCTAATACTATATTTCCCAGTTAAATCACCGGATAATTTTTCTAATCTATTACCAGGTGGTTTTCTTAAATCGTCAATTCTTTCTGCACCATCAATAAGTAATAACTTTCTATAAGTTAATCTTTGAATTGTTGGTGGCAAATGCCTAACAAATTTCCTATTGAATAAATCTTCAGTTGATTTATCTGCAAAACTATTTATCATATAACTCTATGATAACGCTTTACGTTATTATAGTCAAGACTATTTTGAAATTTTTATCTGGTATTTATTGTGAATTCGTTTTTTGTTATTTGGAATACCATAATTATCTTCTGATTACTTTAGCGGTATAACGATTTCTATCTTCCCAATAGTTAATTAAATAATTATTGTGCCTTAATGCTTACAAGAGTAATTTTTGCCTGCCCGCCGAAGGCAGGTTAACCAAACCAAAAATATTTAGGAGTATATTATGAACTCTAAATCCCTTGAAGCAAAAAGGCACTTTATAAACGGCAAAACCATAATCGGTATTGACCCGGCTAAGAATAAGCATCAAGCCTTTATCATCGATTCTATCGGTGTACCTATCGGCAGCACTTTCAAATTTAGCAATAGTTTTAATGGTTTTCACCATGAGCTTTTCAATAAGCTTAATATTTATATTCCCAATCTTTCTCCGGCTAATGTAGTATTTGCTGTTGAGATCTCTATTAACCTTTGGCAAAAGCTCTGCTGCTTCCTAGCCGGTAAGGGATTCACCGTCCTGATGGTTAGTCCTTTATTCACCCGTCATGAGAGACCCAAGATAAATAATAACTTCTCCCGTACCGACCCTAAGGATGCCCTGGCTGTTGCCAACTGTGCCAGGCAAGGCTACTTTAATTTCTACCGGATGTATCCTTCTAACTGCAATGCTATGCACCGTCTCAGTATAACCTATGATAAACTTAAATGTCATTTGTCCCAAACCAAACAGCGCATTCGCTCCCAGGTAGAGCTTATCTTCCCGGAGTTCATAAACGCTCTGGACCTGGATACCGATACTGCAAGATACCTTCTTTCAAAATATCTATCGCCCAAAGACTTCCTTTGCATGAACATTTTCCTTGAATCACCTGAAGTTATGAAGGTCTCTCAGCGCCAGCACGGTGAGGATACTCTTAAACGAATTAAGGAAGCTGCAAAAGAAACTATCGGCATTAAGCTGAATGAAGAGGAACTTCTATCCGAAAGAATTACTCTTAACTGCTGGCTCGGAGATTACATCTTAGTCAAAGAACAAATTAAATGCGTACTAGATCAGCTTATCTCTCTGGCTGAACAAACTCCTTACTTCGAGATAGTAACCTCCATGAAAGGTATCTCCGATATTACCGCTGCCAGATTTATCGCCGAGCTTAGAGACTTATCTTACTTTGACCATTATAAAAAAATCGAGGCGATCAGCGGTATTAACCTTAAGCTCTCTCAATCCGGGCAATACACCGGCTACAGAAGAATTACACACATAGGCAACCACAGGCTTAGATCCATTATTTACAGCATGTCGGAGGAAACAAAGAACCATATCCCCGAGATAAGGATACGTTACATTCACCGGCAGATGAAACAGCCCAGATACAGGAAGAATATCATTGCCTGCTCATCAAATCTTCTTAAACTGATTACTGCTCTTATTAAACAGAACCATAAGTATCAGTACAAAGAAGAAAAACAAAATCAGCTGCTTGAGCTTGAGAATACGTACAAAGCTTTTAAAGAAAAAAAGAAATTAAAAAAATCAGCTTGAATCCTCGCCTTGCGTTGATGATAGCTGTCTGTTCTTTCTCATATTCACACTAAAAATCAAATTCAAATGTATTTGGCAAAAAGTATAGGCACATATCCTTTTATTTTTTAAGGAGCCTTGGATGACCGCACGCTTAGCCGCATAAGAGGTCGTGGCTATTGCCCGGCGCTCTGAATAACTGATAAGGCGGTCGTCCCGGTTCCTCTGGATCGAATAAGATAATTTGTGTAACTCTAAAAACTATTTTTAGATAACGGTAGTAAGACTGGATCAGAGGCACTGTTAAGCCGGGATAAATCATCAAGGTAACTTTTTCTATGGAATACTTACAGGATAACTATGCCCTTACTTACAGAACACTACGCACTCTTTTAAACTAAATTATCTAACTTATTATAATTTTTCAAAGAACAATATCTATAAGGTCATTATTTTCTCTCTTGTATGGAAGCTAGTAGACGTTGCGCCTAAGCCGCAGCCCAGAACAAACGGCTTGCTTAGCCCAACTACGCCGATGATTATTAAAAATTTTTTTTAGCTATACAACCTTGAACAAGTTAGCCGACACGGAACAACCAACATTAAAATTATACAAACGCCGAATGCGAATACGCTGTCCGGTTGAGCGGCTTGGTTATACCACACTTTACACTATATCTTCTTCGCGTAATAACTGTTTGAAATTTCTAATTGAAAGTATAGATAACCTTTTAGTTTCTATCCGATAAATAATTCTATACTCTCCTACAAATACTTCACGTATTTCTTCTCTGTTTGCTTCTGGTACCATTCTTCCCCTCATTGGATTTTGAGGTAGTGTCTCAACTTTATCAAATATTCTTTCTACCATTTTTTGTGCTGCGTAGATAATATCCCCTGAGATGTATTCAAAAACTTCCTCTAATCGTTCCATCGCCAAGGGAGACCAGGATATTTTCATTTCTGGAATCTCTTAGCAAATCTTTTTTTTACTTCCTTATGAGGTATTTCCATACCTTGCTTAATTTGTTCTTCTGCTAATCTTATATCTTCCAAAACTTCGATTTTGTCAACTATGGATTGATACTCCGCTACATCTAAAAGGATAGCAGAGCTTTTTCCGTTTTGAGTTATGATAAGAGGTCGTTTAGTCTTTTTAACTTTATCAAAATAAAAAGCAACTTTGGAACGAAATTCCGAAAGTGGTTGTAAATCCTCATCTAATTGTATTTTATGCATAATTTCACCTATCTCTTAATTGTGCTGTTAAATGTACAATATTTTGCACAATACTTCAATAGATTATCTTCACTTCTTTGTGGTATAACGACGTTGCGCCTAAGCCGCAGCCCAGAA
>JBJKRP010000075.1:0-7250 GCA_046704565.1 Ignavibacteriaceae bacterium | reverse complement strand
TTGCCGAGAAGTGATGAGCGAAGACGACATAATTTTTTGTAGGCACATAATCCCGTCCATCGTTGTTAACCGATGCGGGAGTTGGTCTATCGGATTTTTCCCCGAGTTTGTTTGCAATGTATCTTGCGTATAATCTGCTGGCGAGCAAATAAAAGACGACTGCAATTAGCAGCAGTAACAGAACATTCATTGTACCCTCTAAACTAAATTGAACAACTAATGCCGGCATGACTGCATGCTTGCATGAAAACACAACTCATCAGAATAGAGATGATGAAATAGTATCATGCAAACATGTTTCCATGCACTCATGCTTTATATTTTTCTAACCAAAGCGAACAAAAAGATAAATCATGCCGCTTTTGTTTTAAATCCTTTTATCATCCAGTTCTTTGCAAGCAGCAAACCGATTGGACTTAATATCGCAATGAATCCATAAATTAGCCACATCGTCTCGGTATGCATCTGTGCAGGCGGAACGTTTGCCGGACAGTAGTGCATAAGGAACCAGCCTGCGTACAGGCTTGTAATTACTTTTGTAAGGAACCACGGAAACTGTCCGATGCCCATATAAATTCCGGTCATTCCTTTCGGCGCAATCTCTGCGACCCACTGCAAAAATCTCGGCTGCCACATTGCCTCGCCGATTGTCATTATTATTAGATAGGCAAATGCTGTGTAAAGGCTTGGTCCAAGCGCTAAAATAAAGGTTGGGGAAGCCATCACGAAAGTACCGGCAATCATCATCTTATAAGCATTGCGTTTAGATGTGAGTGCGGCAATCATCGGTGTAAGAATGAAAATGAGAATCGGGTTCAGGTTTACAAAGAACTCAAAGTTGTTGCTTACCATCCCGGTAAATGCACGGCTGAAATACTGCGGAAGAGTAAGCCAGTTATGCGCAAACAATGTTTGTACGGGAATCAAAATAAAAATGAAGAAAAGAAATCTTAAATCTTTTAAAGGAAAATTTTTAAGATAATATCTTGTCTTTTCCTTAAAAGTCATTTCCTTTTCATCTTCAACTTCTTTTTGTTTTTCCTCGCTTAGATTTGCCGTTGCCCGCTTCATTGCTTTTTTAGTTATTACTGTTGCCACCACGATTATTCCAACGAGCGTAAGCGCAACGTATACCCAGAAGACGGACAGCATCCCGAAATTCTGTCTTACAGGCGGAGAAATTATTCCCGGAAGAAATCCACCGAGATTCATAATTGCATACAGCATAGCGTAGCCCATTGCAGCGGTCTTTTCGTTTGTAAGCTGCTTAACTCCGGCGTAAGCTGCAGGCTGATAGATGCCGTATCCAAGAACTATCCAGAGAATACCAAACATTGCTATTGAATGAACACCGGACCACATCCCTTTTGTCTGGGATAAATCCGGAGCCAACGCAAGCAAAGTTCTTCCGACAAGCATAAGCGAAAGAGCAATAAGAAAAGACCTGCGCAAGCCTATTAAATCAACTGTCGCACCGAGGAAAAGCATACTTAAAGTGATACCGGCTGTTAAGATCCCAACCATCTGGTCGGCGTTTATATCATTCAAGCCTGCGTAATTATTAAAATAGATTGCGAGTAAAGAAAGGACGCCGAAGTAAGTTAAGCCTTCGAGCAGGTAAGAAATATTTAATCCCCACATCGCCTGCGAAGACTTGAATAAGTCTTTAAACGGCTGTGTAACTTCGGTCAGAGTTTGCTTTAGCAGACTTGACTGCTTTGCAGGCAGAGTTTGACTTCCTGCTGCTTCTATTGTTTCCGTTTCCATTTGAGTTCCCTCAATTTTATTTAAGGTAAACTTAAGGAAAGAAATTTAAATTCAAAAGATTATTTCGATGGAAATAAGCACCGGAATTTCTTAAACTTAAGCTTACACTTTTCCATCGTTCAAGTTAAAGTTCAAGATTAAGATTGCTTGGAAAGGTTTCTTAAACTAAATGTAAGTTAGTGCCTGCTTCAAGTCTTCAATCAAATCATCGGGATGCTCTAGACCGATTGACATTCGCAGCAGCGACTGCGGAGTTTTACTCTCCGGTCCTTCGATTGATGCGCGATGCTCAATAAGACTTTCCGGTCCGCCGAGGCTTGTCGCTCTTGTAAAAAGCTTTACATTTGCAGCCAACTTCATTGCTTCATCTTTGCCGCCTTTAACTTCAAATGAAATCATTCCGCCGAAAAGTTTCATCTGTTCCGATGCAAGCGAATGACCGGGATGAGATTGCAAGCCGGGGTAATGAACCTTAGAGACTTTCGAATGCGAGTGCAGGAATTCCGCAATCCTCATCGCACTTTCAGATTGAGCTCGTATGCGAAGTGGAAGCGTTTGAACGCCGCGCAGCGTCAGCCAGCATTCAAATGGCGACGGCACAGCACCGCCGGATTTTTGTATCTCTTTTATCTTCTGAAGAATATCATCATTCTTTTTTGAAACAACTGCGCCGCCCAATATATCGCTGTGCCCGCCGATGTACTTAGTTGTAGCATGCATAACCAAATCAACACCAAAGTTAAAAGGCGATTGAAGCACCGGCGTAGCCCAGGTATTATCGCAAACAACCGTAGCGCCGACTTGATGAGAAGCTTCCGATATTTTTTTTAAGTCGATTATTTTCAATAAGGGATTGGATGGAGATTCAATCCATACAAGCTTAGTTCCCTTTCTAATTTCCGATTGAAAGCTTTTCAGGTTTGTCATATCGACAAAGCTTGAAGTAATTCCCCACGTGCCGAAAAGCTGAATTAAATGTCTTGTACCATGATAAATATCATCGCAGGCAACAATATGGTCTCCCGGTGAAAGTGTCTGGAAGATGCTCATTGATGCTGCCGAACCGGATGAGAACGCTGCGGCTGCTTCGCCGCCTTCCAAATCAGCCAAACATTTTTCCAGCGATTTCCTGTTCGGATTATTGCCGCGGGAATAATTATATCCTTTAGGATATTCTCCGTCAGCCTCACGCTCAAATGTTGTGGAAAGATGAATAGGCGGAGTAACTGCACCGGTAGCGGCATCAACGGCTCTCCCGGAATGAACGGCGATAGTTTCTATTTTCATAGTAAATTCTTTTTAATGAAGATTAATATTACGGCGGGAAAGATAAGAAAAGAAAAGGATTGTCTATTTGCTTAATTGTCAATTGTCCAAAACAATTAGACAATTAAGCAATCTAACAATTTAGAATAATTAACTTCGCAGTATTACTCCTGCTCAACTTTAGAAAGTATCTCCGTCATCTCGGCTTCGATATCCTTTCCGCGGTTCCTTCCGTACCAGAGATGCAACTTTTCATAAAGCTCCGGCTTTACAATGCCTTCGCTCTTCCACTGATGAATTAAATCATGTGCGGCTTTCGGTCTTGGTCCCCAGTTAAAGAGTTCGTTGCCTCCCATGTCAAACGCAACAAGCTTTGGAATGCTGCGTGTTCCGTTGGTTAAGTACAAATCTATTATTTCCGGATTTGAATCGCGCAGGATGATTCTAAAATCTATGTTAGGACTTATTTCAGCCATCCTTGCCAGGTATGGAAGGTTCTGTGCAGAGTCCCCACACCAGTCTTCTGTAATTACCATCCACAACTGTTTCTCTTTAATGTTCTTGATTTCAACCGCTAATTCTTCAGAGACTTTATAATTCTTATCTATCCTGTCGCTCCGGACCAAATTTAATTTCTTATATTCGAAAAGGTCTTTCTGTTCATCGTCAAGATTTTCCGGTTTTGTCGCATTAATATCTTTTTCAAAATATTTTTTGTACTCAGCGTATGTCATCCCGCGGTGCGGAATTCTTTCTTCAAAAAATTTATGTGCCATTGTCTTCTCCTTAAAATTATCCAAACATAACTACAAAAACCTTAAGACGTTTTTGCTACTGTCTTATGTTAGATTCATTATAATCAGAAATGATTCTTTTTTCAATGAAGATTCTAAGCCGGTAATTTGCAGTCAAATATTTGTTCCGTCCTTTAATTCCTTCATCAAAGTCTTATAATCCGGGCAAAACTTTCTCATCAAAAACCAGAAACCTTTAGAGTGGTTTAACTCAATCAAATGGCAAAGCTCATGAAAAATAACATAATCAATCACTTCCTCACGGTACTGCATAAGCTTAAAATTGAACGACAGGTTATATCTAGATGAACAGCTTCCCCAGCGTGTTTTCTGCCCGCGGATGGAAATTTTATTAACGACGAAATTATTTTCGCGCGCCAGCTTGTAAGCCCGCGGCGCTATGTATTCCTTGGCTTGTTCTTTTAGCCAGGTGAAATAAATATTCTTGACATCCGCTTTACTGCCGGAAGGGCTTACAATCTTCAGTTCACTGCCGGATAAACTTACTTTGTGGTATTTGGAAAAAAGCTCAAACTCCTGTTTGATATTTATTTCCTTGCCTAGATATAAAATTCTTCCTGAATTATCGTTTGTTTTAGGAAGATGTTTCTTTATCCAGCCGATTTTATCCTTTACAAAATCTTCAGCTTCGTACAATCCCATGCCTCGCGGCAGAACCAGCTTAAGCCTGCCTTCTTCTATTTGAAGCCGCATGTGTTTTGCTTTGAAGCTTACAACCAGCTCGAAGAATATTTCTTCGTTGTTAATCTTGAAAGAGTGGATGAAAGGCGGTTTAAGAATGCCCAAAAATTATTCTCCGAATTTCCTGGTAGTAATTATTCTCTCTGTTCTTTTGGCATTTGGGTAAGTTAGACGAAGAAAAAACTCTTGTATATAAAGCAAAGTTTCAATCCTTGTTTTATAGGATGCGTTGCGCCAGTATTCTATGTCGGCTTTGTCTGCCTCTTTAAAGTTTTTATAAATCCTTATCTTTTTTTCCATAAGTTTTCAGCCACCTTAAAGCTTCTTTATTCTTATTGAATGAATGAAATCGACAAAGTCTTTATGAAGTTTCATTTTTTGGTAACTTTAAAAGTGGTACCATCCTTACCATCCTGCAGTATAACCCCGATTGTTTTCAGCTCATCCCGTATCCTGTCCGACAGCGCGAAGTTCTTTTCCTTTTTGGCGTCTGTTCTTAGCTTGATTAAAAGATTTATTAAATCTTCCGCAAGCGAGTCATCCGGCATAGATGCCTGCTTTGCAAAATCCAGTATCCCAAGGACACCTACGGCAGTCTTTTCCAGGAACTCCTTTACTTCGAGATAAAACTTTGCATTTAAGTTTTCATTTTCCGCAATGGTTCTGTTCACTTCCCTTGCAAAGTCAAATATAACCGCGCATGCCTGCGGGGAATTGAAGTCGTCATCCATTGCACTTTCAAAATCATTATTAAATTTATTGAAATCAAAAGCAGGGGCTTTCCCGCCGCTGCTGTTCTTTTTAATCTCTTCATCGACCTTATCCGCAAGATTGCTCAGCTTCTCCAATCCTTTTTCCGCAGAAGAAAGGAGCTCATCGCTGAAATTCAGCGGACCGGCGTAATGTGTCTGCGCAAAAGCCAAGCGGATTGCCTCGGCTGAAAATAATTTTAGTATTTCTCTTGCCGTAAAAAAGTTACCGAGCGACTTCGACATCTTTTCATTATTAATATTCAAGAAGCCGAAGTGCATCCAGTAGTTTACAAACTTTTTTCCGTTTGCTGCTTCGCTCTGTGCTATTTCATTTTCATGATGCGGAAAAATCAAATCATTGCCGCCTGCATGTATATCGAATGTTTCGCCGAGATGTGCGCAGCTCATTGCAGAGCACTCGATGTGCCAGCCGGGTCTGCCTTTGCCCCACGGGCTGTCCCACGACGGCTCGCCTTCCTTTGCCTTTTTCCAGAGAGAAAAGTCGAGCGGATTTTTTTTCTCTTCATTAACTTCTATCCTTGCACCGGAGATCAACTCGTCTATGTTCTTCCCGCTAAGTTTACCATATTTTTCAAACCTGGAAACATCATAAAAAACATTTCCGTCAACGTTGTAGGCAAAGCCTTTATCAACGAGCTTTTTGATTAAATCGATTATCTCGTGCATGTGTGCAGTGGCTTTAGGATAAATATCTGCCTTCTTTACCTTCAGCTTCTGAATATCTTCAAAGAAAGCCTTGGTAAACTGTTCAGCAACTGCGCTTGCTTCTTTTTTCTCTTCAATAGATTTTTTAATAATCTTATCGTCAACATCCGTCAGGTTCATAACAAACTTAACGTTGAAGCCTTTGTACTCAAGGTAGCGGCGGATGATATCCGACATGATGAACGACCGGGCGTTGCCGATGTGGAAATAATCGTAAACAGTCGGACCGCAGACGTACATATTCACCTGCGGCGGATTTATCGGTTTGAACTCTTCTTTCTTCCTTGATAAGGTGTTATAGATAGACAGCATTTTTCTTCTTCAAATTTATTCCGTATTCAAATTTAATAATTAAATGCGAATTTATTTTTGAGCTGAATTGAAATACTTGAACGCAGAGCAAGTGAATGGAGAATTAAGAACACAAATCCTATGCGGAATACTAAAAATCTTTTTACTGAATAGTGGAGTAAGTTTTCATTCCATTACTCCACTATTCCAAAGAGTGTACAACAGATGTTATAAATTGCAGTTTATAGCGTCAATGCCGAGAAAGAGGGAAGTGGTATCAAGCTCTTCTTCAATGCGCAGTAACTGGTTGTACTTTGCAATTCTATCTGTACGTGAAGCAGAACCGGTCTTAATCTGTCCGGCATTAGTTGCAACCGCTATATCTGCGATGGTTGTATCTTCCGTTTCACCGGAGCGGTGACTAACGACTGCAGTATAACTTGCTTTCTTCGCCATCTCGATTGCTTCGAGAGTCTCGGTTAACGTTCCAATCTGGTTTACTTTAATTAAAATTGAATTTGCTACACCGAGGTCGATTCCTTTTGCTAAGAACTCTGTGTTTGTAACAAACAAATCATCGCCGACTAACTGAATTTTATTTCCGACTTTATCAGTCAAAAGCTTCCAGCCGTCCCAATCGAACTCAGCCATTCCGTCCTCAAGAGAAACGATAGGATATTTGTTAACCCAGTTCGTCCAGTAGTCTGCCATCTTTTCGGGAGACAAATATGATTTATCGGATTTGAAGAACTGGTAGGCTTTCTTCTCGTTGTCCCACATCTCGCTCGAAGCCGGGTCAAGTGCGATGAAAATATCTTTACCGGATTTGTAACCTGCTTTTTCAATCGCTTCAAGAATTACTTCGATTGCTTCTTCGTTTGATTTTAAGTTCGGTGCAAAGCCGCCTTCATCGCCGACCGCTGTGTTGTACCCTTTCTTTCCAAGTACAGAT
>JBJKRP010000074.1:0-3803 GCA_046704565.1 Ignavibacteriaceae bacterium | reverse complement strand
GCAGACTCAGGTTATCTCTCCCTGGCTTCTATCTTCATTTGATGAACCAATATCTAAACGGAAATTTAGATTTACCTGGACTTCTCCAATCGGCTTTGATTACGGCAGTCCGCCTTCACTGTACTATGGTGCGCAGGTTTTGTTAAAGACAAATGACGGTGGATTAACCTGGAGCGTAGTAAGCCCCGACTTAACCGGAATGAAAAAGAGTGAGCAAAACTCCGGCGGGCAGTTAACTATAAAAAATGCTGCCGCAAGAGGAATGGGTGTAATTTATTCATTGGCATTTTCCAAAGTAAAGCCGGGAATAATTTGGGCTGGCACAGATGACGGCTTTATTCAACTTTCTAAGGATAACGGTAAGCACTGGCAGAACGTTACTCCTAAGGAATTGACGCCGTGGAGTAAGATAAGCATTATTGAAGCTTCACATTTTAATGCCGGTACGGCTTACGCTGCCGTTGACAGGCATAGACTGAATGACCTTTCTCCTTACATCTATAAGACTAATGATTTCGGCAAACATTGGACAAGAATAAATAACGGGATTCCCGATGGAACTTTTGTCAGGGCTGTACGTGAAGATCCGGAAGTGAAGGACTTGCTTTATGCCGGCACTGAGGAAGGCGTTTATGTTTCAATCAACGACGGGAAAAATTGGCAGCCTCTTCAACTTAACTTGCCGGTTGTTTCCGTCAGGGATCTGGCTGTTCATCAAAATGATCTGGTTGCAGCCACTCACGGAAGAGCTTTCTGGGTACTTGATGAAATAACTCCGTTAAGACAACTGAGTGAAGATAATTTTAAGTCAAATGTATTTTTATTTAAGCCGGAGGATGCAGTTAGGATTAGGAGAACTGAAAGCCATGATACTCCTTTGCCGCCCGAAACTCCTCATGGCGATAATCCTCCTGACGGCGCTATTATTAACTTTTACATTCACAATAAAATTGACGGACCTGTAGTCCTAATGATTTCGGATGATAAAGGAAATCTTATACGGAAAATTTCCAGCGACAGCCGATTCGAAAAGCCTCCTGAACAGCCGTACTTTGATACTGTGTGGCTTCCTAAGTTTAAGCCTCTTACAAAGCATGCCGGGTTAAATAGATTTGTCTGGAATCTTCGTTATCCTAATGTTCCGTCCGGATCATTTGGATACGGACAAACAGTTACGGGCAAAGGTACCGTTAGAGAGCCTGAAGGTCCTTTTGTTCTGCCGGGTAATTATAATTTAACTTTAACAGCAGACGGTAAAAAGTATTCGCAGCCTTTAAAAGTGGTAATGGATCCAAGAGTAAAAGTCTCATCGAAGCAGCTAAAGGATCAGCTTCAGCTCGCACTTAAAATATGGAACGCGGCATCCGACCGGTTTCATCTGCAGGCTTCACTTGATTCGGTTGGAAAAGAATTATCAAACCTGGAAAACAATTCAAACGAAGAGATTGCTTCTTCTGCAAATCGTCTTAGTACAAAAATTAAAAAGCTGAATTTATTCCTGAATGGAAATAGAATAGCCGGGCTGGAATCCGCTGTTATGAGTGCCGACAGAGAACCGACCGAGCCGATGAAGCAGGCTTTTAACATAGAGTACAAAAAGCTTATTCAGGCTAAGAAACTCTGGTCTGTTTTAAAGTCACATGATTTTGAGAAATTAAATAATATTTTAATTGCGAACAATATACATAAATTAAAAATTCCTAAAGGAAATGATGAGCAGTTCCGGCTTCCTTAGAGTGTTAAAAAAAATTAATAACCGTTGTTCAAAATAAAACATAAAACCGTTAAACGGTTGCTATTTTAAAATTCTTCTTATTAACCCGCGACTTAAGAGTCTGTGTGAAAATTATTTGTCAAGTATGAATTCATTAATATGAAAGGTCGAAAGAAATTAATAATTTTGGCAATGAAAAATTATTGTAAAAGAAGATGAAGTATATACAACCAGCAGACAGAAATCAGTACAATATAATGAGCAGCCTGGAAGATTTGATAGCAACTGATCATCCAGTAAGATTATTAGACAGTATAGTTAACTCAATAATATCGAGTGACTCGGAAAGATTTGAGCCAGAGAGAGAAAATGAATCGGGCAGACCTGCTTATCATTCATCAATCCTTATAAAGCTGCTGTTGTATGGATACTTTAATGGTATAAGCAGTTCAAGAAAATTAGAGGTCGAGACATATAGGAATAAAGAGGTGATCTGGCTGTTAGGCAACTTAACCCCGGATCACTGGACAATATCAAATTATAGGAAAGAGCATGGTGATGATATAAAGTATGTAACGAAGAAGTTCCGGGAGTTCCTAAAGGATAACGGATATATAAAGCTGAAGACAGTGGCTGTAGACGGCAGTAAGGTCAAAGCATATACAAACCGTGAGATGCTGACGAAAGAGAAAATAGAAAATAAACTGGAAGGAATAGATAAAAAGATAACTGAATACCTGGGAAAGATAGCAGAAAACGACAGACGAGATGATGTAATAGATGAAGTAGAGAACGAAGGGATAGATGGTGTAAATGAGAAGTATTTGATGAAGATAATAGAGCTGCAAAAACAGGTAGAGAAGCTGCAGAAGCAAAAAGAGATACTTGAGAAAGAAGGGAGAAAATATATAAGTGAAGCAGACCCGGATGCCAGGCTGATGAAGAGCAGAGATGGTAAAATACCGGCGTATAACGTACAGATTGCTGTAGACGCAGAGAACAAGATGATAGCAGACAGTGAGGTAGTAACAGAAGAGGTGGATCTTGCTGAATTGCCCAAAATGATAGAATCAATAAAAGAAGAATTAGGGCAAGTACCGGAAGAAGCCATAGCTGATAGAGGATACAATGCCCCGGACTTAATAGAACAAACAGAAAAGATAGAATATACCGAAGGCAAAAGAATAGAGACATACATACCTCAAGAGATAACCAGCAAAGACAAAGAAGAAATAAAATTTGAGTACATGGCAGAGAAGGATGAATATAAATGTTCAGCAGGGAGAAGATTAGTGCTGATACAAAAGAATAAATTGAAACATAAATCTCTTGCTAATGCATATCGTGGAATAGAATGTGAAGGTTGCCCGCTGCGAAGTAAATGTACTGGCTCAAAGAAAGGAAGAATGGTTCATAGATACATAAATCAACAGTGGCGCGATGAATACAAAGCTAAGATGCTCAGCACTATAGGAAGGGAAAAGATGAGGCTGAGACGGTCGATAGTAGAGCACCCGTTTGGGACAATAAAATATTGGATGGGAAAGATACCATTGTTGCTTAGAGGATTAAATAAAGTATCTACTGAGATTAACATTTACACAACGGCATACAATCTCAAGCGATTAATCAACATTGAGGCATTTGAAAGCTTATCGATGAAAATACAAAATTACAAATGGAAAACGGCATAGCAGAGCTGTTTTTTGTCTTAAAGAGATAGAAAGTAATACTCAAACAAATTGAAATTATAAGAGATTAGATCATATCTAAAATACAATGAAAAAATTATTGAACTTTAACATGTATTTTAACACGGTCTGTTAAGTCGTGGGTTAATAAGAAGAATTTAAAAATAACAACCGTTTTAACGGTTTTAAGTTTTACTTCGAACAACGGTTTATAATAATTATAACACAAAGAACTAAAATAATATAAAGTTGAAGCTTGAAGAATGTGAATTTTAAATCCGCAGGTCGGATGCCGCAACGGAATCCGATCTCTTGCCTCTGAAAGAAAGTTGATATCGTATTAAAAGAGCCCGCGTAAAAAATGCGGGTTTATTTTTTTCCAAGAACACGCTTTTAAC
>JBJKRP010000073.1:0-5542 GCA_046704565.1 Ignavibacteriaceae bacterium | reverse complement strand
TCCCGTTTCCCGGTAGCAGCAGTTACTTTATATCCGGCTTTGGAAAGTATTGCAACGGCAAGCGATCCGACGCCCCCGGTTGCACCCGTAACAAGTATTTCGTCATCCGAAGGCACTAAGCCCATATATTCCAACCTTAAAAGTGCAAGCCCGGCGGTAAAGCCTGCGGTTCCGTATATCATACTTTCTTTAAGCGAAAGACCGGCAGGTAAACCGACAACCCACTCTGAAGGAACACGGATGTATTGTCCGAATCCGCCGGAAGTGTTCATGCCTAAATCGAAACCCGTAACCAGAACTTCATCTCCCGGCTTAAATTGTCCGGCTGAAGATTCTTCAACCATACCCGCAGCATCAATACCGGGGGTATGAGGATATCTTCTTGTAACACCCTTATTACCGGTTGCTGAGAGCGCATCTTTGTAATTAAGCGAAGAATGTCTTACCCGTATCAAAACATCACCGGCAGGCAGTTGGTTAATGTTTTTTTCGCCTATATGTCTGATAAACTTCCCGCCTTCTTCGCTGACTATCATCGCTTTGAATTTTGATATACCTGGCATTGATTTCTCCACGTATTATTTTGACTGCCATAAAATTACAGATATGTTGAAGTGAAAGTCAAAACTAAAAGGCGGGTTTAATCTATTTGTACGGATTTGAATTTGCAGAATTGGCGGATTCAAATTCAACCAAGTGTAGAATAATAACCATTGCCTTAATCAAATTTGCCGTTGATTATTAAAATTAAAGAAAGTTAAGCTGGCATATCAATTGTGAAATAAGACGAAATTAATTAGAAATGATATGCCATTACAAGAAGAACAATTAGATGCGATTAAACCCGAAGAATTAAAACCGAAAGAAGAAAAGACAGGCTTTAACTCTAAAGTTCTGCTCTTTGGTATACCGATTTTCATGGTTCAACTTGTTGCTGTTTATTTCGTAACGGCAAACATATTGATGAAAAGGTTTGAAAGCAGCGCTAAAATTAAGAATGAGGGTTCCGTTTCTGCCAGCTCTCAGGATAATTCCGTAAAGAACATTCCGGCTGTTGATTACGGAACATATATTTTTTCTATTGACGATATAATAGTTAATCCGGCAGACACTGACGGGAAAAGACTTCTGCTTACGTCTGTAGGTCTTGACCTTGCAAAGTCAGAAATGCAGAGCGAAATAAAGACCAGGGAACCCATGGTTAAAGATGCAATAATATCTACTCTTTCCAGCAAAAGTATTTCACAGCTTGACGACATTGCTTACAGGGATACGATGAAAACCGAAATTATTTCTAAACTTAAAAGGCTGATACCTTCGGTGGCAATAAACAATGTCTATTTCAGCAAATATATTATTCAATAAAAAAGTGCGGATAGACTAAATGGCAGAAGTATTATCACAGCAAGAAATAGATCAGCTTCTTAACAAGGTTAAAAGCGGTGAGGAACAAACACCTGCCGCCAGCACCGAAAAAGAAGCAATCCTATTCGACTTCAGGCTTCCAAACAGGATTTCGAAAAACCAGCTTCGCACCATAAGGAATATAAACGAAAACTTTGCAGAAAGCTTTGCCTCGTTCCTCTTTTCAAAGCTTCATTGTATAGTTTCAATGAATGTTACTTCGATTGACCAGATTTATTATTCCGAATACGTGCTGTCTGTTTCTAATCCCGCGTGTCTTTATACTTTCGAGTTAAAGAATACGGACATCAAAGGCATTCTTGAACTTAATCTGGATTTAGCACTTACATTTGTAGACAGGCTGCTCGGCGGCAACGGCTCCGGAACTAAGCAGGTTAACGTAATTACTCCTATCGAACAAAGAGTACTAAATTTTATTTCCGAAAGAGTAATGCTTGACTTGAGGAAGACCTGGCAAATAATAGACGATTTTGAATTCCGCATTGAAAGATTTGAATCGGACATAGACTTTGCACAGATTACCTCACAGAGCGAGTCGGTATTGCTTGTTTCGTTTGAGATTATAATTGCCGATAAATCTTACATGATGAACTTATGCTTTGCAACTTTTGCCTTCGATAAGATCCTGTCGAAGCTTTCATCTCAAAAATTTACTACAATAAGACCGGCAAAAAACGCTGTAACTACTACAGGCGAAATAATAGCTAACCACCTTTACAAAACACTGCTTCCCGTCGAAGTAGAATTTGGAACAGCCAAAATATCGGTGCAAAATTTATTCGAGCTTGAAAAAGGAGATATAATAAAGCTTGATAATACGGTCAGCGACGAGCAAAAAGTAAAGATAGGAAGTAAACTACTTTTTTTCGGAAGAGCCGGCGTTGTAAACAACCATAAGGCAGTTAAGATTACAAGAAAAAATGAACAGAAAAACAAATTAGAATAGAGATGGACCATGGCAGACATTATTGAAAACAGCGACTTAAACCCCGGTTCGAAAAACGACTCCGGCGAGGATATCTTTTCGAGTGCACCCATATCCAACGAAGACGCTAAAGTAAAGGCGGGTATTGCCGACTTTGAAGAATTCGATGAGGCAAGGAAGACTGGTATCGGCTCAACCGAGAAACTGAATTTCCTGAAAGACCTCCAGCTTAACGTTTATATTGAGCTCGGCAGAACCCAGATGCAGATAAAAGAAATCCTTGAGCTCGAAAGAGGATATGTAATAGAGCTTGATAAGCTTGCAAGCGAACCGGTCGATATCTTCGTTAACAATAAAAAAATTGCCGAAGGCGAAGTTGTTGTTATCGATAAACACTTCGGAATACGGATAACAAACCTTAGCGATGCAAGCACAAGGTTAAAAGGAGTTTCTTAATGACTTTTCTCGATATTGTTAAAGCATTCATCCCTCTTATTGTTATTGTCGGTTTGCTGTACGGCGTTCTGGTATTTGTAAAAAAGTACGGGATCTCTTTTAAAGGGAACAAACACAGCAATATTCCAATCAGCGTGTTGAGCTCTCAAATGATTATGCCGAAAAAATTTATTTCAGTTGTAAAAGTTGCGGACAAGCTTTTAATACTCGGCGTAAGCGACGGCTCTATCACTTTGCTGAAAGAACTTGAGCAGCCTGCCGAACCTGAGGGTTCATTTATCCCCAAGGAAGTCAAAAATAATTTTGTCGATCTATTAAAAAAGAACCTCGGTATCAGATGAAAAGAACTTTAATGGTCCTAATCTTAGCATTTATCTTCTTTGGAACCGCTGCATATGCGCAGAAGGCATCATCGGTACAGATTCCGAACATCGGTATAAACATCGGTAATTCAGGTAAACCAGGCGATGTTTCAACTACTCTTCAGCTTCTTCTACTTTTAACGGTACTTTCGCTTGCACCTTCGATTATGATTATGACTACATCATACCTAAGGATCATAATCGTATTTTATTTTTTGAAGAACGCGCTCGGCACACCTCAGATGCCCCCGAGCCAGCTTGTAGCCGGCATAGCGCTGTTCCTGACTTTTTTTATTATGGCACCTACCTGGAGTAAAGTGAACGACGTTGCACTCCAGCCTCTTATGAAAGGGCAGATAACCGCAACGCAAGCTTATGATGCAGGCATTCAACCGGTAAGAGATTTTCTGTTTAGAAATGTTAGGAACGAAGATCTTGAGCTGTTTATAGGTCTTGCCCATTTGAGCAGACCTAACGACAAAAAAGATCTGCCGACCTACATTGTAATCCCGGCGTTTGTATTAAGCGAGCTGAGAGCAGGCTTTATTATCGGGTTTTTCCTTTTCATTCCTTTTTTAATGATAGACATGATAGTTTCGAGTATTTTGATGTCGATGGGAATGATGATGCTGCCGCCTACATTGGTCTCGCTGCCGTTTAAGATATTGCTTTTTATTTTGATAGACGGCTGGCATTTAATAATAGGTTCATTGGTAAGGAGCTTTTCATAAATGACTGAAGAATTAGTTATAGAAATATTAAAAGAGGTTTTTTACACAACCTTTGTAATCCTGCTTCCGGTGCTTGGTGTTTCACTTGTTGTTGGAATTATCATTTCAATCTTCCAGGCTGCAACATCAATCCAGGAAGCTACGCTTACTTTTGTACCAAAAATTTTAGTAACCGCAATTACAATAATCTTTTTGCTGCCGTGGATGATAGATAAAGTTGTGTCTTTCGCAACCAGAATGATAACAATGATTCCGACTGTACTGAAATGATCAACATACCGGTTGAAGATTTTATAATAGTGCTGCTGATCTTTATGAGGATTTTTGCGGCGTTCACTTCGTCCCCTATTTACGGGCACAGATCAATACCCATTCTGGTAAAGGTTTTTCTCTCGCTAATCATCTCATATATCGTTTTCCTGACAATAGACAAATCGCATCTTGTAGTGGAGTACAATTTAGGCTGGCTGACAATCAATGCTCTAAAAGAAATTCTTACCGGAGTAATAATAGGTTTCGCTTTGAATTTTATCTTCCACGGCATCAGCTATGCGGGTATGCTGATCGGATTTAACATGGGGCTTTCAATGGCAAATGAGCTGAACCCGATTGACGGAACAAGCGGAAACGTAGTCGGTGATTTTCTTTATTACGCATCTCTTCTTCTTTTCTTCCTAATAAACGGTCATTATTACATAATCAGCAGCCTGGTCTATTCGTTTGCAATTATTCACATCGGGAAGTTTACAATCAACCAGCCGGTGTATGATTTAATTATAAAATATTCTGCGGCAATCTTTATTATTGCCGTAAAGATTGCTTCACCGATATTTATTTCATTTGTCCTTATCCAGATTGCCGAAGGGATAATGACGAAGGTAATTCCGCAATTGCAGATATTCTTTGTTGCTCAGCCGCTGCTTATAGGCGTAGGTTTGTTTATGCTTGCAGCCCTGGTGCCGGTTTATCTGTACGTTATTAAATATCTTCTTAAAGGATACGAAGATAATCTTGTCACCCTGATTAAAGCAATGGGACAGTAGCATGGCTGAATCAGAAGGACAGGAAAAGACCGAACAACCTACCGGCAAGCGGCTGAGAGAAAGCCGCGAGAAAGGTAGTGTTGCAAAAAGTGTCGAGATAAATTCCTTTGCCGTGTTCGGTACAGGGTTGTTAATGATTTTTCTTACACAGAAATTTATAGGCGATCAGATTGCTGAATACTCAAAGGGAATCTTAAATTCCCTCGACATCCTTACGCTGAACAAGAGCACTATTCAGAACTTTGCCAAAGAAAGCTTTTTCTTTTTCATCGTAACCATTTCGCCTGTAATCGCAGGGGTTTTTGTTATTGCATTAGTTGCCGGAATTGCACAAGCAGGTTTAAAATTTTCTTTTAAATCTCTTTCGCCTAAGTTCGAAAAGTTTAATCCTTTAAAAGGAGTAAAGAATGTCTTAATTTCCTCCAGGTCTCTGCTTGAGGTTGTAAAGTCATTATTGAAACTTTTAATTGTCGGCGGATTTACTTACGGTGTACTTTCGGATATTATTTTGAAATCGCCTCTGCTTGCCCAGCTTAGCATTCCTGAAGACGTAAATTACCTGCTTAAATCCACCGGCAAGCTTTTGTGGAGGATTTCTAT
>JBJKRP010000072.1:0-3962 GCA_046704565.1 Ignavibacteriaceae bacterium | reverse complement strand
TGCTTAAGCTGAATGCGAAGACAAGCGAAATCTTAAAGGAAGAAAGCGCCGCATTCAGAATACCCAACAACAGGTTCTGCCAGAAGCTTACCGGTGAGCTTGAGATGCCGCTCATTTCAACCAGTGTAAACCGCAGCGAAAACCCCCCGATGGTTGAACCGAATTTGATAATTGATGAGTTCGGCTCAGAGGTAAGCACTATTTTTTACACGGATAAGAAATGCTTCCACGAAGCTTCTACTTTGATTGACCTCAGCGACAGCGTACCCGTATTATTAAGAGAAGGGAAGATAAAATTTAACGACTTGATGGATAAATTTGAAAAATGCTAAATAATTTTTTAGGCAAGCTGAAGTTAAACGGATTTAAGAAAATTAAAAGCTACTCCGTTTTAATTATTCCTACAGGGGCAGGCGTAGAATCGAAGACACATCATTTCCCGGCGGGAAAAGTCTACACGGTTGTAGGAGCTTATTCAGTTATTATCTTTTTACTCGGATTTTTTCTGTTAAGCATTTCACCGGTGAAAGGATTATTTTTCCCCTCCGACAACAGCCTTACACCGGGTGAAAAAAAATTAGTAGACGAGCTGAATCAAAAAATGTTTTCGTTGACCGAAGAGCTGAAAGACCTGAAATCAACCAACCGGGATCTTAGAAGTGCCATGATGCTTGAAGATACGACCCACACGGATTCGATCCCGGGCAGACACGTAAATAAAAACATTCAGCGAAAGAAAAGTCCATACGGCGGGGATGCCTATTTGGTCTTTAAAGAAATTTTTCCGAAATTACTCGAGCAGCAAGAAAAGCAAGCATCTTCCGGAAAATTATTTTATTTTGTAAGACCATTAATGGGATTTATAAGCCGGGGGTTCGATCCGGCTATAGGGCATATGGGAATTGATATAGTTGCTAAGGTTGGTACGCCCGTAGATGCTGCTGCAAGCGGTTATGTAGTATTTGCCGATTATACGGTAAGAGACGGATATATGATAATTATTAATCATCCGAACGGATATGTTACTGTTTATAAGCACTGCTCTGCTTTATTGAAAAAGCAAAGGGACATTGTAACCGGCGGTGAGACAATTGCACTTAGCGGCAATTCCGGTGAAATGACTACCGGTCCTCATCTCCATTTTGAAATATGGAAACACGGAAAGCCGATAGACCCTAAAAATTTATTATTAAATAACTGAAGGAGATACAAAAGTGAAAATCCAGGAAACCATAATTGGTAAAGACGTTGGAAAAGATGCAGTCACAATTATTAGTGAGGGTGTAATAATTGAAGGGAAACTTTCAAGCAAGGGGAATGTAAGGATAGACGGTACGGTTAACGGGAATTTGCAGGTCAGCGGCAATGTTACAATCGGCAAGTCCGGCTTTGTTAACGGCGAGGTAACCGGTCAGATGATAATTCACGGCGGCAAAATTGAAGGAACACTTAGGGCAAATGAAAAGGTAGTTCTTGAAGGGACCTCAAACTTAAAGGGAGATATAATTACAAAAATTCTGGTTGTAGAAGAAGGAGCAGTGTTTGACGGCAACAGTTCGATGAGCTCAAAAGAAAAGACGAGCATATTTAATCAACCGTCTCCTCCGGCTCCGCCAAAGGATGTAAAATGAAATTTGGAGACCCGGATGAAGACAACGAAGATTCGAGCCGGGGATGGGTTGTTTACCTGGGATTAGGAACTCAGCTTGCCGTAACTGTTACCGGGATGGCATTCTTAGGATATTGGTTAGATAAGAAATTTAATTCCGAGCCGATATTAACTGTAGTTTGCTCATTCATAGGAGTTACGGCAGGCTTGTACAATTTTATCAAAATGGTGTTAAAAACTAAATAGCCATGTCTGAAAATAAGCTGTTAAAGGTGAGCTTTCTTTTCACGGTAATTTTATTCCTATTAATATTTCTACTGCATCATTTCACTGTAATCTCCTACACTTCGCTTTTTTCGGTTTATCTTGGTGCAATTTGTTCAACCATCAACTTTGTCATTGCAGTCGTTTCAATCAATTTAATGAAAAAAGGCACGCTTGACAGAGTATTCATAACCTACATGAAAGGGATGATAATAAGGATGGTGGTATTGATTTTGCTTATTATTTTTTCTTTCAAATTCTTGGATATAAAACAGAATAGTTTTATATTTTCCATCTTAATTTTTTATATATATTACCTGATTATTGAAATCATAATCATCCTAAAAAGAGAGCTCTAAAAAGGATTCTATGACGCCGGATACGGTAAGTAAGGCAATAGCGGGGGCTGATACCTTAAAAAAGGCTGCCCAGAACAACAGCGACCCAAGCTGGATAATGCATCATGTAATGGACTCGAATTTTATTAGTTTCGGACCATTGGGAAATTTGTACCTGCCGCATTTAAAGCTTTTCGGGTTTGATATTTCGATTACGCGGGATATCATGATAATGTGGTTTGTCTCTGCCGTACTTGTTATTTTACTGCTAATAGCCGCAAAAGGCTACAGGAAATCCTTAGTTCCAAGAGGGATATCTAATTTTTTCGAGATAATAATCGATTTTGTACGGAACGAAATCGTTAAGCCAGCTATCGGCAAGGGATATGAATCATACATGCCGTACATGCTTACGCTTTTCTTCTTTATTTTATTTTGCAACATGTTCGGATTAATTCCGCTGCCTAACCTGGTAGTAGTTACAGGAAATGTTGCGGTTACTGCTTCGCTGGCGGTTATTTCATTTATCGTTATTCAGTATACAGGTATGAAGCAGCACGGAGTAATGAAATACCTGAAGAGCCTTGTTCCGTCCGGTATGCCGGTAATGATTATTCCTATCATGGCGGTGATTGAGCTTATCGGACTATTTACAAAGCCGTTTGCATTGTGCATTCGTCTTTTTGCAAATATGGTTGCAGGGCATATTGTAATCTTTTCGCTGCTCGGTTTGATATTTATAATGCACACAATTTATGTGGCGCCAGTTTCGGTCGGCTTTACATTATTTATTGAAATGCTGGAAATCTTAGTTGCGTTAATACAAGCTTATGTGTTTACTATGCTGACGGCACTCTTTATCGGAATGGCTAAGCATATCGAACATTAATTTTCAAAAAAAATAAAAAACATACTTAAGGAGAAATATATGGATTTAGGTTGGTTAAGCGCCGGGTTAGGTGCTGGATTAGTGGTTATTGGTGCCGGTCTCGGGATCGGTAAGCTTGCCGGTCAGGCTATGGAAGCAATGGGCAGGCAGCCTGAGGCAATTGCACCTATCAGAACGGCGATGATTATTGCTGCCGCTCTTATAGAAGGTATTGCCTTCTTCGGATTAGTTATCTGTATCCTGTTGGCATTTAAGGGTGCTTAATATTTACAATTTTTCAAGCAGGGATAACCTGCCAATATTAAATTCTTATTAGGAATTGATTTTATGGTTACCGGTTTGTTTCTATCGGTTTTTATTCTGGCGGCTGAAAGCGGCGGAAGCATAATTGATGTCGATCCCGGCGTAGTATTCTGGACGGTTATAACTTTCGTAGTACTTCTTATAATTTTAAAGAAGTTTGCGTGGAAGCCGATCTTAACCGCACTGGATCAGCGTGAAAATGCGATCAGGGAATCTCTGGATAAAGCTGAGAAGGCAAAGCAGGATGCTCAAGCAGTTCTTGAGCAGAACCAGGCAAGCCTTGCCAAGGCGGAATCGGAGTCCAAGAAGATTGTTGATCAAAGCAGACAGTATGCCGAAAAGCTCAAAGAGCAAATCCTGCAGGACAGCAGAGACCAGGCAAGGAAAATGATTGACGAAGCATCAAACGAGATTGAGCGAAAGAAGGATGCCGCGCTCGACGAACTTAAGACTCAGGTTGCTGAAATAGCAATTAAGGCGGCGGAGAAAATCCTAAAAGAAAATCTTAACGAAGAGATGCAGAAGAGAATCGTTAATAAATATATCGGTGAAATAACAA
>JBJKRP010000071.1:0-6066 GCA_046704565.1 Ignavibacteriaceae bacterium | reverse complement strand
GTTAGATCGGGTAACTCCGGCATAACACCTCTTATAATTTAATTGATATCATGGATTCTATGTCCCGTTTTGTTTTCGGAGATTTACTTTTAAGAAGCAGGTCAAGGTCATCCTTAACAAATTCTCCGCGTGTATTATTTGGCATAACTTCAAAAGCAGGTACCGGCTGTCTTTTAGAAAAATTAGGATACTTTGCAAAAATACATTTAATCTCAAACAAATAAAACGAACAGACCTGATATACGTGTCGCCTGATCCGCAGATGATATCTGACAGTAATAAATAAACAGCTATAATGATCTTTACAACAATTCAACCTCTACAAGGTTAATTATGGCAGCTAATGTATTTCAACTCAAGTTATATAAGTCTGCATAAAAATTAGAACCATCGTACCTGTAAGCCTTTGGCTTAGACGGTTAATTATTATAGATAATAATTTTCAAATCCCAAATTCACGATTCCCGTAGGGGATCAATAAAATATTAAATTAACTGATACCTACTACATTATGCGGAATATATTCCGATTCCAGCTTTTGGATCTCTTCTCCAGATAGTTTAACCTGTACCGAGGCAATCGCATCTTCAAGATGCTTAATTTTGGTAGCGCCGACTATAGGAGCCGTTACAGCAGGCTTGGAAAGCAGCCAGGCTAAAGAAACCTGCGCCTGCGATATCCCTCTTGCTTTTGATACTTCGGTAACGCATTCTATTACCTTCTCATCCGCTGCCTCTGTCTTTTCATAAAGAGTTTTCCCGTATACATCGCTGTTAGCTCTCTCGGTAATTTCTTTTTGGTCTGCCGAACGTGCTAACTTTCCCCGGGCGAGCGGGCTCCAGGGAATTACTCCTATTCCTTCTTCCAGGCATAACGGCAGCATCTCCCGTTCTTCTTCACGGTATAAAAGATTATAATGCGGCTGCATCGAGATAAAGCGCGTCCATCCAAATAAATCGGATAAATAAAGCGACTTGCAGAACTGCCATGCAAACATTGACGACGCGCCAATGTAACGGACTTTACCCGCCTTTACAACGTCATGCAAGGCTTCTAAAGTCTCTTCAATCGGGGTTTCATAATCCCACCTGTGTATCTGGTACAGATCGATATAATCCGTTCGGAGCCTTCTTAAGCTCATATCAACTTCGGTGAATATTGCTTTGCGGGATAGTCCCTTTCCGTTAGCATCCTTACGCATCGGGAAAAAGACTTTAGTTGCAATAACAACCTCCTCACGCTTCGTAAGCTCCGGTAGCACCTTCCCCACTATCTCCTCACTTACTCCGTTGGAATACATATTTGCAGTATCAAAAAAATTTATTCCCGCTTCTACTGCCTTCTTAAAAAACGGACGGCTCTGCTCTAAATTTAAATGCCACTTCCTGAATTCATGACTTCCATAGCTCATACAGCCCAGGCATATCCTCGATACTTTAAGCCCTGATTTTCCTAAGTTCACATATTCCTTTTAATATTACTCCATATTTTATTTACAAGTTTTAATTTCATTTAATAATCCGATTAATAGCCGATATTACTTTTTTTTAAAAAGGTTACGCATTATCCTTCAAGATTACTTTTTTGACCTTGAAGGATGCTTAAATATAGTCAACCAATTATATACCTTAAGAGACTTAGGGCAATAATAATCCATCTTGTCTGCTCTGCAAAGTTATTAATTATTTTGATCGTAGCACATACTTCAGTATGTGTGAAAAATAGATTCTTAATAAAAGCAGTACCTTTTATCGAAGGCAGATACTTCCGAACATGACCTACACTCGCAAGGTCATCGAGTAGTTCCGAACGGAGTGAGAAACGTATCGAGAAGACCGGGAAATACCTTCCAACGGGCGGAAACTCTTACCGACGAGGCGGGAACTGGTTCCGCTGATTGGGGATCGCATGCCGACGTTTGGGAAAATCTTCCCGGCTTGACGGAAACTTCTTCCTGTGAAAGAGTATCACATTCTGGTGCTGCGGTAACTCATAGAGCCACGTCGGAAATTGATTCCGGCACAGCGGAAGATTTTTCCATGCCAGCGGAAACCTTCCCCGGTGCGTCCTATCAATAAAAATTCTCTAAAAACGCACTTCCCGATCCTTGAACTTACACTTTGTGCAGCGCGAAGTTCAAGTTTAAGTTTAAGACGAGTAAGAAGGAGATTAAAAAGAAAAAGGAGCACCGTATGCAGACGGCACTCCTTTTATGCGAGGGATTATGAGAGTTACCTTACTAAGTTTGTTATATCCTGAAGCAATTGATCGGAAGTAGTAACTACCTTTGCGTTTGCTTCAAAGCCTCTCTGGGAAACTATCATGTTTGTGAACTCCTGTGATAGATCAACGTTCGACTGTTCCAGAGCGCCTGACTGAATTGTTGTCGCCGAATTTTCTCCGGGTGTGTCAATCCTTGGATCGCCGGAATTCGCTGCAACCGAATACATATTGCTGCCTGCACTGACAAGAGCATTTTGATTCGTAAACGTTGCAACCATTATCTGCGCTAACGTCTTCGAATTACCATTTGAAAATACACCTACAACGTTTCCATACTGATCGATGTTAAGGTTAGTTAACGTCGCAGATGCGGAGCCGTCCTGGCTTAGCGACGCTACCTGTGAGGAGAGCGAAGTCTGTGTTATTCCTGCCGTACCTGAACCGAAGTTTAAATTTATGTTTTGCGTTTCGGCGCCGTTGCCCGGATTATATGTTATCTGCGGCACCGGAGGAACACCTGGTACTACCTTACCGCCCTGTGTTATGGTCTGTATTTGACCATTCGAATCAAACGATACGGTACCGGTGGTTGCACCGTTAAAAGTTCCGCCGTCCGTTGAAGGTACTGTAGCGCTCCAATTCCATGAACTGCCGAATGCATGATCGAATTGTACGCTTAATGTATGTGCATTTCCTAAGGAATCATAGATTGTAACAGAACCAAGTACCGGCGTTTCCGTACTGCCCTGGTTAACTACGGCTGGTATGCTGGAAGAAGTAGTTGAAGTTGAAGACAACGTAACCTTTGAAAAATCAAGACTGAATGAGATATTATTGTCTGTGCTTGCAATTGTCACCGGGGAATTGGTGCAGTTGCCTGACGAATTAAATGTTAATGCGCTTAGTGCCGGTGTTGCAGTAGGCTGAGTCGCCAATGCATTTCCTTTAGAGTCCAACACTTGGAAGCTGGGAGTCCATGTTCCGCCAGCCTGAGTATAAGATACGTTGAGTGTGTATTTAGTACCGTCTTTGCCTACTATTGCAACAGATGTTGGCGCGGCAGGAGCTGTATACGGAGTGCTTCCGGCTAAGCTGTCTTCAAGATTAACCGTGTTAGTTGCAATTGTCGGCGAATTGCTCTGCAGGTTTCCTCCCCATGAAATGTTCTGGGTCTTTATTGCTGGCAGCTTTAGGTTTTTATCTACAACTACATCTTGAATTGCCGTGCCCTGCGGTATCTGCCCTAATCCGTTAGCGACTTTTCCCTGGACTACAGCCCCGTTCTGCGGATCAACCAGCTTACCGTTGGAATCAAACTCGAATGCGCCCGCTCGTGAATAATAGTTCTGTCCATTGCTGTTAAGTATAAACATACCCGGACCTTGCAGTGCTAAGTCGGTTGTAATACCGGTGCTTTGAAAAGTTCCCTGGTTCCAGTTCCTGTCGATGGAATTTATTTTCATTCCAAGACCTATCTGGAAGCTGTTTGTACCGCCGGTCGAATCGGTAGGGTTGGTACCGGATTTCATAAGCTGGTTGAAAGTATCGCTGAATGTAACCCGCGAACTCTTGTAACCGATAGTATCGACGTTGGCAATGTTATTGCCAATTACGTCCATCATCGATTGAAGATTCTGTAAACCGGATACACCGGAAAAAAGTGAATTGAGAAGTGCCATTGTAACCTCCTATGGATTATTCTTTATTTGATCCTGCGTCAGTCAGTCTGCAGAATCCAGAGCGTCCTAAAAGGTCCCGCTCTATTGTTAATTAATTATTTATTCAAAAAACTTACACTTGAACTATTTCATTCAAGCAAACACCACACTGTCAATGTTCGTAAATACATTTTCATTGCTGTCTCCAACCGGCATTGCGGTAACAACTGTCCTATTCGGGATGTTAACAATGAATGCAGTATCGTTCATCATTACCAGAGAATCTTTGGAGCCTTTCTGTTCGGCTTTGTTTACGGCATCCTGGATTTTGTTCAAGTCCTGGTCGCCTATCTGAATGTTCCTGCTCTCCAATCTTTTTAAAGCATGGTTTGAGAATTTTACTTTGTCAAGCTCTTGCTCGAAGATCGAGCTGAAGCTGTCTGACCCGGCTTGTGTTTTGCCGGATGCAGCATCATTACTTTGAGTTATGGGAATAAACGGAACGCTGATCCCATTTATTTGCGCCATTAGTTGCCTCCACTCGAATTAAGAATTTCAGAAATATCCGACAACTGGTAATCCGCGCCGTCAACCGTTAATGTTGTACCGCCTGTGCTGGAGAACTTTACTCCATCTACTGTTCCAACTTTGAAAAGACTTACCGTCATATCGCTGCCGTCGGTTCCTTTTGCCGTTACACTAAATGTATATTTACCGCTTGGTAATTTGTTACCATTATTATCGGTAAAATCCCAGGAAAGTTTATTGTCGCCCGATGTCGTCGGCTGATTGCTAAATGTCTTTACAACGTTTCCGTTTGAATCCAAAACATTTATGGTAACCGATGAAGCGTTACCAGGAAGATTGTATCCAAGCTGAACCGTGTTCTTACCCGTATTTTCAAGATCGGCACCGCTTATCTTAACACCTTTGCCTATCAATGTAGCCGAAAGCGTGTTGTTAATAGACTGAGTTAATGCGTAGTTTGCATTAATACTTGTAGTCATAGAGTCGTTCAGATTCTGAAGCTGTTCGAGCGAACAGAACTGCGCAAGCTGTGCCGCAAACAGTGTTCCGTCCATAGGGCTCATGGGATCCTGGTTCTTCATCTGCGCAATCAGTAATTTCATGAAATCATTCTTGCCCATCGTAGTACCATTTGTTTGATTTACAGTGCTGCCTTGTCCGCCCGGTACATTTGTTACTCCATCTACCATTCAATTTCTCCTATGCTAAATATTCGTAAGTATTATATCCAAGTTTCTTTGTCGTTAAAGGATCCTGACCGTCCTCCTGCCTGATTTTTAACGTATGATAGCTTGGCTTTTTCTTCTGACTAAAAAACTTACCCTGCCTTTGTTCTCCGCCTGCAACGTTTACCGTAAAGGAATTCAACTGCATGCCGTTCAAGTTTAGAGATTGTTTAAGATCATTGATATTATTTTGAATTACCTGCCTGACGCTTTCATTATCTACCTCTACATGTGCATGCACATTGTTGGAAGCAACATCAAGAGTAACCTTCACCTTACCAAGATTATCAGGCTTAAGCTGAAGTACTGCGCTCTTAGTATCGCCCTGCTTTATCATGTTCTTAATTTCGTTAAGAGCTTCCGAAAGCTTGTATGCAGCCGGCGTTTCATTTGAAGAGGGTAAATTCCTAACCGTACCTTGATTAACTTCCTTTATTCCATCAAAGATATTCTCCCTCTGCATGGCTGTTAACGGCAGATCGTTTTTCTTTAGTTGTACTCCAGCATCTTTCTGTCCGCCGTTACCTGGAGCGTTCCCCGAAGTATTGTTAAAACCCCCGTCTGAATGAGTGTTATCTGCTTCTGCCGCAACTTTAATATTTTGATTAATATTATCCGCAGTGTTAACATTCCTGGAACCTGTATTGTTATTCAGTTCCGCTTTTTGATTTGCCTGGCTTGCATCCGGATTTATATTAATACCAGTATTCGTTTTAATTTCCGGGTTGGAGTTTACCTCCGCCATACCGGGCACTCTTATATCCGGCTGATTAAAATCAAGAAGTGCTTGTTTAAGCGAAGTCGTTCTTATTCCGTTGTACGCAGCCGGAGATAAAATATCTTTCGGAGTATTTTCAATTTTACCTGCATGCAGATCGCTTTTCCCGGTCTGTGCCGGGTTTGTTCCTGTCAAATCCTGTGTTGATGAATCC
>JBJKRP010000070.1:0-26609 GCA_046704565.1 Ignavibacteriaceae bacterium | reverse complement strand
AAGACTGGGGCGGTAAATACCAGTGCGTAGAAATTTCGGCAAAGACAGGCTTGAATGTTGACCTTCTTCTCGAAAAGATTCTTCTTGAAGCAGAAGTTCTTGATTTGAAAGCAAACCCTGATAGACCTGCACGCGGCGCTGTAGTTGAATCGGAGCTTGATAAAGGAAGAGGAATTACGGGGACAATACTGGTTCAGAAGGGAACTCTGCGTGTAGGCGATCCGTTTATTGCCGGTATTTACCAGGGCAAGGTTCGCGCAATGTTTGATGAGCGCGGCAACAAGGTAAATGAAGCACCGCCTTCAACGCCTGTCCAGGTATTAGGATTTGAAGGAGCACCGCAGGCTGGCGATACTTTTGTTGTGGTCGAGTCCGATAGAATGGCTCGTGAAATAGCCTTGAAAAGACAGCAGCTTAAACGCGAGCAGGATCAGAAGCAGGTGCATCACGTTACCCTTGATGAGATTGCAAAGCAGATAAGCATCGGCGGAGTAAAAGAGCTTCCGTTAATCGTTAAAGGCGACGTCGATGGTTCCGTTGAAGCTTTATCGGATTCCTTAATGAAGCTCTCAAACGAAGAAGTAATCGTCAGAGTTATACACAAGGGCGTCGGCGGAATTTCCGAAAGCGACGTTCTCCTTGCTTCAGCTTCAAACGCAATCATTATAGGTTTCCACGTAAGACCCAACCTGAATGCACGTAAGCTGGCGGAGACTCAAAACGTCGATATCCGTCTTTATAATGTTATTTATGATGCTATTAACGAAGTCAAGTCTGCTCTCGAAGGCTTGCTCTCACCCGTACTTTCCGAAGAGGTTACTGCTACCCTTGAAGTCAGGGATACATTTAAAATTCCGAAGTTCGGCACAGTAGCAGGCTGCTACGTGCAGGATGGGAAAATTATCCGTAACAACAGAGTGCGATTAATTCGCGACGGCATTGTAATCCATGAAGGTGAGATTTCTTCTCTTAAACGTTTTAAGGACGATGTAAGAGAAGTAGATTCCGGTTATGAATGCGGTCTGAACATCGCCGGTTTTAACGATATCAAAGTCGGTGATATAATCGAGGCATTCAAGATAACCGAGACAAAGAAAAAGTTGGCTTAATTTTCTACTGCTTTAACAAAAATATTTTGTTAATTTAGAAGAAAAAATCAGCACCCGATTTATCGGGATATATAACAAGCCGGCGGCTTGAAAGGAGCGGTTGAAATGACACACAGGATAGATCGAGTAGAGCATTTAATTAAGGAAGAGATAAGCTTAATTTTTTTATACAAGCTGCCGGATAAACTGGGAGATTCTTCAGTAGGATTTATAACTGTTACTTCCGTAAAGGTAAGCCCCGATCTTAAGATAGCCAAAATTTACGTCTCGGTGCTCGAGAAAGACAAACGCGAACGTTCACTGGAACGGATTAAATCGGTTTCCGGCTTTATCCGCTCTGAGCTTGCCTCAAGGATTAGAATTAAGTTTGTTCCCGAATTAAAATTTTTCCTGGATGATACGCTTGATTATGTTGAGAAGATTGAAGGTTTAATAAAAAAGATTCACGAAGATGATAACAAAGGAAACGGCTGACCTTTCCGGGCTCGATTTTCAAAGCGGAGAAGTTATTCTTATCGACAAACCGTCCGGGTGGACGTCGTTCAAAGTCGTTCACAAGATACGCCGCGCAGTTGATGTTAAAAAAGTAGGTCATGCTGGCACCCTCGATCCTCTCGCCACCGGTCTTCTTATTATTTGTACCGGAAGAAAGACTAAAGAAATTACTAAGTACCAGGAGTTGAAAAAAATTTATACCGGTAAAATTTTTCTGGGTAAAACCTCGCCCTCGATGGACATGGAAACAGAAGTTACCGAGACGGACTTCAATGAAGAAATTACTGCTGACCAAATCCTTGAAGCAAGAAATAGTTTTATAGGAAAGATTATGCAGGTACCGCCGATGTTCTCGGCAGTAAAGATCAACGGGAGGTCTTTGTATAAGATAGCCCGCAAGGGAAGGGAAATAGTAAGAGAGCCACGCGAGGTAGAAGTTTATAAATTCGAGATTAAGAAAATCGCTCTGCCTGAGATAGAGTTTGAAATAATCTGTTCCAAAGGTACATATATCCGCTCAATTGCAAATGACTTAGGCGAAAAGCTGGGCTGTGGAGGAGTGCTCGGTTCTTTAAGAAGAACTGCAATAGGAGAATATTCCGTTGAAAGTGCATTTGATGTTTCAGAATTTGTATCAAAAATGAAAGGGAGCCTGAGCGTTTCTCAGCCTCAAATTAAATGAACCGGAACATGCTTATAGTCATTATGTGGATTAAGCCGGATGAACCGGCGAGTCATTATTTATCGGCAGGTTAAAGCATTGCCGGCAGACAGAGATATTCATAAATTTCGTTTTGAGTTAAAAAAGAATTATATTCGCAGACTTTTGATTCGTAAATTGTTAATATGAAAGTATTTAAAAGCCTGTCGGAAGTAGAAAAAAATAAAGACACGGTACTTACGCTTGGAACTTTCGACGGCATTCATCTTGGACATAAAAAAATAATTAAAAGCGTTATTGAAAAAGCTTCGCAGATAAGGGGAAGAAGTTTTTTAATTACATTCGATCCTCATCCCAGGACTATCGTTTCAAAATCCGGGGTACGACTGTTAAATACGCTTACCGAGAAGCTGGAAATTCTTGATCATTTAGGTGTTGAAAACATCCTTGTAATAAATTTTACAAAGGAATTTTCGCAGATTGAATCCGAAGCGTTCATTAAGGATTACATCGTTGATAGAATAGGCATTACTGAAATGGTTATCGGTTATGACCACCACTTCGGCAAAGGCAGAGGCGGCGATGAAGGTACCTTAAGAGAGTTCGGTACAAAATATGACTTTGGGGTAACGAAAGTTGATGCTGTTTATGTAAACAATATTTCGGTGAGCAGCACTAAAATAAGGAATGCACTGGTAAACGGCGACGTACAGCTTGCGAGCTCTTTGCTTGGAGGTTATTATTCGTTTACCGGGTCTGTAATAAAGGGAGACGGCAGAGGAAGAACGATGGGCTTTCCCACTGCCAATATTAAGCTGGATGATGAGAGTAAGCTTCTTCCGGCAATCGGTATTTACGCTGTGGAGATTTTTACCGGCGGTAAAAAATATTACGGTTTACTTAGCATCGGCAGACGCCCGACCTTTTATATCGACGGTCTGGTTACTACCGAAGTTTTTATACTGGACTTTGATTCCGAAATTTACGGCAATCAAATTACAGTAAACATGGTGGAAAGAATTAGAGGAGAAGAAAAGTTTTCTTCTAAGGAAGCACTGATAGCAAAAATGAATGAAGATAAAGCAGCCGGTATAGAGATATTCGGCAAGATGGCAAATGGAATATTAAATAATTAATTCCGGTGTCCCGTTATCGGCGGGAAGATTTCTGGGATTACATCGTACAAATAAACTAAGGATAAAAGATGACAAAAGAAGAAAAGCTTGAATTAGTCAAGCAGTTTGGAAAAAACGAGAAGGACTCGGGTAAATCGGAGGTTCAGATTGCGCTCCTGACAAAAAGGATAAACGACCTGACGGAACATTTTAATGCACACAAGAAAGACCACCACTCCCGGCGCGGTTTGATGATGATGGTTGGTAAGCGCAGAAGGCTTCTTGATTACCTGATGAAAAACGACATCGGAAGATACAGGGCGATAATTAAAGAATTGAATATAAGAAAGTAATAGGTTAAAAAATGTTAGTAAAAAAAGAAGTTGAGATCGGCGGGAAGATTTTTTCGATTGAGACCGGAAGGTTTGCCAAACAGGCGAACGGAGCCGTTATGGTTAGATACGCAGATACGATGGTTCTGGTCACCGCTGTTGCTGCAGAAGAAGTAAAAGAGGATCAGGACTTCTTTCCTCTCCAGGTAGAATACAGAGAAAAGACTTCTGCTGCCGGTAAATTTCCCGGCGGCTATATAAAGCGTGAAGGAAGACCCTCTGAAAAGGAAATATTAAGCTCGCGCTTAATCGATAGACCGATCAGACCGCTCTTCCCGGATTATTTTAAGAATGAGACTCAGGTAATTGCATTCGTCCTTTCGCATGACGGAGAGAACGATGCAGATGTTTTAGCGGCAGTCGGCGCTTCTGCTGCGCTTACAATCTCGGATATTCCGTTTGACGGTCCGGCTGCGGAAGTTAGAGTCGGTAGAGTTGCCGGAGAATTTGTTATCAATCCGACCTTGCTGCAATTGAAAGACAGCGATATGGAGCTTGTCGTTGCCGGTACTGCCGATTCGATTATGATGGTTGAGGGCGAATCTAAAGAAATAAGCGAGGATGATCTTCTTAATGCGCTAAAGTTTGCGCATGAAGAAATTAAAAAGCTCATTCAGCTTCAGAATGAATTGAGAGCCGAAACCGGGAAGCCGAAGAAAGAAATCGCACCGGCAGTAATTGATGAGGAGCTTAAAAAGGATGTTTACGATCTTGCATACGAAAAGTATAAAGAGATTGTCTACTCTGTTCTTGCAAAAGAAGAACGGAGCGCAAAGAACAAAGAGCTTACCGCTTTCGTAAACGAATCACTTGCGGAAAAATATCCTGAGCAGGAAAAGGTTATAAGGGAAATTCTTCACGATCTTGAAAAGGAATTAATGCGGGGAAGAATTCTTGCCGAAGGAATACGTCTTGACGGAAGGAATACGAAACAGATCAGACCAATCTCTGTTGAACTTGGCGTTCTTCCCAGAACTCACGGTTCAGCATTATTTACGCGCGGTGAGACGCAAAGCTTAACTACGGTTACTCTCGGTACAAAGAATGACGAACAGATAATCGACGGGCTGATTGACGAATACACGAAGAAGTTTATGCTTCATTATAATTTCCCGCCGTTTAGCGTCGGCGAAGTTGGTAAAATGTCCGGTGTTGGAAGGCGGGAAGTCGGACACGGCAATCTTGCAGAGCGTGCGTTGAAAATGCTGATGCCGGAGGAGGGAGCTTTCCCTTATACAGTCAGAGTTATTTCGGATATTCTCGAATCAAACGGTTCGTCTTCAATGGCAACTGTCTGTGCCGGTTCGCTTGCATTGATGGACGCCGGAATTCCGCTTGCAAAACCTTGTGCAGGTATTGCCATGGGGCTCGTAAAAGAAAGCGAGCAGTACGCAATCCTTTCCGATATCCTCGGTAACGAAGACCATCTTGGCGATATGGACTTTAAAGTTGCCGGAACGACCGAAGGAATTACTGCCTTCCAGATGGACATTAAGATTAAAGGAATTTCCTTCGAGATTATGGAAAAGGCGCTTGCGCAGGCTAAGGACGGTCGCTTTCACATACTTGGAATTATGAATGGAGCGATTGACAAGCCGCGCGAAGGACTATCACCTTATGCGCCGCGGCTAATAACCATGAAGGTTGAGCAGGATCAGATAGGATTGATAATCGGTCCAGGCGGAAAGACTATTCAGGGTATGCAGCGTCAGTTCGGCGTTGATATTAATATTGACGACGACGGTACTATAAACATTGCTTCGCCTAATAAAGAGAATGCAACTAAGTGTAAAGAGCATATCAAAAAGCTCACGGCTATGCCGGAAGTTGGCGAAGTTTACGACGGAGTAATTACCAAAATTATGGACTTCGGCGCGTTCGTAGAAATTCTGCCCGGCAAGGAAGGCTTGCTGCATATTTCGCAGATAGACAACAAACGCGTAAACAAGGTTACCGACTACTTCAAAGAAGGAGACAAGGTTACCGTTAAGTTAGTTAAGATTGAGAACGGCAAGTTTTCTCTCAGCAGGAAGGAAATGCTGAAGGAACAAGCCAAACAAAACCAGCCGGTGGACGGCGATTAAAAATATTTTAGAGAATTTTCCGAAACAGCGGATTTTTCTTCTATTAATACTTATTATAGAATATCCGGAAAACTTTTCCGGAAGATGGATTTTTAATTCTTTACAGCTAAAAAGATTTTAGCAGGTTAAAGGTTTACATTTAATTAAAGGCTCGTCTGTGGCAGAAGTTAGTTTAAAGATTTTCATGCTTCTTTACTTGTTGATGCATCTGGAAATCAACAGGAAAGAAGATCTTGAGCGCTCAGGGAATAGCGTTAACCGGGTTCCCTGCCCGGTAATGAGCCTTTGTGTTTTTAAAATTTTTATGAAATATATTATTTCATTAGAAGAGTTTGCTCTATATGACAAAAGAAATTATTATAAATTCTACTACCTCGCAGACCCGGGTAGCAATAACGGAAGATGGGAATTTAGTCGACTTCTTTGTCGACTATCCTGAAAACCGCCGCATGGTCGGCGACATATACCTGGGGAAAGTGGCAAGAGTATTGCCAGGTATTAAGGCTGCCTTTGTAGACATCGGCATGAAGCACGATGCCTTCCTTCATTTTTCTGATATTGGCGCAAGGACACAACAATTCCAGGAGATGCTGGGCGATGAAGACTCAGATGTCGAGGATTCTGATGAAGAAGATGAATCCGAGACGAGAAGTAATGTCCAGACAAAGCCGGCAAAAGAAACCGTAAAAAAAGAAGCTGAAGAAAATATAATTCCGAAGCTTCACAAAGGACAGGAAATTCTAATCCAGATTACGAAGGAGCCGGTAAACAATAAAGGCGTGCGCGTTACTTCTTCGGTTTCCCTGCCGGGAAGATTCTGTGTCCTTCTTCCTTTTGATAATAAGATCGGCGTATCTAAAAAGATTTCGGACTTTAAGGAGAGAAGAAGACTCCGTCATATCGCGAGGGGAATTCTGCCTGATAATTTCGGTTTGATTATTAGAACTGTTGCCAGGAACCAGCCGGAAGAAGCACTCCGGGATGATCTGAAAAATCTTTTAAAAACCTGGGAAGAGATTCAGAATACGGTAAAATCCGAGACGCCGCCGGCACTTATTTATCAGGACCTTAATACAACCTCAAGCGTTATTAGAGACCTTTTTACCCCGGATATTTCAAAGGTCTTTATAGATGCTAAAAAGCTTTACAAGCAGATAAAAAGCTACGTCCATCTTGTTCAGCCTTCGCTGGCGGATAAGATTGAGCCTTTCAAATCAAGCAACCCGATTTTCGATGCCTTCAAAATAGAAGAACAGATAAAAACGCTGATGGGGAGAAAGGTTCCTATGCCGAGCGGCGGTTATTTAATCATCGAGCATACCGAAGCAATGGTTGTAATAGATGTTAACAGCGGAAGGTATGCAAAGAGCAAGGAACAGGAACAGAATTCTTTGAAGACCGACCTGGAAGCCGCACGCGAGATTGCAAGACAGCTAAAGCTGAGGGACATCGGCGGAATAATTGTAATCGATTTCATCGACCTTGAAGACGACAAGAACCGGAAGAAAATCTATGATGAATTAAGAAAAGAGTTCCGCAGAGACCGGGCTAAGGTTTCGGTGCTGCCTATGTCCGATTTCGGTCTTGTGCAAATTACCAGGCAAAGAATAAGACAGAATATAATGCAGACAATGAAGGAAGTATGTCCATACTGTCTCGGGTCGGGCATGCTTACCAAGCATTCGCATGTGGTTTATGATCTTGAAGACTGGCTGAAAAAATTCAAGAGGCAGTCAAAAGAAAGGTCGATAATTATCAAGTGTCATCCCGCTTTCGCTTCAAAGTTTATTGAAGGAAGGATGAAGACATTTTTTAGGTTCTGGTTTAAATACGGCGTACGTCTTACCATTGAAGAAGACGAGAATATGCCGCTTGGAGAGGTAAAGTTCTTTTCCAAGAAAACGGAAAAGGAACTGACGGAAGACATTGGATAACGGAAATAAATTGTTCCATTGGTTAATTGTTAAATTGTTGTTTAGCAATAGAACAATTTAACAATTAAACATTACACTAAACCAAATAATTATAATAACAAACAACTGGGTAAAAAAATGAAGTTCTTTATAGACACAGCAAACATCAACGAGATAAAAGAAGCCGCCGCTCTCGGTATTCTTGACGGCGTAACTACCAATCCTTCACTCGTTTCAAAAGAAGGAAAAGATTTTAGAAAGCTTTTGGACGAAATACTTGCAATAGTCGATGGACCGATAAGCGCCGAAGTCATTTCGACCAACTATGAGGGCATAATGAAAGAAGCTCTTGAATATTCTAAGATCCACAAGAACATTGTAGTAAAGGTTCCATTAATAAAGGAAGGGCTGAAGGCGGTAAAATCATTAAGCGATCAGGGAATAAATACCAACGTTACGCTTTGCTTTTCACCTTCTCAGGCTTTGCTTGCGGCAAAGGCGGGCGCTACCTACATCAGCCCGTTTGTCGGCAGGCTTGACGACATTAGCACCTCCGGCATGGAGTTGATTTCCCAGATAGTTCAGATTTACAGGAATTATGACTACCAGACCCAGGTTCTTGTTGCCAGCATCCGTCATCCTCTTCATTTAGTTGAAGCCGCTATGATGGGCGCCGATGTTAGCACAATGCCGTTTAATGTTATTGATAAGTTGTTCAAGCACCCTTTGACAGACATCGGTCTTGAAAACTTCCTAAAAGATTGGGACAAGCTTAACAAAAAATAAAGAAATGAAAAAAACAACTTTATACAACATGCACGAAAAGCTCGGCGCCAAAATCGTTGAGTTTGCCGGCTTTATGATGCCGGTACAATACACCTCAATTATCGCAGAACATAAAGCTGTTAGAAATTCCGTGGGAGTTTTCGATGTTTCTCACATGGGCGAGGTTTTTGTTACCGGCGAAAAGGCTTTGGACTTCGTTCAGCATATAACCGTTAACGATGCATCAAAGCTTTTTCCCGGAAGAGTTCAGTACTCTGCAATGTGCTACCCGGACGCCGGAATTGTCGACGACCTACTCGTCTATAAAATCTCCGATGACGAATTCATGCTTGTAATAAACGCATCGAATATAGACAAAGATTTTAACTGGATGAATACCAACAACAGGTTCGGCGTTAAGCTTGAAAATAAAAGCGATGAATATTCATTGGTTGCCATTCAGGGTCCTAAGTCGAAAGATGTGGTTCAGAAACTTTGCAGCAAGGAATTGAACCTGGAATATTATCACTTTTTCCATGCTAAGGTTGCCGGGTACGAAACTATTGTTTCAAGGACGGGTTATACCGGCGAGCTTGGATATGAAATTTATTTTAAAGGCGACAATAATATAGCCGAAGATATCTGGAATAAAATCTTTGATGCCGGCAAGGAGTTTGACATTAAGCCCGTGGGACTTGGTGCAAGGGATACACTCCGTCTGGAAATGGGTTTCTGTCTATACGGAAATGATATTGACCAAACAACTAATCCGCTTGAAGCCGGGCTTGGCTGGATAACAAAATTATCTAAAGAAGAATTCATCGGAAAAGAAGAGATCCTGAAGATAAAAGCCGATGGATTGAAGCGGAAGCTGACGCCGCTTGTTTCGGATGAAAAGGCATTTCCGCGTCACGGATATGATTTGACATGTGATGAGAAGAAGGTAGGCAGCATTACCAGTGGTACGGTGAGCCCTGTACTTGACAAACCCATCGCTCTTGGTTATGTTGAACCCGCTTATTCAAGCGAGAATTCAACAGTTAATTTTTTAATTCGCGGCAAGGAAGTACCGGCAAAAGTAACGAGACTGCCTTTTATTAAGAAATAAGATTTGTTAATTACACGTTCGTTTTTAAAGTACGCCGCAAAATTGCTGCTTAAAAGACGACATGCGATAAAAAATTTGCACTTAGATTTATTAATAATTTGTTTTGATATATGAAAATAAATGTACACTTAACACCGTTAAGTGCCGACGAACTATACTTTACTGGCAAGACAACAGTAGTAATAGATGTATTGCGTGCTTCGACGACAATAATTACAGCCCTGCTGAACGGGGCAAAGGAAATTATTCCGGTAGCAACCGTTGAGTTCGCCGTGAAAGTTTCCGGCGGTATGTTCGGGGGACAAACTCTATTGGGCGGCGAACGCAACACAAAAAAGATTGAAGGCTTCGCTCTCGGTAATTCTCCGTTTGAGTATTCAGGAGACATAGTCTCAGGTAAATCCGTAATCTTATATACAACTAACGGTACCAAGGCTATAACTAAAGCAAAATTTTCTGAGGACCTTTTTGTCTGTGCATTCATAAATGTTTCTGCTCTTGCAAAGCATCTTGCGGAGCTGAACAAAGACGTTGAGATAGTCTGTGCCGGAAGATCAAATAACTTTTCTATGGAAGATTCAGTCTGCGCCGGCAAATTAATTGCGGAGATTGAAAAGCTGAACGAAAATGTCTCGCTTACCGATTCTGCAATTGCCAGCCGTGCCTTAAGCAAGTCCTTCGGCAAAAGCATATTTAAAATGATGAAAGAAACCGAGCACGGGAAAATCCTTATTGAGAATGGATTTGAGCCGGACATTAAATACTCAAGCAAGCTTAACAGCACTGAAGCTATTCCTTATTATACGGGGAATGTTCTAAAGCTTTTGCAGGTAGAACAGATGAGCGTTGCCGGCGGCACAGAGGAAGTGCAGACAAATTAATTTTGCCAGTTATTTGGTAAATAATCAATTTTATAAACGAATGTTCCTGCATCTGCGTTTTAAACTTTTATTCAGCTTCATGTTATTCCTTAGATCTTCAGTCTCAGACTCATCCACTTCGATATTGTTTTCAATATCTTTATCCGAATGAAAATACTTTTGTAAAAAAGAATTATATTTGTCCATCTACAAGATGAATTTGTTTAAGTATACTGCTAATGGCTAAGAAGAAGATAAAGACAAACGGAAAGCCCTCAAATGGAAAAAGCAAAGCTCCATCGCTGTCCGGTAAGAAGAAAAGCATAATCGGAATTTTGTTTATACTGCTTTCGGTTATTATCCTGCTAAGTATTGTTTCATACTCCAGGTTCGATAAGGCAAATCTTGAAGCAAAGAATTTATTAAGCCAACCTGAAGAAATGCGCAACTGGCTGGGTATTTTTGGCGCCTATATTTCCGACTTCTTTATTAACTCGACTCTCGGAGTATTTTCAACCGTCTTTCCGCTCATGCTTTTCGTGTGGGGCTTCTCTTCATTAAAGAAAATAAGCTTCGGAAAAATTATCGGTATATCAAACTTCCTGCTTCTTACCGGATTTATACTCTCTGCATTCTTTGGGGTACTTAGACTGCATTATGGGGTATTTACCGGCGTGTATGAACTTTCCGGCTCAATCGGCGATTATCTCGGAAGCTTTTTAAGTAAGCTCGTCGGAGGCGTAGGAAGCATCCTTTTGCTTGCCGGAATCTTTGCAATCCTTCTGATCATAGCCTTTGATATCAAGTTTGAATCAATAATCCTTTTCATCCAGAGTCTTTTTACGGGCTCATCTTCAAATGAAGCTGGAGAAGCAGTAAAGGTCGAAGAAGAGAGTAAAGAGAATCTGAAGAAGATTAAAGAGCTAAGCAGTGAAAAGAAAAAGAAGAAGAAGCTTTTCGGCAAAAAAGAAGCTGCTGCCGCCACTGCCGCAGAGCTGATGGAATCCGAAGCAGAAGAACAGACCAGGATAAGAATTATCAGGAAGGACAACATTCCGGCTAAAGAAGAAGTAAATAAAATCCAGAATGAAGAGACAAAGAAAGTTGATCTTGAAAAGACAGGAGAAATTGCGTCAAAGGACGTTGACAGAGAAAAAGAATCCGAACTTCCGAACCAATGGGAAGAGAAGATAAATTACAAGCAGCCCGGGCTTGACCTTCTTGAGCCGATACCCAAAGAAGATTTTAAAGTTGCCGAAGAAGAACTGAAGCGAAATGCTGAACTCTTGAAGGAAAAGCTGAAGCTGTTCGATATAGACATCCAGGATATTTCGGTTACGCCAGGACCCGTTGTTACTCTTTATGAAATTGTTCCTGCGCCCGGTGTAAAGATCAGCCGCATAGTCGGACTTGAACATGACATTGCGCTTGCTCTTGCTGCAAGAGGGATAAGAATAATTGCGCCTATACCCGGCAAGAGCGCAATCGGCGTTGAGATACCTAATGCCGAAGCATCTCTTGTTAATGCGCGTTCCGTGCTCGGTCAGATCTCGGATGCAAAAGTTGAGCTTCCTATTGCGCTTGGTAAAACTATTAACGGCGACGTCTACGTAACCGATCTTTCCAAGATGCCGCATCTTTTAATTGCCGGTTCAACCGGCTCCGGAAAGAGTGTCGGAATCAACATGATTATTGCAAGCCTGCTTTACTCAAAGCAGCCTAACGAGGTAAAGCTGATAATGATCGATCCTAAGAAAATTGAATTATCATTTTACAATAAGCTGCGCCGGCACTATCTGGCAGTTTCTCCCGATCTTGATGAGGAGATTATAACAAATCCTCAGAACGCGGTAATCCTTCTAAAGGCAGTTGAATACGAAATGGAGAAGCGCTACGACAAGCTTGCCAAAGCGGGCGTTCGCAACATTGTGGATTATAACTCTAAGGTTCTTGATCCTAAAAGAAGACCGAAAGATACGGATGAAATAAAGCATCATCCCGTTCCGTATATGATTGTAATTATCGATGAGCTTGCGGACTTAATGATTACCGCCGGTAAGGAAGTTGAGGAGCCGATAGCGCGCCTTGCACAGCTTGCCAGAGCGGTTGGAATTCATCTGGTGCTTGCTACACAAAGACCATCGGTTAATGTCATTACAGGCGTTATAAAGGCAAACTTCAGCGCAAGAGTTGCTTACCAGGTTGCCACAAAGATTGACTCGCGTACAATCCTCGACATGAACGGTGCTGAACAGCTTCTCGGTCGCGGCGATATGCTGTTTCTCCCTTCAGGCTCGCCGAAACCGATTAGAATTCAGAATGCTTTTATCTCCACCGAAGAAGTTGAAAAACTGACCGATTATATTTCACACCAGCCGGCTTATTCAAAGCCGTACTTCCTTCCTTCTTTGTATGATAAAAAGAAAGAGTCTTCTTCCGGCTTCTTATCAGACCTGGATCCGATGTTCGAAGATGCGGCAAGAGTAATTGTCCGCCACCAGCAGGGTTCGGTTTCACTTCTCCAAAGAAGATTGAAGCTCGGATATTCCCGCGCTGCAAGAATTGTTGATCAGCTTGAAGAAGCTGGAATAGTCGGACCGAATGACGGCAGCAAAGCGCGTACTGTACTTGTTGAGAACGACGAGCAGCTTGAAACGATTTTAAGATCGCTGTAATCCTTGCATGAAAGAAGAAAAAGATCCATCGCTTAAAGAAGAAGAGTTTAAAGACCTCGGCTTTGGCTCCAAGATTTCGGAACAGAGCAGAAGGCTTATAAACAGGAACGGCTCATTCAATGTAGAACGTCGCGGACTGCCTTTCTTAGAATCATTAAGCTTCTACCATTCTCTCCTGGAAATGTCGTGGTTAAAGTTTAATTTCTTAGTGCTGCTTTCATATATCGTTGTTAACTTAATCTTCGCTTCGCTTTACATGCTTGCCGGTGTTGAGCATCTGGGCGGAATAACCGGTACCACAACGCTCGATAAATTTTTTGAGGCATTTTTCTTCAGCGGACAGACGATTACCACCGTCGGTTACGGAGTAATTCATCCCCAAGGTTTCCTTACCAGCCTTATTTCATTGATTGAATCAATGATGGGGCTGCTTGGCTTTGCACTTGCGACCGGTCTTCTTTACGGAAGGTTCTCGCGCCCGAATGCAAAAATGCTTTACAGTAAACAGGCAGTTATAGCACCGTATAAGAATATTACCGCTTTCGAATTCAGGATAGCCAACGCAAGAAAGAATCAATTGATAGATACAGAAGTGTTAGTTATGCTTACGATGAAAGGCGGTGCCGGAAAAGCAGTTAGAAACTACTATGAGCTTTCCCTTGAAAGAAACAATATAAATTTTTTCCCGCTTACATGGACTATCGTTCACCCGGTTGATGAAAACAGCCCGCTTAAAGATATGACTGAAGAAAATCTAAAAAACGCGGGAGCTGAATTTTTAATTCTCATCAAAGCCTTCGATGAGACATTTTCTCAGTCCGTACATTCGCGGTCTTCTTATACGGCGGATGAAATTATATGGAATGCTAAGTTTAAAAGTATTTACACGGAATCTTTGCAGGGGATTACAACCGTTGATATGAGCAGGTTCCATGAGATAGAAAAAATTTAATAAAGGCGGGCAGAGGTAACAATAGAGAACTAACGCTAAATCAATTTCATTCCCGTATAAAAATTACCCACTGTGTAAACTATTCCTAACACGAAAAAAAATCCTGTGTTTTAAACCACTTTTCTAAAGTGAGACGTGAATTCTAATCCTGACACTAAGAATGCAGCAATTTTTCCTGGCAATATTCTTGACCTTGTCATTAAATCCGGCATCTTTGATTGCGCCGGATGTTCTTAATTATAAAATGCTTAGGGGGAAAGAATGTACAACAATTATAGGATCTGTTATGAAAAAGTTAATAGCTTGTTCGTTGTTCCTAATTGTTCTTTCATCATTTTCTTTTGCACAGCAGCAAAAGATTGTACCGTCAAAAGAAAATAGCTATTCAGGGGCTTTAGCTTTAGGCTTTGACGCAGGTGCAACAATCGGTCGTACGGATTATCTTCATATTCGCGCCGATTACCTTGGAAGGGCAAGTCTTGAATATTTATTCCCGTCTACTACGGGCGGAATATTCGGACTTAAGGGCTTTGTCGATGGCGGTTACGTCAGCGGCGAAGATGATAATAGGGTGCCGACCGTTTTTAGGACCAGTTTGTTAAACGTCGGAGGCGGCGTAACGTATACACTTTCGATAAAGGATGTGGTTTATCCTTATGTCTTTGCCGGCGCATCCTATCTCCATTTTGATCCGCGGGATGAAAACGGGAGACGGCTGCCTAATAATGCTGCCGGAGCTTATAAAAGAAATGAAATAAATTATCTCGGCGCTGTTGGTCTTCACTTCCTGGTTGCGGAAGCAGTCAGCCTTAACTTCGGGGTAGAAGGCGAGTTTAGCTCACATGATAATTGGGATGATATAGTAGCCGGCGGCGATAACGATATGCTTTTCGATATCACTGCCGGGATGTCGTATGCTTTTACTTTCAGAGGCGATAAAGACGGAGATGGCGTTCCGGACGATATCGATCAATGCCCTAATACACCTAAGGGAGTTAAAGTGGATGAGTTCGGCTGCCCTTTGGATGCCGACAACGACGGCGTGCCGGATTACCTGGACAAATGTCCTGATACGCCGAAAGGTGTAAAGGTTGATGCGGCAGGTTGTCCTCTCGACAGCGACCATGACGGAGTTCCGGATTATAAAGACAAATGTCCTAATACTCCTGCCGGCGTTCAGGTTGATGCTGAAGGGTGTCCGCTGGATAGTGACCACGACGGAGTACCGGATTATAAAGATAAATGTCCTAATACTCCTGCGGGTGTAGCAGTAGACAAAGACGGCTGCCCGATCAAGAAGGAAGTAAAGAAGGTGGTTGTTACAAAGATTCAAAAGCTTGTTTTGAACGGCAATACAAATTTTGAATTCAACAAAGCGGAACTTCTTCCCGACGCTTACAAACTGCTGGCGCCGCTTGTTAAGTCAATGAAAGAAGACTCAACGCTTAAATTTAAAGTTGCTGGGTATACCGATGCCATCGGCTCGGATTCTTACAACCTTGATCTCTCAAGAAGGAGAGCTCAGGCAGTTGTTGATTACCTTGTAACACAAGGGATAGATGCAGACAGGTTCGAGATTATCGGTATGGGCAAGGCAGACCCGGTTGCAACTAATTCAACAGCAGAAGGACGTGCGATGAACAGGCGGGTTGAAATTACTCCTATTGAAAAATAAAATGGAGTGTCTTCAGTTAAAAAATATGGGCGGCTGGCAATTCCGGCTGCCCTTTTTATTCACTTTGCATGATGATTATTCCCTTCGTCTAAGCCTCTAATGCCTGCTCACTGCTTCAATCCCCGTTACCGGATGTATCTCCCACGCAGTTGCGCGCCAGTCTTTAGGATTACCCGGATTTGTGTTTTCAGCCTGTCTCTGATGCTCTTCATCGAACAAAAGCCAGCCTTGAACCTTTATCCATCTGCCGAGGTATTTTTGTCTCAGAGATTTTGTAGTCCAGTCGATTCCTTTATCTTTCATTAGTGCTCTTATCCTTGGAGTAATTTCAACAATTATTCTTTGGTTTTCTGCAGTTTTATCCGGATTCAAAACAAGCTCAATGTGAGTATCGCGGTATAATTTATCCTTTGCTTCGCAGTTGCATGATTCCACTCCGCCGGGCTTTACATTGTAAACGTAACCGGTAACCTGGGCAGCTTTGTTTGTGTGCCATCTATCTATGTCGTTTCCCGGTTTAAGCATTGCCTTTAGAGTAACACTTTTATCCATATCTTTCTCTTTGGGAAAATTGTACCGGTTCTTCAGCTCGTTTAGCTCTCTTACTTTTTTTGACCTGGCGGTTCCTTCCATCCCGCAGCCGTGATAAGTTTTCTGGGCTAAGGAAAACGGTGACAGGAGAATTACAAAAAGAAAAGGCAGAAATAATTTGATAAAAAAATGCCGCGGATTTGTTTCATATAATCTGAAATTTTCCTTCATAATTTCTTCTTCGAAATTTTTAATAATTTTCTCATTTTAAAATGAGAAAAAAATATTATTGATTAAGATTCTTAACAGGAAACAAAAAATGAAATGATAAAGAATACCGGATAATAATTACAGAGGCAGCAACGAAAATATTACTCTTAAAGACTGAAATATCATTTATTCCCGTGCCGACCTCTGTTAGATAAAAATTTAAATTTACGCGAATGCCGTTAATCTTCGGTCGATATCTTAAACGGTACTTTTAATTTTTCCCACCTTAAATAAGCCGTGCATGATGTTCCTGCCAGATTATCAAAACCATATGACAGCCATTCCTGGAAAGGCGCTTCAACGGGCGTAACCTGTATGCGGAGTATATCATCTTTTTTATTGTATAAAAAGCTGCCCCAAAGGGTAGTATCTTTATTAAAAATTACCGTCCATTCTTTCGGCTCGGGAATGAACTGCATGCTGTATTTACCAGCCGGCAATTTATGTCCGTCGACGGTAACATCCTTACTAAAATCAATTGTTGTACATTCGTTAGCTCCGCCTCGCCATGGGAATGGTTTGCCTTTCGAGGCGCTAGTTCCGGGAGCTAAGCCATACGGCACCAGCTCTCCCCAAATCTTTCTTCCTTTAACCCCGGGTCTGCTGTAAGAAATATTTATATCGGTATTAACGCCTATTCTTTGAAAGACACCAGCCTTAAGGCTGAGACGTGGCTTTTTAGCGCCTTGCATCTGCGCCGATGTGGTAACGGGAAAAATTAATAATGCAGATAGAAACAGTACAATGCTCATGTAGAGCCTTTTTTGATTCATAGCTTCCTCCTAAGTTAGTTTTTGTAAATGGTTTTTAATAGTGCTCTTTAATTTGCATAAAATAAATAATAAAAACTACTGAATGTAAGAGTGATTTGTGTTCAACCTAAGTACCGGTATATATTTTATAATGTGTGCATTCATAATCCGGTATGCACGGTTTCTGAAGACTTAATTTTATATTTTCCGATTTTTATTTCTATAATAAACTTTTAATATCGGTTTGAATATTTGTTTTATCCTTCCTATTTTAACCGGTGGATGGGTACTTCTGAAATTCTTCTTGAAACATTAAGGCATAAATCTGCTGTAACGGATTACTCATTAGGTTGAGTAGAATAAAAATGATTTTAAATTGGAGGTAAGTATTTATGAGTGCTTCTACTGACGGTAAAGAAAAGCTCGGTTATTTTTCAGTTGTATCGATAGGAATAGGCGGAATGGTCGGCGGCGGAATATTTGCCGTTCTCGGCTTAGCTGTAAAGTTAGCTCACGGCGGAACGCCTGTTGCTTTTCTACTGGCAGGGATTATAGCACTAATTACATCTTATTCATACACAAAATTATCGATAGTTTTCCCAAGTCAAGGCGGGACTGTAGAATTTTTAAACCAGGCATTTGGGGGGAATCTGTTTACCGGTGGGATGAACATTCTTTTATGGCTGAGCTACATAGTTATGCTTTCGTTGTATTCGTATGCTTTCGGAAGCTACGGCGCAAGCTTAATACCCGGCTCTCAAATACTGTGGAAGCATATTTTAATAAGCGGTGCAATAGTACTATTTACCCTGCTTAACATAACCGGTGCAAAGTTTGTCGGTGAAGCTGAAGAATATATTGTAGCTTTAAAGCTTATTATTCTTTTATCATTCATCGGGATAGGGTTCGGTTCCATTAACACCGGGAGGATACAGCCAGCCGAATGGAGCGGCTCACTTGAATTGATTGCAGGCGGTATGATAATCTTTTTAGCGTATGAAGGGTTTGAGCTTATCGCAAACACTGCAGGCAATGTTAAGGATGCAAGAAAGACTCTTCCCCGTGCCTATTATTCTTCGGTGATATTTGTAATTATACTTTACATACTTGTTGCCCTGGTAACAGTAGGCAATTTACCCCTGGCAAAAATAATAGGCGCAAAAGACTATGCTCTTGCAGAAGCGGCTAAGCCGTTTATGGGAGCTTTCGGCTTCACATTAATTGCAATTGCAGCGGTACTTTCAACAGGCTCTGCTATAAATGCTACGCTTTACGGAGCCGCCAAGGTAAGTTATGTAATTGCCAAGGAAGGAGAACTGCCGGCAGGGCTTGAGAAGAATGTTTGGAACAAACCGGTCGAGGGTCTTTTTATTACCGCTGCGCTTACCCTGATTATTGCAAATGTATTCGACTTAAACGGAATTTCTACCATGGGCAGTGCAGGTTTCCTGCTGATCTTTGCCGCTGTAAATGCGGCGAATATTAAGCTGAGTGTTAAGACCAAATCAATTAAATGGATATCGTTATCCGGAATAATTTTATGCCTTATCGCTTTGATGTTAATGATAATACAAACTTTCAGAACTTCACCTGCAGATATCTGGGTGCTGATTGTTATGTTTGGACTTGCATTCCTGATTGAAGGAACATATAGAAAGTTTAGAAAATATAAAAAGATTCAGCCTGTAATAAAAAGTACTGTGAATACTTAAATGATGTTGCTGAGGAACGTACGATTATATACTTCAAAATAAACTAAAAGAGAATATGACTTTTACCCTATGTCCCTTTATCATTGCTCTTTACCTTTTATTCCAAATTTAAATCTCACCTAAGCCTGGCTTCTTCTCCGCCAATCAAATAATTTTTCTTGACTTTCAGTCAATCGCTTAACATTTTGTTATCAAAATTTTACTTCAATGAGGAACTGGGCGGGAGTAGACGGGTAATAATTTTGTAAAAGCATTTCCCGGTTGCTTACTCATTTCCTGATTCTATTAATAAAATATTGGGAGGCTGCATGAAAAAAACAATACTGTGTTTGCTGCTTTTATCAACATTCGTTTTTATTAACGGTTGTATAGAATCTTTTATGCCGAAAAGATATGTATCTACATTAAACGAATCGAAAGTAATTGCACTTACGGGGCAGACGGATTTTACTCTTGGAGACCCTAATGGAAAAATTATTATTACTTCGTCTGATACTGCGAAAAACATTTACTGCAAAATTACTAAAGAAGTCAGGAGCAGAAGAAGTACGAGCGATGCAAAGGCGCATCTATCGGATATAAATATAAACACTTCCCGGACCGGCACCGGTGTTAAAATAAAGGTAGAACAACCCGGAAGCAGCAGTAAAAGCTACAAAGTGAACTTCGATATTATACTACCGGAGGATTTTAATTGCAAAGTAAGTCTCGGGAACGGAAATGTAACTGTTAATTCTTCGTCGAAAAACCTTTCGGTAAATATAGGTAACGGCAAAGCAGATATCGGATCTGTTTTGAAAGACAATTCCGATGTATCCATATCGATAGGCAACGGCGCAATAGATTTTGTAATCCCCGGCAGTACAAATGCAGTAGTATATGCAGGAGTCGGCAACGGGAAGGTAAGCAGCAGCGGCTTAAGTTTTCGGAATAGCCAGTCAAGCAGTAGAACCTTAAGAGGAACTCTCGGCAGCGGCTCCGGTAGCATTCATCTTAGTGTCGGCAACGGCAGTATTCATATTAGTGAGAAATGATCAAAGACCCTCGGAACCGATAAAGAGGAAAAATATTTAATATGATGAGGGTTAAAGCAACATAACCCTCAACTCCTTCTGATGAAGCTTATCACTTTATGTGTATTGAATAAGAAGCTTCTTAATATCTTCCTATCTCTTCCATTAAATGTGTTTTTTTACATAGACCACAAATTATTCTTATACTGCAATTGACTATATGACTTTAACTTTCTATGTTAGCCTTCACCTCTTTAGCGGTAACTTTTTCAAAAAAGCAGTTTGCGGTTTTTTAATAAATAGTTTTCACTTTTTTACAAGAATGTGATGTTAAATTCTGTAAGGATAATTCTTCTGGCTCCGGCTTTATTATCATTTTCCTGCGGAAGCGGAAATAAAACGGCAGGGCAAGGTATCAACATCCAGGGTTATAAGGCGGCAGCGATAAGTGAATATGGACCCGGGTTCCATTCTTCGTTTAACAACGACAGCACTTTTGTATTATGTACGTTAGAGACCAAGCCCTCTACCTTGCACCCGCAGCACAGCCTAAGATATTTTATCTATGATTTAAATAAGAACAAGAAGTCCTACGGCAGCTCGCTTGAAGACGGATTTGTTGAGTGGGAGAATAATGAAGTAGTATGCATTATAGCCCGTAAAGAAGCTGGATACGGAAAAAAAGGAAATGTCGATACAACGTACTATAACGTAAAGTTTAAAAGATATGTTCCTGTCCCAAGCTTTGAAAAAGATAATTGAACACGGCTTTAGATGCGGTCAGAATAAAATAATATAGCTAATGTCTCCAGGCTTGAATTAACCGGAAAGAAAAAGATGAATAAAAAAATACTTTCTCCTGCTGCTGCTGTTACTTTGCTAATATTTTTATGGCTGGGGTACTTTTTGAAAACAGGGACAGGTATCAATTCTTCAGCGAATAATTCGGTTAGTAGTAAAAATATTTCCGGTAATAAAGCCTTTCTGCAAAAGACAAATAAATCTCCCGGCGCACAATCTTTAATCAAAAGTAAATCTGCCCGGAAGAAAACCGGTAAGGTGGTAAGCAGCAAAAGAGACGAAGCAAGCGAAGAGCATAAGTCTGATAGCCCGGATAAGTTTGCTTTATTTGAAAGCCGGATAAGAACGCACAAGGGAGCTTCTGCGCCGGACTATCCGCTCAATTACAAAATGATAGAGCTTAACAAAGCATACATGAAAAGGTTCGGCGTAAGCTTAAATGCATTTAACAGTATGAACGGGAAAATCCAAGCCACAAAGCTAAACTGGATTGAGCGGGGACCCGGAAATGTTTCGGGCAGAACAAGAGGCTTTATTGTAGACCCGGACGACATAACGGGTAATACTTGGTTTGCAGCATCAGTAGGCGGCGGTGTATGGAAAACAACAAATGGTGGTGTAAGTTGGACTGATCTTACTCCCAACCTTCCCGACCTTGCAACCACCGTTCTTGCTATGGCGCCTTCCGACCATAATATTATTTACCTTGGGACAGGCGAAGGGTTTTACAATGTTGATGCTATAAGCGGGAACGGAATTTTTAAGTCGACCGATCGCGGAGCCACTTGGAACCAGTTAACTTCAACAGCCAATTCCTTAGAGTTCCAGAACATCGATAGGATAATAGTTTCTCCTTCAGACCCAAACATATTGTTAACATGTACAAACGTAGGCTTCAACAGCAAGAATATCGGGTTCAATTCGGGTATATTTAAATCGACTGATGGAGGCAATTCATGGAAACAAGTTTATAACTCTAATCTGCATTCAGTGCAGCAGCTTTATGCTAACCCGAAGGACTTTAATACTATTTTTGCCTCAGTAAACACTTTGGGAATAATTAAATCAACAGATGAAGGAGAAACATGGGATACTACCAGTGGAATTATCACCACGGGAAGGGTAGAGTTAGCGATGGCTCCTGAAGATACTTCGAGATTGTATGCATCTGCAGAATCTTTATCCAGTTCAGGATTGTTCATCTCTAAGGATGCAGGAAACAATTGGTCATCCGTTAAAGATGCTGCGGCAACAACTACCAACTGGCTTGGCGGGCAGGGATGGTATGGGAATGTTCTGGCTGTTAATCCTTTCTATGAAGATTCAGTAATTGTTGGGGGAATTGATTTATACAAGCTGGCGATATTGCCCGGAACAGATACGGTACATTACATAAACGCTTCACTTGACAAAACCGATAGCTTTATGTCTTTTATAGACTGGGGAGGCACATTACTGAACGGCGGCGCAGGAGAAGGGACCTACTTCTTAGGCGCTGTTGATCTTGCCGATACCGATTATGTATCTGTTGAAGTAAGATTCGGACCGGGCATTTCGCAGAAGGCTCATAGATTTACTTCCGGTCTGCTTTCAGAAACCTTAAATTATCAAGATTATGTAAATGTTCCTTTCCAGGTCTGGGATGTAACGCATAACCGCCAGTTGATGGTCTCTTTCCTGGATGCAGATTCAAGCGGGGTTTTCAAGCTTGTTAAAATGAGTTATGCCAGTGATTTTTTCTTTATCAATTCAGTAAAATATGATCCTAATAACCCTTCTCCGGCGATAGCTAAAACAGATGGAGAAAAGTATAAAAATATTTATGCTGTTTGGCCGGTGCTTAGAGACGGTGCTGTCTGGGATCCAAACAACCTGCCGGCTTCAAAGATTATAATTAACTATGATACTGCTTTTGAACATAAAATGGCTATGCGGAAGATTTCGGACTGGAGCGGAACCGGCAAACCCTATGTTCATGCAGACCATCATAATATAATTATAATGCCTGTAGATAAGGCTTCAGACAGTTATAAGATTTTTGATGCTAATGACGGCGGCTGTGCAGTATCGCTTGATGATGGGAATTCCTGGAGACAAATTAGCACGTACCAGACTACACAGTTTTACGGCGCAGATAAAAATCCTAATTCGGATCAATACATTGGGGGAATGCAGGACAACGGTACCTGGTACTCTCAGGTTAATCCTTCAGCAGGATCAAGCTATACCGAAGCCCTTGGCGGCGACGGTTTCGATGTGGATTGGAAATATGATGATGAAAGAAGTATGATGGCTTCAATTTATAATGACGAAATTTATAGGTCAACAGATGGCGGAGTTACCTGGAATTCCGCGCATGACGGTATTGCCGACGCAATATTTAATTCTCCTTTTATAACGAGTATTGCCAAGACAAACCAGGATCCGGATTTGATCTTTACTACAGGTAATTCCGGTGTTTGGAGATCGGATAACTTTGGAGAAACATGGACGCTGTCTCCATTGTCAGGAGCTCAATATAATGCTCTATACACGCCCGTGAGCATTTCGCTTGCTAACCCGCAGGTAGTTTGGATGGGTTCCTATCTCGATTCTACTGACAGGCTGGAGGTATCGACAGACGGCGGCTTAACTTTCTCTACTACCAGCTTTAATGATATTGGGAATACTTACGAGGTTTCAGGAATAGCAACCGACCCTAACAAGGACTCAACAGCCTACATACTTTTTGCTGCTTCTCGATCGCCTAAGATTTTAAAGACTACAGACCTAGGCAAAACCTGGAGCGATATATCTGGATTCAATTCAGGAGCGGTAAGCACAAACGGATTTCCCGATGTAGCTGTTTTCAGTCTGCTTGTAATGCCGAACCATCCGGATACAATCTGGGCAGGTACTGAAATAGGCTTATTCCAATCTACAGACGGAGGAGGAAGCTGGGAAATTGCGGATAACGGGCTGCCGCCGGTTTCTATATGGAGTATGAGGATTGTGGGGGATCAGGTTGTAGCTGCCACTCACGGGAGGGGCATCTGGACGGTCAATCCTCCATGGCTGTCGGGCTATACATTGCCTTATGCAGTTAAATCGCCGAGGCTGAATAATATTACACAAGGATCTGACGGTTTGTTGATGATCTCTACCTCACTAAGGTCGTCTTATGATTCGACTGAAATAGTTATTAACGGTGTAAGCAGGGATAGCTTTAAAATGAATAAAGCTGCCGTCGATACGAACGTTAAACTGCCTGCTGCTGCCGGAACATATGCTGTACAACTGATCGCTTTTAAATCGGGCATTATTTATAAATCCGCAAAAGAAGTATATCAAATGATGTCTATGCAGCTTGCTCGTACAACTTATACTAATACTTTCGACACGGCGTCTAATGATTTTTACGGTTCGGGTTTTAGCATTGGAACACAGCCGGGGTTCGCCAACGGTGCTATACAATCGTCCCACCCATATAACAACAGAACCAACAGTACTTGTGAGTTGACTATACCGATAATTGTAGCTTCTTCAAATGCTGAGCTGAGCTACGACGATATAGCTTTGGTAGAACCCGGGGCAGCAGGCTCAACTTTCGGCAGCCCGGATTTTTATGATTACGTCGTCGTAGAAGGCTCGGTTGATGGTAATTCGTGGAAACCGCTTGCGCCGGGTTACGACTGCCGTTTTAACAGCAGATGGCTTAGCGCCTGGAATAATAACGCGAAACCCGATTCTACAATGTACGTACACCATACGCTGAACCTGTTAAATTCATTTCCAGGCGGAACAAAGATACTGATAAGGTTTAGATTATTCGCCGATGAATATACATCAGGCTGGGGTTGGATAATAGATAACCTGAGCATACAGCCGGAGACAACAGGAATTACGGATGATAAAAGCTCGCTGCCTGCAGGCTTCAGTCTTTCACAGAATTTCCCGAACCCTTTTAATCCTTCGACAACTATAAATTATTCGGTTCCGAAAACAAGCTACGTTACATTAAAAGTTTATGATATTCTCGGAAGGGAAATATCCATACTGGTAAATGAAGAAGAGAAGCCGGGGAACTACAGTGTCCGGCTTTCATCAGATAGGCTTCACCTTTCAAGCGGAGTATATTTCTACAGGATTAAAGCGGGCAGTTTCAGCGAGACGAAAAAATTAATGCTGCTGAAATGATACGCTGTTTCATTTATCCTGAGCCAGGCGTTTTTATTTAAAAGCTTAGATTAATATCAATTCCTTTTGCGGTTTGGAAAGGAACTCGCACCCGGTTTTAGTTACGACAACTTCTTCTTCAATTGTCGCTGTTCCATAGCCTTCAACATACAGCCTCGGCTCTATTGTATAAACCTGCGATTCTTCTATTTCCAGGAACGGCAGGTTGCCGTACTTTTCCCAGTTTGGGAATAAGCCCCCCCCGCCGTCGTGAGCTTCTCTTCCTACCTGATGACCTAAACCATGAGGGAATTCTTCAAACCCGTTTTGAACAATATAGCTTCTTGCAATACTGTCCATCTCGTAGCCGGTTACGCCGGGCTTAATGCTGTCTGCAACTTTCCGGATCGAATCGCGGATTACATCAAACCCTTTTTGAACAGCTCCGGGAGCCTTGCTTTCGCCGTCTTTCAATACATACCATGTCCTTTGTAAGTCGGAACAATAGCCCATATAATTAATCCCGAAATCGGCATTAACAAGATGTCCTTTCTCAATCTTCCTATTGCTTGGCGCCGCATGAGCGCTCTTTGCTTCCGGACCCGTAAAGACAGAAGGGCAGTGGTCTTCTTCCCAGGCTAAACCGAATCCACGCGATGCGGTTATTTCTTTTACGTAATTTGCAATTTCAACTTCGCTTTTGCCCGGCTTAATTAATTTTGTCATCTCATCAAAAATATCAAGCGTCTTTTTAATAGCTTCTTTCATAATATCGAGCTCGGCTGCTGACTTTCTTCCGCGTAGTGCTGCAATAATCTCTTCTGAAGAAATAAGCCTGCTTCCGAATTCAGTATCTTTAAGATGTTCAAGCAGTATTAAATACATCCCGTGAGTCAACCCGTCGGCAAGGTTTGAATTTTTAGAAAAGTTAACTGCAATGCTTTTAGGATTCTTATTAGCTAAGTATTCATTAAGAGGCTCTCTAATTGATTTGATATAGCCGATTACTTTTTTATACCCGCTGAACCTTTCGAAGTTTTCAACTTCGAGCGAGCCGACAATAGCTGTGGTATCGCCGTCTTTATTTATCATCAAGGCTGACTGCCAGGTGCAGCCGGCGCCGCCGATCATATCCATAGCCGGATCATTTATGGTACCGCTCTCTCTAACGAAAGTAAGCCAGAGATCAATGTCTTTTTCATTTAATATCTGTACTGCTTGGGCTATCTTCTGTTTAATAATGCTGCTTGTCATGGTTCCCTTTCATTTCTATAAATTCAGAAAAATTTTATTGGAAAATCTACCAAATAAGTTATAAAAATACTATTTCATCTGACTAAAAGAAATTTCTTAAATAAGTTAACATCATTTTTATTAATGCCTTCCTTTGTAAAGATGATATGGAAGTCAAGTTTCAAAACTTCGAAATTCATGCTTAAGAAGATGCGGAGAATCATTTGAAGGGTTAAGCTTTTTTATTTGATAATTACTATGTTTAGCCAAGTTAAATATCGCTTTTCCTAACACAATTGGGAAAGCAATTCATAAACAAAATTATTGAGAGTTTTTAT
>JBJKRP010000069.1:0-2823 GCA_046704565.1 Ignavibacteriaceae bacterium | reverse complement strand
GAGGCATAATCGCCGCGGTAGTCGAACATCGAATTGATGAAGTAGCCTGCAAGAGGATTGCTGCCTGCGTAGTTGATTAAGTCTTCAAAATATTTTGCCTGCGCCTCGAACGAATGCTTGTTAACGTATCCGTTTGTATTACCGTTATTGACGACATAGGTTGCGCTGCTTATAAAAACCTTTCCCTCTCCAAGCCTGCCTTGAAGGTTCTTCAACTGCTCGCTGACCGAGCCGGCATTCTCATTTAAGAGCTGCACGCCGTATAAATCTATATTATCAACAGGCGAAATATTCAACCCGCTGAAAGATGCATACGTAAGGAATCCCGAATTGTTCTTTATAATTGCGCCTAACGTTTTAAGCAATGCCGCCTGTGCATCGGAGCCGGGGAGATATGAGCTTCCCAAGCCAATTGCCGCAACAGCGGAATACTTTTGGTAAGCAGTTAAAAAGTTTGAAAGATAAGTCTTGCATCTGCTTATAAAATTCTGGTCTGATGCCAATTGTTCAGGAACGGATCCAAGGGGCATCTCGATAAATGCAATCAATCCGTATTTACGGCAGAGGCTTAAATAATAGGGATGAGGGACAGACTTTGCAAATCTAACGGCGTTGAAGCCGAGCTCTTTGATCATCCTTATGTCTTTATCCATCTGTTCATAAGGCGCAAGACTTCCGTATTCACCGTAAGAAGGGACGTAGGTAACGCCGTTTAATTGAAACTCGCCGCCGTTAAGCGTAAGCGAACGTGTTCCCGCCGTTAACGAGTAGACAGCCAGCTTCCTCCCGGAGCGGTCGATCAAATCCTTACCATTCCAAAGCTCAAAATAAACTTTGTACGACTGCGGCGAAGAAGGCGACCACAATTCCGGAGAGCTGATATCAACCGATTGAGAAATATTCTCTTCCTTATTCGGCAAAAGCTGGAATGTATTTATAGGGGCTGAAATCTCTTTCCCGTCGGGAGTAATAAAGCTTACCTTAAGACTATAATCATTTTGGCTCGACGATGAATCTTTAAAGAATGCGTTGTTGCTGATCTTGGAGTAAATATTTATCCTTGCCTTGTTTGAAGCAGGGTCATAATCGGAAGAAACATTTGCATCCGTAATTGCAACGTTGGGCATCATCCGGATAAAAACATCGCGGATTATTCCGCCGAAATCCTGCGGGAATAAAAATCTTTGCTTTAGAGGAATGGTGCTTTCCGAATCAAGCTTGTAAAAAAGCCGGACAGAAAGAACGTTCTGCTTCTCCGTAGTTAAAATGTCCCTTGGCAGAATAAATGAAAAAGGGAAATCACCGCCGGAATGTCTGTAAATTATTACTCCGTTGACTGAAATATCCGCTGTGTAGTTCAAGCCTAAAAAAACGAGCTTCATAGTGTGGCTATCAAGCTCGTCTTTTGTCAGCGAGAAATACTTTTCAAAAACGAGGTCGCCGTTTCCTTGAAAAATCGACGGGACTGAAACCTCAACCTTATTCTTGCCTTTGCTGCCTGAAGGGTAAACATACCAGTTGCCGTCCAGAGGAACTATCGACCGCGTAACGCCAATATCAAAAAAGGAAGAATCGGCGGTATTTATTTGATAATTTGGAAGTTCCTTAAAGACGATTTGGGCTTTTATGGGCTGAATTATGAAAGCATATATTAATAGAATAGTAAAGGCGAAAAACCTGGCAAAGCCCATCCGAATAATTTGTCCTAATTGTAATAATTTAACCGCCAAATATAGTAAAGAAAGGAGGGGAAAGCAATGATAATAAGCGGCGTTTCGGCTTAATTTTAAGCTTTTTACGCCGCTGTTAATGGATTAAAATAAAAGAAATTACGCCGCTTGAATGATGCTTATGAAAGAATCTGCCTTAAGACAGGCTCCGCCCACGAGCGAGCCGTCTATATCTTTTTGAGAAAGAAGCTCTTTTGCATTATCCGGCTTTACGCTTCCGCCGTATTGAATAACCAGGTTTTCTGCAACGCTTTGTGAGTAAAGGCTTGAAATCAAACCTCTTATAAAGGCATGGACTTCCTCGGCTTGTTCGGGTGTTGCTGTCTTACCGGTGCCGATTGCCCATACAGGCTCGTAGGCGACAATTATTTTCTCCATGTCGTTTGCGGAAATTTCTTTCAGCCCTTCGGTCACCTGTCTTTTAATTACGTCTTTAGTAATGCTGCCTTCTCTCTCCTGGAGAGTTTCGCCCACGCAGAAGATCGGCTTAAGACCGCTTGTTAAAGCCTTCTTAATTTTTTTATTGATTAGCTGGTCATTCTCGCCGAAGATTGTGCGTCTTTCGGAATGACCGAGAATTACATACTCGCAGCCAACGCTTTTAAGCATGGAAGCGGAGACCTCGCCGGTAAAGGCGCCGCTTTCTTCAAAGTACATGTTCTGAGCGCCAAGCTTAACTACGGTATTCTTTACAAGAGATGCTGCCTCGCTTAAAGAAGTAAAAGGCGGACAGATAATAACATCGCAGTTTATCTTTTCATTTCCTAACCCGCTTATCAGCTTTGTAATTAAGTTTTGAGACTCGGATTGATTGTTGTTCATTTTCCAGTTGCCAGCAATAACTTTTCGTCGCATTGTGTTCCTCTAATTTTTAGAATAAATAATTTATAAGATTTTATGTTTCCCTTTTATTTGGTTAAAATATCTAATTTTCGAAAGATACCTTTTATGGTCTTTCTTACGGTTTCAGCTAATTCTATTGCTTCAAGAGCAGTACTTTTATTAAGCTTCTGATAAAAGTCCGGGTATCTTTTGGAAACAGCATAATCAGTTAAATCACCAGCATTTAAAAGTTTTGATGATAGATTATATT
>JBJKRP010000068.1:0-18466 GCA_046704565.1 Ignavibacteriaceae bacterium | reverse complement strand
ATTTACGTTTACCGGATTTATCATTTTCAAAAATAATACTGCCTGCTTCGGACATAACTTACCCTATTGTAGAAAGCCTGATCTTTAACGGGAAGCTTTATGTCTTGACAAAGACTAATATTGAAACTTTCATACCTTCAAAATGAGATACATTAGATAAAGCTAAATGGAAGTGTTGCAAAATTATGATTACCCGTTTAAGAACATTGACGGCATATTCCGGTATGCTGCCGATGTGGTATCCACCAAAAGAGCATTTAGAATTTTTCTTTTCATTTCACTTTTAATTTGGTGCTTTGCCTTTTCATTTAATTCAATATTCCACGGTACAATCGAGGCTGGGTTAGCTTATCCTTTTCTTAAAAGAACCTTTCACATGGTTTGTCACCAAATAAAAGAAAAAACATTTACAATTAACGGGGCTAAATTATTCGTGTGCGCAAGATGTACGGGAATATACCTTGGAGCTCTTGTCACCTCAATAGTATCGCTTTTTTATGTTAGAAAAATTTCGCTTAAGATAAAGCTGCTTTACATTTCGATGATACCGATGTTGATCGACGTAGCGTGTTCAACATTTAATATTTATCACTACTCAAAGATGCTGGCTTTCTTTACCGGATTATTTTTTGGTTCCATTGTATTTGTTTATATTTTGGCTGCAATTGAAAATAATTTTACCGGCAAATCTTATTAGATGAATCAAAATAAACTTCTACCTCCTTTAGTCTGCGGCTTTGGTGCTGCTGTTCTAACTATTGTCCCCGGTATCAAAACTTTTTCGTGTTGCATGATTGTTCCGCTTGCAGGCGTACTTTCAATTTACCTGGATCATAAAATAAATAAGACCTCTCTTCCGGTCAGTATAAAGGCAGCAATCTGGTTTGGTTTTATGACCGGCATCTTTGCAACGTTGTTCGCTACGTCGCTCGATGTTTTGCTGACGTACCTGGCACACACAAACGATTTTGTCCAGGCTTTACCACAAACCGAGGCAGTAGTCCGTCAGTACAAGCTAAACGCATTGCTTGATCAAACAATGGCGATGCTAAAACAAATGTCAACTGATATTACGCAAAACGGTTTTTCAGCTTTCTACGCAGCAGGAATGCTATTCAGTAATTTTATTATCAACACAATCTTCGGGATTCTGGGCGGAATTCTCGGAATGACATTTATTAATAAACGGACTAAAGCTTAAACTTAATTTATATTCAGCTATGGTCTCAGCCGCAATTTTTACTGCTCATTTTATCTTCGCACTTATTATTTTTACAAAAATGTGGCAGGATGAATCTGTCTCTTCAGCGCTGTTAAATGTGGGTCTCATTGCAATTCTATTTTCAGTTGGCTGGACAGTCACCGGCATGGTTTCAGAATTTATTATGAAGCCGGCGGGCTTGGGATATCTTTTTAACCGTGATGACTTTTCCCTTGTTCTTCTAACTATCGCGGAATTCTTTTTCTACAGAATGTACTACAAAGATATTTTTACCGCAGACGGTACGGAAACACAATAACGGCAGTTTGCTCCATTTGTTTCTGCCCGGGTGCAAGCGGCTCAAAGCGCCACTGCCTTAGAGAATTAATTGCCGCAGTTTCAAGCCTTGTATCTGCTTTAATCAACGGCACTATCGTTCCAACTGTTCCGTCCGGCATTATACTAAACTTCAGCCTTATGTCAATTTCTTTCTGTACTCCTTCGGGATAAGAAGGCAAAATATAATTATATATTTTTCTCTGACCCTGACCGCCCCAGTCAATGTCGTATCCAAAGCTGCCGTTTCCGTTTAACTGGTTGCCTTTGCCTTCTGCGTTAAGATTGGAATTTGCGGCAAGCTTATTCTCAACCGGATTTTTTATTTTCTTCTCCTTCTTCTTCTCGGCGGTTTTTATTACATCTTCCGTTTGAGAATTAGCCGCCTTAGGTAGGTCCATTTTTTTTACCTCCTGGCTTTTAGCTTTGGTCTGATCTTCTTCCTGTTTTTTAGCAACCTGCGCAACATCGTCAAGCCGGTTACCTATTGCCCCGGAAGAGCCGGGCATACCGGTATTTCCAAAGGATAATTCTACATACTTATCCTGCGGGTAGTTAGTACTAAGCTTTACAAACAGCAGCATCGCTATTATTACTGCATGAAATACAATTGAAATGGAAAGAGAAAAATTTTTTGCTGCGTTCATGTTTACTTTTTTTCTTTTATAAAGCTTTCAGCCTCAGCCACGGTCTTAAAATCACCTACCTTTACTCTGTACCACGTCCCTCTGCCGGGTACTTGAGCTGCTTCTATGTATGAATCAAATCCTTTCTTCTTATATTTCGCAACCTGTGACTCTGCAATTGATTTTGACTTCCAGGAAGAGACCTGCACGGAATAGTTTCCTCCGCTCAAATAAATGTTATCTTTTATTTTTTGTGAAGATGCGGGCTTTGCAACTTCCTTTGAAGTACCCGGTAAAGCTTGTGCCTTATTTTCTTTTGTAACATTCAACTTCTCATGGCTTCCGCTAAGTAGAGAAGACAAATTACTAACCTGTGCCTGGTTTGAAGCCGGCGCCCGGCTTGCCTTAAATACTCCCGGATCTATTTCACTGCCGGTTGTAGACGAAGAATTCTTTTTTAAATAAGGATATGTTACCGGAACCTGGAAGCTGCGGTTAATAACTTCCGCCTTGATTTGCTTTGCCGTCTCTTTTTTCCCGCCGAACAATTGATTTGTCAGCTTAACAAAGCTGTTCCCGGTAAAATAAAAAGCCATAACTCCGCCAACAGTCAATATAGTTACCATTGCTATAAAAAAAACAAACGGCGATCTGTTTTTATTGTATGAGAACTCTTTTAATTTGTTTCCGCCTGTCTCACGTTTTGACGATTTACTGCCTGAAGAACTTTCCGGTTCCTCATTGAGCTGAACCTTGTCAGTCTCTTCCGTTACAATAGTATCTTTAATATTTGAAGACCAGCCCGGCTGCAAATTAACAGTGTCATTTTCCGGGTCGGGTACTTCTTCTTCAAGCTCTGACGTAAGTTCTCGCTTATTGAAATCCCAGGAAAGATTTAGTTCGGACTTCGTTAACCCAAAGCTGCTTTCCTCCTGTCCGAATTCCGATGTTATAGATTTAACCCTTTCAAATTCATCGGTCTGACCGGCAGAACTTTCCTGAACAGTCTCTTCATTTAAATAATTTTCTAATCCCTGTTCGTTTTCCTCTTCAATATCTTCGCCGGCTTCTTGAGGGTTTATTTCATCTGATGAATTTCCGGAAGGTTCAGGCACTTCGCTTTCATTTTCCTGTTTGCCGAAATCCCAATTAATTTCTCCGGTTCCCTCTTCGGCGGAGATTGAGTTCCAGCCGCTTTCTTCAGTAGGAATTAAATTAACTTCACCGCTGACATCTAAGATGGATTCTTCTTCAATTTGTTTTGATAAGTCTTCACCAAAGTCCCAGGCTACATGCTCGAACTCGGAAGTCTTACTCGAATCAATGCCGGAGGACCGGATTGCAGTATCAGAACTCTCTCCTGTTAAATCCACCATAAATTGATCTTCGCTTGAATCGAGTTCGGAGTGAAAGGACTTTTTGATTACAAGGATATCGCCGTCGCTTATTTTTCTTGAGACAATCTCACTTCCTTCAAAAAGCTTTTCGGCTTTAGACTCAACGAGTTTTTTAAGCTCGATACCGGTAGGCAGATATAATATATCATTGCTTTTTACGCCTTCGAGAGGAATAACAGGCTTGCCGATGCTTAAGCTGAAAAGAGAATCGGCAGTATTAATTTTCTTATCCGCACCGGCAGGAAGGTTAAAAATCAGAGACGCTGAACTACCGTCTTCAGACGAAAATAAAATTACATCATTCTGAAGCCCGCCGCTGCCGCTTAGAACCGGGCTAAGCTTGTCATTAGAAGAAGCTTCAATGACTGCCCGTCTCTTCTGGAAATAGCCGAAGCTGTCAACTTTCAACGCCTGATCCGAAGAAAGTGCAGACGACACCTTCTGCAAAAAAGTTTCAAAGAAATATTTTGCTTCGTAATCGGGTACGCCGTTCTGTTTGGCAATCTTTCTTATTAGCTCAGCTCGGGTCATCTTTAATTTTTCGTGCTGTTAAAATCAAGTCTTCAACAAAAATATGTTTCGAAAATACTATCTGCAATTTAAAAATAAATACTTTTTATCACCAGTTATATTTTAGCCCCGCTGTAATATTCAGCGGTAATTCTTTGTACCCCTTCCACATATAATTATTCTGGTTAAGCAGGTTAGACAATTTCAACGTAAGGTAAAAGCCCGGTTTAATCATATATCCGAGAGTACATCCGAGATTTACAACAGGATTAATTGAATTCTTATTTTGAATATCAGAGTACATCCCCGCAAGTAATTCGAGATTAGCTTCGGCATCGAGCCTGTTATTAAAATTGTAGCCGTAATTCAAAGTTGCCTTTGCACGCGGGAAATACGGTACAAAAGTGTTTGCAGTATCTCTCGTATCATTCAACTCGGCAGTGGCATAAAACACGCCGTTTGGTCCGGGATGAAAAAGGAAATTCACAAACAGCGTGAAGCTTTTGGCACTTGTGGTAGATAAATTAAACATACCTGCATTTGCAGTATCTATAAAGAAAGGAAGATTGTCCGACGAGTAATATTTAAAGCCGCCGTTAATTTCAACATAGGTAAAAAACTCGTATTTGATGGAAGCACTTAACGCCATATTCTTTTTTAAGAATACGTTGGTAAACTTTTGCGGCATGAAGTAGGGATTTATTTGAAGGAAATGTCCGCCGCCGTAAAACTCTGCCTGAGGTGAAAAGTCTCCATACAACGAGAGACCGTTCCCTAAATCTATTCCGACAGCGCCGTACGGAGAAAAGAAATTATTGCTCAGCTCATGTGCATAGTTAAATCCGGCATTCACTTTCACCTTATCGGAAACATTCAGATTGATGGTAGGTCTTACAGCAATAAATCCGAACATCGCATTTGAGTTAAGATCATTGCTAATCGTTTGTTTCTTAAAATTTACGTCGGCGCCGAAGTTAAATGAGTATAAGCCGAACTGCGTATATCCGCCGAGGTCTACCATGTTTTCTGAAAAATGCTCGCCTTTAAGCGAAGTAAGATTATCCGCCAGTTTTGCAGAGAAAAGGAAATACCTGTTCATCAAATTACTTATCTCGAGCGAACCGTTGCCTATGTTCAAGTTTCTTTTATATGTTGGATTATTCGAGCCGAACAATTTATAAGACTGCAGACCATAATCTCCGCTGAGCTTAAACCGGCTGCCGGGAAGAATTGCTGCATCGTCCTGAACATAAAGCGAAAGACTTGCACCTCCCTTCAAGGAATACCTGTCGCTGTTCTTAACATACGCACGTCGGTTTGCCGCATCACCGAACAATTCAAACAGACCGTTTGAGAAAGGAGACGCAAAATTCAACTTCGCAATCGGAAGATAATATGATCCTAACCCGACCTGCAAAAAGCCCGTATGGTAATTCAGCGTATCCAGCATTGTCATAGTACCTTTTACCGGAGTGCTTACTTCTTTCATTTTTAAATTCTCGGACGGAAAGACCGGGTTTAAAAATTGTTTTGAAATTGCCGGCACAAAGTCGGGAGGAATCTTTTGTACATGCCTAAGCGAAACGACATCGGTACCGGTAATTACAAAGTCAGGTAGTTCTACGCCGGAATTTGATTGCTGGCTCTGCTTTTCTTGGGCAAAAACAGTAACAGAACAGAAAATGATTAAAGCAGCAAATATTTTTTTTATCATCTCAATTTCCTCAGTTTTATTCTTGCCTCTTTACCGTAGTCATCGGTGCGGTGGTTTTTGTAAACCAGCCTGTACATTTCCTTTGCCCGCTCATAATCTTTTGTTTTCGAATAACAATCTCCAAGCTTAAGATATGACTTCGTAACCCATTCGTCGTAACCGGGGAAAGATGTTTGAACTAACAGGAAGGCATTTATCGCTCCGTCATAATTTCCCTGGTTGAATAAAGCTATGCCGTAATAGTATTGAGCCTGCGCTCCGATCTCATCAGTCCGGTTCTGTGAAAGATTCTGGAAATATGTAATTGCAGTATCATACTGTCCCGAGCTTAAGGCTATAATTCCTAATTCCAGTTTGGACTTTTCAGAAAAGACGGTATTGCCGTAGCTTTGGATAACCTTGTTGAAGACATTTTGTGCATCAACTGAATCCTGGCTGATTATAAGTGTCATCCCCTTGTTGAAAAGTATTTCCGGGAATCTTTTTGTATCCGGCAAGGACCCTAAGGCTTTGTCGTAAATGTTCAGGGCAGCGCCGTAATTTTTCTGCTGATTATAGATATTACCGATCTCAATAACCGCAGCAGGCGCAGATTCGCTTGAGGGAAATGTATTAAACACCAGGTTGAAATTATACAAAGCCTGGGGGTATTGATTAAGATTCTCGTTGCATTTACCTATCCAGAAGTAAGCCTGCGGCACAAGCTTGCTTTTCGGGTAATCGGCAATAAACTGCGTGTAACTGGTCGAGGCATTCTTATAATCATGCATGCTGTAGTAAATGTCTCCACGCTTGTAGGCTATCTGGTCTGCAAAGCTGGATGAAGGGTTTGTCGACAGATATTGATTTATAAAATCGACAGCCTTTTGCGGCTGACCTTCTACCACGTAAGAATCCTGGATGCCGTTAACAGCATCGTAAACATGAGGTGAAGATGGATACTGCGTCATCACGTATTCATAATTCACTATGGCAGAATCGTAATTACCGAGGTTATAGTAGCAATCTCCGATTGAGTAATAAATCTGTGCGGCAATTGAAGAATTAGGATAGCGGGATAAGACATTCCTGTAGCTGTTCATTGCTGCGTAATAATCACCTTGCTGGAAATGTATCCAGCCGATAACGTATAAAGATTTATCGGCATACTCAGAACTCGGAAATTTCTCCGAGATTGCCTGGAATTCAGTTATTGCCTGGTTGATTTCATTTGCCTTGTAGAGAGCCTGGGCGTACTGATAATAATCATATGGGTTATCGAACACTCTCGTATTTCTACCAATCATATTCTTATAAACATTACTTGACGCAGCAAAGTTCTTGCTTCCGTAGTAGCTGTCTGCAAGCCTAAGCTCTGCATCCAGCAGCCTTGAACTGTTCGGATAAAGACGTGCAAATTCGGAAAAGACATTTGCCGCTTCATCGTACCTGCGCATCTCAAAATATGAATAAGCCTTACCGTACAAAGCCATGCTTCCAAGTTCTTCGTTGTCCCCGCTTACCTGGCTGTATCTTGCAATTGCTTTGCTGTATTCTCCCTGAGAGTAATAGCATTCTGCCAGGTAAAAATTGACTTTGTCTTTTTCAAACTCCGGATCCTTGGAATTCAAACCTGTCAGATTTTTCTCCGCTCCGGTAAAATTGCGCAGATAATAATTTGAAATGCCCAACCCGAGTATCGATCTATTTTCAAGATCGCTCGAAATCCCGGGAACATTCATAGCGTTATTAAAATATCCTGCTGCAGACCTGTAATTTTTGTTGTCTAGTTCTAATTCCCCCATTAAAGTAAGCGCCTTAGCTTTAAAGGTGCTGTCCGAAGTCTCAACCGCACTTTTAAGAAACTTCAACGCCAGGCTGTAATTTTTAGAATTATAATAAAGGACTCCGATCTGATACTCAACTCCTTTTATCATGCTGCTGTTAGGATATCTTTTTATAAAGTCCTGGTAAATTTTAAAAGCTTCATTTCCCTGCCCTGCATATCTCTTAGATTCAGCTTTCCAGTAGAAAGATTTTTCGGCAAGGCTGTCGTCTCCCTCGGAAATATTGTTGAATACCTGGTAAGCATTATTATACTTCTTCTCCTGGAAGTAAGTCCATGCCAGCCCATATTTTGATTCTCTTATCTCTTCTGATGAAGGATATTTATTGATGATCTCCAGGAAAGCTTTTTCGGCGTTTGGGTAATCACCAGACCTGTAATAAGAATTTGCCAATAGGTAAAGGCTCTTTGCGTACACCTCATCCGGAAGCTCTTTTAGAGCCGGGTTGTTAAGCTCAATCACCGAAGCATTATATTCCTTAAGCTTAAAGTAGCATACGCCTATCCTGATATGAGCCGCGGTTGCCAGCGGGCTGTCGCTGTGGTATGACAGTAAAGTATCATAATAAGCGACAGCATTTCTGTAATCTCCAATCTTTTCGTAAACAGATGCAAGGGTATAAATTGAGTAATCGATAAATTTATTGTTCTGATAGTTGGCTATTGCGCCCTTCAGGAACATAACCGCATCCTGAAGCCTGTTCTGCTTAGAGTACGATTCGCCGATCCAGTAAAGCGCGGAACCCGCAAGGTCGCTGCCGGGATAATCATTCAACAACCTGCGCAGTCTGTCCCGGCTTAGCTCAAACTCATTCTGTCTGTAATAAATAATTCCAAGCTTGTACAGCGCCTTATCTCTAAACTGCGACCAGGCAAAATGATTAATAAAGAATTCAAATCCTGCAGCGGCTGCATTATATTCCCCTAGGTTAAGCAGTGCGTCAGAGCTATAATATTTCGCTGTCGAATATAATCCGTCGGTAAGTTTATATTCGGAAAAGAATTGATTGAAAAGATTATAAGCCTCAGCATACTGGTGAGACTGATACGCTTTCATTGCCTCTGAATATTTTTGACCGGCTGTCTGCGCTTTTAACGAAATGAAGCTTAGAGTTAGAACGACAATTAAATAAATTACTTTTTTCATTTACACCTTTAGCCAGTAGTTAAACAGAATAAAGAAGATACATCCCGATAAGGAAGCGATAAAATTCACCGTGTCGTTGTTTATCCACGAATATCCTTTGCATAACGAAGTACTATACCCACAATGATTTTTTTTCTCGGTAATTTTATTACAAACGCCACATTTAAATTGTGCCTGAACCGACGCCCCTAAGATGCTGTCAACAATACTTCCAAGGAATCCCGCGGCGGTTGCAGAAACAACAAAAAAAATTAAATTTGTACTTATCCAACTTAGCGATGATATAGGAATAATGAAAGCGCCTAATATTGCACCGGCAGTCCCCGGCAAAGAGATTCCGCCGGACGTTCCCTGTTCAACTTTTCTTAATGTTAAAATGTTTACCGGCATCAGTTTCTTTAAAGTCCCAATTTCCGTAGCAAAAGTATCCGCACAAACTGCAGACAGAGATGAGACGTAAACGGCAAACAAAAGTTCCGGTTTGTAAAACTGCGCCAGAACAACCAGCATCCCCCCTATTCCGCCGTTTGCGAGCACCTGTAAATAATCCCTCTCACCGGATTTCTCAAAGAAATTATCCACAGCCGAATTCTTTTTAACACGAAGCTTGGAAAGTAAGCTCGCGGTAAGAAAAAAAGTAATTATTGGCACTGTCCATTTTATTCCACCCAACCCGAAAATTAAGAAGGCTAAAACAAATTGCGCGATGCTTCCAGACACGGTCAAGAATCTTAGTTTTCGAGAAAGAACAGAAACGACTACTGCGGCAGCAAAGCCGGCTATTAAGTTTTGGATTATCAGTTCTCTTAAACCTTCCGCTTATTAAATTAGAATACTCTTGTTAATTTTTAATGCAAATTTCGTAAAATATTTTCAATATTCTTTTATGTTTAGAAGTTAAGGATTATCTTTTGGCTGTTCTGCACAATTAATATGGAAATTAAGCTATTTAAGGAGTCGAAATGAAAAACTTATTGCGGTCTTTATTTGCTCTTGTCTTGATTTTGATTTTAAGTTCCTCTTCCGAAGCTCAATTAGTAAAGCTTGGAGTCGGAGGAGGCTTGACTTATTTAAGCAATCCGGATTCTTTAACAAAAAGTATATCTGATGGAGGATTAGGATTTACTTCCAATTACCACTTTACCGTAATGGCAAAATTCGATATACCTCTTATTCCATTTACGCCCGGCGTGTTCATCGATTACCATTATCTCAAAGGAAGCGGTTCTTATACTGGCATAGGAAACATAAATACGGAACAGCATATCTTTTCGCTTGGTATCGAGGGACAATACACTCTGCTTCCTTTACCTCTTGTTAAGCCATATGCCGAGGTTGATATTGCCTACAATCATTTCGGCGATCTTCAGATTTCCGATCCGGCGGCAATATATACTCAGCCCGGCTATAACAGATACGGGGCAGCAATAGGAGTAGGTGCGGTTATAACCGCAATTCCTTCAATGAATCTTGACGTCAGTATTAAATACAGCTTTATGAATCTTGTAGGAAAGGACAGCGGAGAAAACAGCATTAACGCCACTACGCTTAATTTGATTTTACTGTTTTAAATCCGGAATCCGAAAGGCTTGATAAAGTTGGAGTTTTTGTGCGGAAGACGGGACTTGAACCCGTACGCCAATTAAGGCACTACCCCCTCAAAGTAGCGTGTATACCAATTTCACCACTTCCGCAGAATAACGGGCAAAAAATAATTTCCCGGCATCAAAAAAGCAACCCTTTATGAAGAAAAGTTTGACAAAGATAAAAAGCTTTTACCTCATGCCTCTTCGTCTTTCTCTGAAAATCATCTGTCTTATTTCATCTCTGAATTTTCTTTCAAAGACAATGTATTTGCCGATCTGCTTGGGGGTTAAAATATCTTTTAAAGATCTGATAAAGTCTAACCGGTTATCCGATATTTTATTTTCTATTTCCAGATACTTTGAAACGAGATCTTTAGTTTCATTGCTTTCGGGCTTTTCCTTGTTTACTTCAGTATCAAGATTTTTCAGCAAATCGTTTGATTCTATAAAAAGCTTAAACTGGTCCTGCCTGTATTTATTTCTTCTTGAGAAAAACTTTAACGTGGTCTGTTCGTCCATATTAAGTACTTCAATTAGTTTTACTCTCTCAAGCTCTTCAATCTTCTTCATCGGACCTTGCCCCGGACCTTGAGACATGTTTACCTGGGCATTCACTCCGGCAGTTAAAAGGATAGCGAGAAGAAAAACAAAAATTACTTTTTTCATCATTTTCCCTTTAGAAAATTTTCTTATGTAAAAGCTGGTCATAAATTTCGTCGGCTTCTTTTTGATTTATTCCCTGTACCACAGTGTTTAAATCCTGGTTGTTATCAAAAGTATAGCCGTTTAGGCTCTGCGGCGTCAGGTTCAATTCTTTATAAAGAAGAGAATCGAGTACCGAGTTGGAATACGTAATTTCGGCAGCGCTTAAGGTGCCCAGATTATACTGATCGGATAAAATATTCAGATCGCTCGATCCATTGTAATTCGTTGACTGAGCCGCAGTCTTTTTTAGAACTATAGACTTATAATTGTTACTCCTGTTTAAAGCAAAGAATAAGACAACCAGAACGGCTGCTAATGTGGTCATCCCAAAAGCCAGCTTAGGCATAAATCTCATTCTTTGTTTCAGTTCAAGCCTGCCGCGGAATTTGGGTATCATCTCGGCAAAATACTCTTTGTCCGCCTCTAAATTTTTAGACGTGCTGATTTCTCCAAGCAACTTCCTGTATTTTTCAAGTCTGCTTTGTAACTGCGGAGAGTTTTCAAGTTCCTTTTCGAATGAATTTCTCTCCTCATCACTCATCTGGTTGTCCAGGTAAAGTATGATTCTTTCTTCAGCTTTCATTTTCGTTCATTAGCTCCATAATTCTTTTTAATGCGTGGAAGTAGTTTGCCTTCAAACCACCCACACTCTTTCCGGTTATCTCTGAAATTTCTTCATAACTAAGTTCTTCAAAATTTCTCAATATAAAGACCTCTCTCTGTTTCGGCGGAATCTCTTTCAATACAGCCTCAAGTCTTTCCAATTTTTCTTTTGACTCTATATTCGAAACAATGTCTTCCTTACTCCTTATCAACTTACCGCCTTTGTCTTCGAGAGAAAATACCTGCCTGAGACTTCGCTTCCTTAAATAGTTGATACTTCGTGTTGCCGTTATTCTATAAATCCAAGTATAAAGCGAAGACTGGAATTTGAAGTCCTTCAGCTTTTCATACAGAACAATTAGAACTTCCTGAACAATCTCGTCGGCATCAAGATGATTCCCGGTCATTCTGCGTGCATGCCAATAAATCTTTTGCTGATATTTTAGAACGATCTTATTAAAGGAGCTTTCATTACCGTTTACAAAACTATGTACAAGATCAAAATCGCTGTTGTTCTCAGTCATTTTCTGTTGGTCTTTGCTCAATTTGACATCTTGTAAGGCTTTACGGTTTAATTTATAAATTATTAAACCAAAGTTACTATACCTATGTCAAAACTTCAAAACTTATAACTAATACATTGAACGGAGGAAAAAATGAAAAACACAATCTTATCCATAGTAATTGGATTGTCAGTTACTCTGCTTTTTACGGCGTTTGTATATGCCCAGCCGATGCAGATGAGAAGGAACCAGCACCCCGGCGGGATGATGTTTCAAAGGCAGAACTTGATGAAGAAATTAAACCTTACAGACCAGCAAAAGGCAAAGATAGCCGATCTGAGGGTCGATTTTCAGAAAAAGATGATTGATCTAAAAGCCGATCTGCAGAAAAGCAGACTTGACCTGAAATCGCTTAAAATGAAAGATAACCTGGACAGGTCTGACGTTACCGCAGCAGTTGAGAGAATTAACAAGAACACGGACGCCATTTCATTGGCGGTTGCAAACCATCTAATGGATGTTTATCAAATACTGACCCCTGAACAGCAGAAAATAGCACGTCAGGATTTGTCGTTTATTGGACAAAGAAGACATGCACCAATGATTAATCGAATGAGAGCTTTTCATAGATAAGAGTTAATTTCGCATACCGGACCCTTGTTGGTTTATAACAGGTGTCCGGTATTCTATTCTTTACTTCAATCCGCATCGTACAAATTTTCGTTCAGGTAATTTTTTCTTTTACAAATTTACTTGAGGTAAATATTACCTTAGCCCGCGAAAAAAAAATTTCCCAAATTTTCTTTAGAAATTAATAACCTTCATAAAGAGATCTGCTTAACTTCATACCGCGCCTAATACTTCTTCTTGATTGCTAATGTCTATCATTTACACAGTAACGCAGTTTAATAATGAAAAAATTTCCTGGCATAAATCTTGGCGTTCAATGACGACTGTCTGGAACCGAAAAACATTTTTTAATTATCATCTGAGGTATTTAGTATGCATGAGCTTGAGAAAGAAATAACTATTGAAAAGAAAAGGTCATCTGAATCTGCAAAGCCGACAATTGTGTCGGACATTTTTGCAAAGAACGGTTTGGAAACTGAGATTGAAGAATTCACCAGTGCATCTATAAAAAAAATAAAATTGAACCTGATTATAAAGCCCGCAATAATATCGGCTGTAGCTTTGTTTATCTCTTTTTTCCTGGATATTTCTTCGGTGCCTTTTTTAGGAAAAGTTACCATAAACATTGCCAAAGCGATGTTCCCAACCTGGCAGCCGGCAACGTCGGATTATACTCCTTTTAGTTTCTGGTGGCTTCCGGTTATTACTTATCTGTTATTCCTGTTTCTTGCCAAGCTTGCCTACGATAAGCTTACTGTAGAAGTGCAGCGGACTCCGGCTACCGAAACTATAGACAGAATTATAACTTCATACACTAGTGTAATTGACAGTATATCCACTGCGCTGCCACTTATAGGTGCTGCTATACTTCTAATTAGTATCCGTCTCGGCGAGACCGTGTTTTTGGGATTATCTGTCCCTTTCGAAATAAAAGCCTTAATTATACTTGCAATTGGAAAACTGTTCGAGCCGGTTCTGGACCAGCTTGGTGTGGAGTTCCAGAACGTTGTAAATCATGTTAAAGACTTAAAAGAAAAATATTTTTCTAAGGTTCAAATTGAAAACTCTAAGAATATTCTGAACAAGTTAGACCGTAATGACGGATTTACTGCGCCCTCGGTAAGTATCGATAATGTCAGCATGGTCGAAAATCTTAATGCCGCACTTGAACAGACTCTCAGCCTAAGTAATTCATTAGGCAAGAATTTCTCTTCACTAAACATACTTCTGGAAAAGTTTAATCTATCTGAAACGGTTAGCAGTGAAAAGATAATGCAGCTTAAGACAATCGCCGAATCGATTTCCAGAGCCTCCTCATCGTTAAGCGACGAAAAAACCATTACAGGGTTAAAGTACCTCGAATCAATCGTAGTAAAAAAGTAGAGTTAGAGATGGTAAAAAAAAACAGAGACAGCAAGTTTATAATCTACCAGGTATTGTACATCTTCGTTGTTACAGTGCTCGCACTAAAAGGCGCCGACCTCGATCTGGACAAAGTAGTTTCTACCAGCAAGGTAGTGGATAAAAGTGTAAGAGACTCGCTTGTTACCCTAATCGATTCGCTTAACGCCAACGGGATGAAATTCGAGATTAAGGTAAATCCCAAAGTCTCTGCAGAAAATGTTCAATTGAAAGAAAAGATTGCAAGTATGAATATGAAGATAGCCTCCCTTTCAGAAAAGATAGATAATACTCCGCCGCCTGTACAGCAGCCGCCGGTAAAAGAACCTCCGAAACCAAAAGAGCAGATTATTATGCAATCACCTATTTCACTTAAACAGACTTTTTTGCAGTATACCTGGAACGTTGCAAAAAATAGTGGCAGCGTGTCAACTGCAATATTTGACCCGCGCAATTTAAATAACCCTATCGTCGTTATTCCTCCGGGACAGGAAAAGAAATTTAACCTGATGGAACAAACCGAAGTAATTGCCAAATACGGCTCGCAGGAACAGACCATCAAAGTTATGCCTATGAAACCGCCGGAAATCAAAATAGAAAAGGTAACTACAAAAATGAGCGGCTCTGATATATATGCTCAGGACCTTCAGAATATCACCGTGTTTAATGTATCGGTTATTTACCAAAGACCTGATCAGCTAAAGATTTCCTATACCGGACCTATCTCCGTTTCAGGTCCATACAAAGACAGTAACGGAAATTATGTTTACTATGTATCTCTTAAAATTGCCGGCAACAAAGATCAATTTGATAGCTGGGTAGACAAGTATGGTAACTTACGTGACGCAGACGGAAGATATAAAGCCAATTTCTTCTTTACGGCAAGCGATAAAATATCAAGGGCTCATGTCGTTGCCGGCGATTCGTTCTATTTTACCGACTTTTCCAGATAAAAAAATACTTACTTAAGAAAGAAGAAATGAAATTAAGATTACAATTAATTTTAGGCATTTTATGCCTGTTGACGCTATTATCGTTTTCAAGGACTTTTGCACAAGAATCAGAAGAAGGAGAAAAAATTGTTTACTATCAGATGGAACCTTTGGACGACAGTCTGTTTATAAAGATTCAAAAAGAACTTTTTATTCAGCCGCCGGATCCAAAGGCAGAAATTATTGTCGACCTGCGCGACCCTAACAATCAAACCATATCGGTCAAAGGAACTTTGTACCCGTTCCTTGCGCTTGATCCTGTAACAAGAGCGAAGGTAGTTACGTATCCGTTTAAGATAAATCTTGAAGAGAACATAAACTTTGGAAGTGTATTTACAAGGGTTATAAGCAAAATAAGATTTAAAGATCTACTAAAGCCTCCAAGCTTGTACCAGATATCCTCAACTCTTGCATATATTAATCCGTTCCTTCAATTGTTCGGCGGAGAGCGTTTCGGGATCCCGCTGAAAAAAGACATAGGGATTTCTTTCGGTCTGGGAACGCCATATTCAGGCGCTCTCGAGACAAATTTCGTCGAAGGCGATTTTCATATTTTAGGATTTTACGGCGGCTTCTACAGTACCGTCGATGCCTTCACAAAAATTAAGCACAACAATAACTGGAATAATCTTTATGCAACCGAAGGCGTCGTGATTGGTTATACTATTCCTCTCGGAAATTTTCTTGAGCTTAGCTACCTGAAATCTTTAGTGAAGCCGACTGCTTCCAATCTCGCCGACTTCCACAAATATGACGTTAAAAATTACACTACCAAAGTTATAGACGGAGCCTATTATAACTGGGAATTCAGATACCCGCTCCAGGTACTGGGTTCTACCAGGGCTAAGGTTTATGTAGCAAGATACCTGAATGAGCTTCATGTCGGTTTTTCGGGAAGAGAACTTTCCATAGCCGGAAGCACTTTCGACTTCCGCTTCGACGGACTCATCCGGAGCGATGTAAGGCAGCCTCAATACGTAGTTGACCTGATGGTGCAGCGGATTGGCGAAAGCTGGGCGTTCAGCTCATTTGCTCTCGGTCCATCTGTTGTCTTTTCGAACGATATACATGGCAGGTTCGGCGTAATAACTTTATTCCTCAATATGAGGCTTAAAGTCGGAACTTCGCTGTAATTTTTTTACAGGTTTGTTTGAGGATCATCTGCAGAAGGACCGTAGATGGCGGGGACTTTACCGCCTGCCATTCTTATATAGACAGATAATTGTCCGCGATGATGAATCTGGTCAAAAAGCATCATCAGCATAAATTCAGCAGCAGACATTTTAATGCCTGCAAATTCAATTTGTCTTTTCATTTCTGTTTCAGGTAATATATCTAATCCGGCAAGAACGTCACCCGATTGTTTTTCAAAATCCGAAATTAGAACTTGTAAACTGTCCGGCTTATAGGTTGAAAGTTTTGACCGGTCAATATTCTTTCCAAAAGCATAAGACTGGATTAAATACATCTCGAGAACAAAAGTGGACATTACCTTGCGGGCATTACTTGAACGCTCGTGCGGACTAAATTCCAGCTTGTCCGGCGGATATGCTCTCAGTACTTTCAGGGTCGTTGCAAACTCTTTCCTAAATAATCTCAAAAGATTTTCCTTAGTTACCATAATACCTTCCTATATTTAATCATTTTTAACTGAAGAACTGTTCAAACACAATTTTCCCTTCCCTTACCCGGTAAACGCAAATCTCTTCAAGGCTCCGGCTACCGCCATTTTTCAAATCGACTTCCATTTTCAAGATGACAGAAAAAAAATTGCCTGTTATTAACGGCTCTGAAAACGTAATCATACGTATTTTCGCAACGCCGTCAAGAAAGCGCTGTTCTTTAGCATGCATATTAGATGAGCCTGTTGTTTTAGAACCATCTGTTTCAATGCTAAGGATATTTTTATCATACAGCTCGTGCTGTGCATCCAGGAATTTTCCTTCGCTGCAAAGCCTGATTAGTCTTTGGGAAACTTCTTGTATTGTCATCGCCAAAAAACGAAAATGATTTACGAGATAAAAGATTTTTATTGAGAGTTTAAAATAATATTTCCGGAAAGAAACAGAGTGTTTCAGAACAAATATTGGATATTGCTTCCTTAAGCCTTCACTTTAAGAAAAGATTCTGTGGGTATATTTTTTTTACCTTTTAAGATAGATGTCCCTTCATTGTTTTAGAATAAATTTCACAACACAATTTCCATTTGCAGACTCCGGGTTATTTTCACTAAAACCGGCTGTTGAAATGTCGGTTATTCTTGTATTACCGTGCCGGAGAATATACCTGCGGATATTACTCACTCTTCTCTCCGAAAGTATCTTATTTTTAGAGGGAATATTTAGATCGTTACTAAAGACTGATACATTAATGCTGTTATACCTAAAGTAGTCGAACGAGCAGATTACCTTGTCCAGCAGCTCTCTGACAGAATAACCGATTGCAGAGCTCCCCTTTGAAAACTTAACATCCGGCAGCGTTATAATAATTTCCTTACCGTCGTCTATAAAGACTGCTTCACCGGAATTAAATTCTTTATAAACATAAGACGGAATCCTGTTAACTTTTATCTCCGGCTCGGAAATTTTTGCAGCCGGTTTCTTTTGTAATTTCTCCTGATAAGGTAATATAGCCGCGGTATCTGATATAATAGACAGTGCGGTATCAATTTTATTTGCAGCCGGCAACGAACTATTTTCAGAAAAGACATTCCAGCTTAACATCAGATCTTCCCATGTTTGTTTGCCGCTATCAACACTTTTTATGGTGTCGATTATCTTAAGAGTAAGTTCAGCCCCGGTTTCCGCTTTGTCAGCCAATACTTTCAATGGCGAATAGCTGTAAACATTGCTATTAATTTTCTGGTTAATAGAATCCACAATAGTTTTTGTTTCTTTAAAAGACTTGGGAGCTAAATCCTTTGCATCTTCATCTTCGCACTTCTTTATTAATTTATCAACCTTAGCAAGAAGCTTTGTTCTTACAGCCAGATGTTTTGCTGCAAGATATTCGTTCTTTGCGTTGAGAGCCTCTTCAGCCGCATCGCCGGCTTTATTCTCAGCGAATAATTTCGAAGCCGCAGTCAAATCTTCTTCTGCACTGCGCCATATTTCAGCCGCGTAAATTTCTGCCCCGGCATCCACAGCATCTTTTCTTACCCGCATTAAATCGGGATACTGCACGATAAATTTATTTGATTCGGAAGCAGCCGCATTAAACAAATTGCCTGCCTGATTTTCTTTCTGCCTTACAGAATTAAGATCATCGCCGTTATTTATGCCGTCTAATGC